>NZ_JACJPL010000031.1:689256-1033884 GCF_014696065.1 Leptolyngbya sp. FACHB-261 | reverse complement strand
CAGGTGGTAGCAGCTAGCAGGGTGGGGATCATCAGCACGCCGAACCAGCCAATGTAGAGGCGGTTGTTGGTGGAGGTGACCCACTCGCAGAACTGGTCCCACACGCTCACGCTGCCGCGGCGCTCGAGGGTTGCAGTCATTTGAATGATTCCTTGTTTGGTAGTAATCAGGTCTGGTAAACCGTACCTGGAAGGTATGAAATAAACTGTAAGGCTTTTGTTTCAGAATGTAAAGCCCCTCGCTTAATTTTTTTACCTAGCCGGGTAAAGGTGCTGGGATCGTAGGCAGCTGGCACCAACAGGAAAGCCTGGAGCAAACAGCTCCAGGCTTTCCTGTTGGACCAAAGTCCGCAATCGGGGTCAGTCAAGAGATGGGCAGAGAGAGATTTGAACTCTCATGACCGTAAGGTCGCCACATTTTGAGTGTGGTGCGTCTACCAGTTTCGCCATCCGCCCGTGCTGGAGCCAGATCCTTCCGGACTTTTTCCAGACCGCTCCTTATTGTAGCGGTTCTTGAGCAAAGTTCGATACTGATCACCCTGTGCCCAGCGATCAATTTCGCGAGCACGCAGAACTGGGACTGGGTGAGTCAGCTGACTAGTACGCAATTCCTTAAGCATCTGACCCAACTCGTCCATGTCGATCTCGTCATAGGCCCGGGCTTGATCCAGAAATGCCTTGTAATTGAGCTGCGCAGATAGGGAGGGAGAACCACCCGCCAGCTTCATCAGCACTGAAACCATGGGAGCTGGATCTTGAGTGACCAACAGCGCAGCTCGGTCACAAGTAAACTCAGCGCAGCGGACCCAGGCTAGAAGTTGGGCTTGCAAAGTTTGCGCGACAGCCGCACCTAAACCGGGCAGTTGGCCTGCTGCCAGAATTAGCAGATTGGCTGGGGTGAGGTAGACGCTGTGCTCGCACTTTAAGTGGCCTAGCTCATGCGCAATCACGGCTTGAATCTCTTGCTCAGTTAGCAAATCGATTAAAGACGTGTGGAGCACAATGAATGGCTGACGCCCCCGCATGGCAAAGGTATAGGCGTTGGGCGTTGGGTTTTGGCGGACGTAAAGTTGGGGCGGCTCCAAGTCTAGGATGGCGCAGGCTTCCTGGAGCAGGCGGTAGAGGTGAGGAAGCTGATTCTCACCGACTAAAACGCTGGAGGCGATGTTGTCCAAATAGAAAAACTTTTCGCCTAAGGGGCCCAGCAAGTTGCGGACCAGCAGATCTAGCCCCGGAAACTGACGTAACAGTTCTGTTGCCTGCAAGTCTAGAGGATGCCGGAAGTGATCGGCACGTAAACCAGTCAGCAGCGATTTTGATGGCGTGGGCTGAGAAGAGGTGAAGGCGCTGGGGCCTGTGAGAGAAGAATGGAGGGGATTGCTCATGGCGAAGGAGAAGCAGCGCGAGCGTAGGGAATAAACTGCCGATGCCGGTTCAGTAAATAGATCGTAGCGGGTGCAGCCGGGGTCGTGGTGGATGTTGCCTCAGGGCTTGCACTTTGACCATGCAGGCTGCGTACTGTGCTCGCCAGAATTCCGGTGTACTGATAAGCCTGATTTGAGGGAATTTCCCAAAACACGACCTGCCCTGATGTGCGTGCCCCATTACTCAGAAATAGCCCTCGGTCTGAGCTAGCCTCAATTCCTCGCTGGTAGGCTTGTCGGTCGTAGCTAATCTGGTGAGGCATCCCAGCGACTGCGGCTAAGCGGCGGCGCACTTCTGGTCGGTTTAGATTGCGGCGCAGGCTATCTGCCCAGCGGTTGGCTAGCTCGGCAACAGAGCCCGCTCCCTGACTGAGGGCCTCCTCGGGTGTGATCTCTAAGAGGGTCCGGCCATTGATTTGAATCGTGGCGCGAATCACTTCTGGTCGAGGCAGTGGCAAAGGTACGGCAGGGGAGGACGATGGCAGACTGGTCGCAGGGAATGGAGTTGGCCTGGGGGTAGAAGATGCAGGACCGAGAATAGGCACAACCGTTACGGTCAATGCTTGGTTAGGGCTCAGTTCAGCCGCAATTTCTTCTATACGGGTATTCCACTGCTCTAGTTTGGCGATGCCTCCATTGGGCGGAGCCGCCAACTCCAGTACTGGTTGACCAACCACTTCCCAGATCTGGCTAGCTCGTACCAGCGGCGACCAGGGTGGCAAAAAGGGTAGAGTCAGGCTCAGCAGTAGCGAGGCAGCAGTCAACTGGAATCGTGGACGGTAAGCTTGAGGCACTGCCAGCACTATCAATACGCCACTATTAACTTAGCGATAACAGACTCGTGCTGATCAACCAGCCAACCGCTTCGTGAAAACCTCTGGCTCAATCCCCTAGTTCAAAATCCTCTAGTCCAACCTTTAGCGCTACCTGAACAGCAGGAAGCGGAATGAGATAATAGACGCACCCCAAGCTTCGGAGGCGACTGACCATGCAATCCCCTGCAGAATTGTCCAGCGCGCCTATCCAGCCCCGGCCTAGCTCCTTTTTGGATAATCTCTACGGGGTGTGGTTCAAGCCAAAGGCGACGTTTCAAAGTCTCCGCCAATTCCCTCCGGTCGGCCAAGCGGCGGCAGTTGTCGTGCTAGTAAAACTTCTAGAAGTGTTGCGCACGACTGAGGGCAGCTTTGCCCCCTTGGTCATGATTGGTGCAGCTCTTCAAGGGTTGGCTGGCTGGGTGCTACTGACTAGTTTGCTCAATGCACTGGCTTATGTGTTTGGGCGAGCCGTGGCCCTGCCAATTGTGCTGAGTTTGACTGGATTTGCAAGTGTACCCTGGTTGCTGATTGCCCCAGCTCTGGCTCTAGGGCCACCCCTGAGTGGCTTTCTCGTTTTAGCGGTGCTCCTTTGGTTTGTTGTTTGGCAGGTTTGGGCTGCCGCTGTTGCCTTTGAATTACCGCGTCAACAATTAGCCCTCTTAATTCCGCTAACCCTAGTAGGGGGGCTAGTGGCTTTAGGCTGGTTGGTAAATGGTGTGGGTTTTCTGAGCGGGCTGCCTGAGGCGTGAGTTGATCTCGGTTTGCGCTAGCAGGCTAAGACTAAACTGCCTGCGAGAACGCGCAAAACGCCTGCTGGCCTTGACTCGCCCTGCTAGAGCGTGTAGCGTTTTCCTTCATGTTCAATTGAGCGAGGCGTAGGGATGGAGGAAAAATTCTTTGGCTTCTATACAGCCAGGTCATTCTGGGTGGGGGACGCACAAAGCGTCCAGAAGCGTCTGGCTGAGGCTCAGGACGGCTCAAACGAATCAAATATAGGTCTGACCGAACTGATGATTCAGGAGGCGCTGACCTATGAAACTGATGACTATGTTCTGAAGGTCTGCAAGGATGGCATGTTCCTGTTCAAGCTAAAACAGGGATTCCGAGCACCCGATAAAAATCGTGATGCTTATGACCGCCAACTGACTTACCTTGACTACCTAAACTGCATTTATCTTCTGTTTCAAACGGCTGTTTTACAGTTGCCGGATATTCAGTATCTTGAGGTCTCAGAGGTTACTGATAAAGATGTTTTTCTAGTCAAGTTTGAGGCAGACAAATTTCTAGGTTGCTTTGCGCCTCGCTTGAGCTTTGCCCATCGATTCCAGACCGTGCAACTCTCACCAGACTACCGCTATGCCGATAACCTGGAGACACCTAGATTAGAGTTGCCAGAGTCCATTTTTAGTGCTTTGAATACCAACCTTGCGGTAGTGTGCAAGGAATATCGCAGTATCAAAACCCTCTCAGAAATTACCAAAGGTCTGTGCGAGTGTAAGTTTGGCAATTATGCCAATTGTCTCCTGTCGCTTTGGATGTTGATTGAATCCTATTTGTCAGGTTTTTGGAGTAGCCTAATTGAGTCCAAGAACACAGTGTTTGAGGACGGTAGCAAACGGATTAAATCTGAGCGGATGAAGCACCTGCGGGACGGTCGGGTCTATTCGGCTAGCGTAGTCTCAAACATTTTGGAGCTATTTGATCTGCTAGATCTAGAAACCTTTAGAAAAATTGAGAAGGTTAGAGATCTGCGCAATCAGATTATCCACCGCGATGAGAAAGCCCCGTGCAAGCTGGAGCACTGTCAAACCGCTTTTGAGATCGTGCGGGAATTTGTAGCTCAAGAAACGGAAGTCAGTCTCAATTTTGATCTGACCAGCTTGCTTCTCGATCCTATTCACAGTCCAACGCCCAACTAGCTGCCTGGCTGAATTATCCGCTCTCACTTAGTTCTGTTGCTGGAGCTGAATGCGACCTGTCATTTTAACTGGTTTGAGGCGACTAGTTTGAGGTGATCACAGGTCTAGATATGGCGTGCCTTCACAGCTCCAATTACCAAAATGAGCAATAGGGTGACCAGATTCGCGCCGATGATGACCCCGTCATTGCGCAGCAAGCCATAGAGCGCCCACAGGCTGACACTAATACCAAACAGCAGTAGGTAAGGCCAGGAAAAGTCGCGAGCACTACGCGTTTTGATTGTTTTTAGCGCTTGAGGTATAAAGCTAGAGGTGGTAAGTAGAGCTGCAATTAAGCCAATCCACGGGGTCCAGATTTCCAACATTAACGATCCATTGCCTGACCTAAATACCCCGGCAATTTTCGCATAGGTTCTGGCATAAATTTCATCATCAGGAAACGAAGTACTCAGCAGGCCCATCTGACAAAACCTGAGCAGCCTAAATCTGAGTACTTCGTCCTGTAATGACCAAAGCAAATGCTTGAAACTCTAGTAAAACTAGCGCAGGGCAAAGCGCCACCAATGATGACCTGCTTCTTTAATGACACAGTGGCCTGGTTTCGGAGGGAAAGCAGCCTGAGCAACGTCGATCAACTCCTGTTGCTCATCGGGAATATCAATGTAGTACTCTTCGGCACGAGCATCGGTAAAGCCTAGGCAGGGTGCATTAACAACCATGCCGGAGCGAGACAGTTCTTGCCAGATTTGGGCCGCAGCTGCCCGGGTCTGGGTAGAAACAGCAGACTGTGGATCAGCACTGATAGAGTCATAAGCCATGAGTGAATCTCCAGTTATTCAAATGGGCCAAATAGACTAAGCTAATTCCCCTAAGGGATCTAGGCACAGTTCAAACAGACACAGCTCAAACACAGGTAGACAATGAGCAGTCAAGCGCAACTAAGCGTTCGCAAGTGCTGAACAGGGAGTATTTTTTCGAACCGGGTTTGCAGAGAATCAGCAGACTTGCGTAGCTGGATGACCGGCATCTTTTAAGTGCCTTAAGGTTAGCAGTTTGCCCATTGCTTTGCTCGTAGATGAAGCGCCGTTTTGCATAATTTCACGCCCCTTTGTGCTTCTTCGTAAACTTGTATTGCAGACACCGCAGCTCTGTAGCGGCAACTTGGGCTAGGCTGAGGAAGATCACCCTTGAAAATACAAAGTACCGACGCTGAGCTATGGATAGTTCGCTCGCTGCAATTTATCTCTCGACCCTGCTAGCGATACTAGTCGTGGTGGTGATCCTGGTGTTTCGGCAAATCCGACGGACCCGTAGCCTGGAAACCACGATCTCCCGCTTGCAACCCAAGCTGATGGGCAACAAGGGCACGCCCCAGGAGTATTACGAGCTGGGCGCTGTTTACTTAGATAAAAGGCTTTACACCCAAGCCACAGCTCTATTTCAGAAGGCGTTGAAGGCCGAGTCCGAGGACTATGCGCCTGAGGACTATGCACCCATCTACAATGCCTTGGGCTTTTCCTACTTCAACCAGGAGCAGTACGACCTGTCGATCCGGCAATACAAAGAGGCGCTGGAGCGGGTTCCAGACTACGCAACAGCCTTGAACAACCTAGCCCACGCTTACGAGAAGAAAAAGCTAACGGTGCAAGCGTTGGAAGCTTATGAGAAAGTACTCAAGCTAGAGCCCAACAATGAAATTGCCCGTCGCCGCGCTAACTCGCTGCGTAAGCAAGTTGCCCCCAGTGAAGTGGCCTAAGTGAGGCCTAGAGGAGAAACGCAGGTCATGGCAGATTCCTTGATGCATGGCGACGAGAATCACTATGTGGTGCTTGAAACCAACCAGTCAGAGCAATTACTCACCTCTGAAGAAATGGTGGTGAAATTGCGTGATGTTCTGCGTCGGTTGCCGGAGTCGGAACTGCCCTCTGACCTGCTCAGCCTGCCCACTGTAGAAGCCAGAGTGAAGCGGTTGCTGGATACGGTCTGCGAAATCGACCTCGGACCGGGTGAGTTTTTGCAGTGGTATGTGGTGCGTTTAGAGAAGTGAGAAGCTCTAGGGCATTTAGGACAAATTTTTAAGAACTCAATGCTCCCTGCAAGATCCGGGCATCTAGCAAATCGAAGATCTGGCGGTCCTGTCTCAGGTCGAACTTGCGGGCAAAGTGAATATTGTCTTGGCTGAGCGTTGGGTAGTCTTGGGCCGTCAGCACACGAGGTCGGCCATCCTGGCTACCCAGGAAGTCGAAATAGCGCTTAGGATCGTTGCAGAGCTTGAAGCGGCCACTGTTAACCAGAACCGTTTGCATAAAAGATTCTTCAGGCACACAGGTCCTTTGGTAGTAGCGCACGAGATCTGGATTCTGCTGAGCAGATTCATATACAAACTCGGCGCATTTTCTGGACAAGGTCTTGAAGTGCGAGCCGCCATAGCACCGAAAGCTGTCATTGAAGGGAACCTTAGCCCGAGTTCCCAGCATCAGGCTATAGGAAGAATTTAGACGAAGCCAGGGCTGAATGTAGTTGAACAGGATTCGGAAGGGTTTAATGCACAGCCGTTGCCACTCCTCCAGATCGTAACCTGAGCGCCAGTATTGGTAAAAGTAGCGGCTATGCCCCTCATGAATTCGCCACTGGCTTTGCGGAGAGAGGACTTCGAAATATTCGATTAAGCCTTCGTATTGAGTCTGGGCTAAAAATTTTTCAATCTTTGGCAACGGCTGAGTAGGATAGTCCTGTCCAGATAAGTTAATCAGCCAGTCAAACTCAATTTGGTGTTCTAGCAGCCACTGAACTGCGTCCAGGTAGCCCTGGGTTGTAGAAAAGTCACCTCGGCCCCCTTTAGCATTTAAGACCTCAATGCCTAGAGTTTGGCCGAGAGGCTTAAGATCCAAGCCACAACTGAAATCGTGGCTAATCAGAATTCGCGAGGTGTGGCTAGAACGCTGGATCGTTTGAACTAGTCTTTGGATCTGCTCTAAGTTCTGATGCGTTTGGATGAGGTAAACCACTTTCATAGGAGCTAACCCGTAGTTATCAATAACAAGGCAATAACCGACAGAAATTTCTCGCAATCTGGTAATCGGCTCAAGTAATAGTCACCGCCTTAGCTGGCAAGCGTAGGCAGAAATAACTTGACCATGCTGTGGCGTGAGGGCAAAACGGGTACGGTCAACGAACATTGCCCCGTAGTCATTACGTGGTAAACGGCTAGGATTAGCAATCCAGTGCCAACCCAATGCCCCAACTCGTCGGGCTCGGGCATAAGCGATAATTTTGCTAGGCCAGGAATAGTCTCGGTTAGCACTACCACTGTAAGGACCAAACTCACCAAAATACCAGGGCCGTCCATAGGATTGCAGACTGCGTAAATCGCGGCTATTGGCAATGTCGCTAGTGTTGACGTTATTGGTGTTGGAGTAGCGATGCACCTGATAGACCGTGTTATTTGCTGGATCGCTTAGGGACGGAATGCCTGAAAATACCGAAGAATTATAGCGGCCTGAAAGTACGACTATGCCTCGATAACCGCCTGCGCGAACTGCATTCAATAGGTTTTGGTAGCCCACATGGCCACTCGCGAGATCGCCGTCGCGCCACAAAGTCCAAACCTGATTCCAACTGTAGGATCTACCCTGCCAAAAGGGTGCTCGTCTGTTGTCAGGATCAGGCTCGTTGTAGAGCTCTGCCCATACTCGATTTTGTTGCGCTAGCCAGCGGGACCAACGTTGCCAAAAAAGCAAAGTATTGCGAGAGGGTAAATAGTTGGTACTGCGATCAGCAGTGATGTCTAGGTATCCGGTATGAGCGTCTAAAATCGCTAGCATACCTGCCGCATTGATTCGATTGATAAAAGCTTTGACCCGAGCATCGTAATTCGGATCGTAAAACGGGTTGGTTACTAAGCGGCCTCTAGCATCGTAGCCTCTAGGCAAGCTGAACTTCTCAGTGACTGGTACCCGCACAGTGTTGAAGCAGGCCCGTCGCATTGCCGCAATATCTTGAGCTGTGGTGCGATTGCCCTCGATGGGAGAAGGGTTGTTAGCATCAGCAAATTTCTCAAACATATTGCCGACGCTGACGCCAACTGGGATAAAATCACGCCCTCGGGCATCTAAAATTCGTCCTCTTTGTGTTCGAAATTGCGCTTGAACCGGTGAACCCAGCAAGAACCAAATCAGGTTAAAGAAAACTAAGAGGCGAATGTTCATAGTTTGATCCGTGGCTCTCAGTTAATCATTGCTAGTCAATTGTTCTTAGCCAAGCACCAGAGCGGCAAGCGTTAGTCTAGATAATCAGGCTTTGTAAATAACTCGACCAGCCATAAGCAGCCTGATCAAGCTCGGCTGGGCAGCGCATAGAGAGCCTCGAAAGTCTGAGGACGGGTAGCGCGGCGGCGACCACAAGCACCCATACGCTCACGCTCGGCTGGATGCTCCACTAAATAGGTGAGGGCATCAACTAGGCCTGGAAAATCTTGAGGCTCTAGCAGTAAACCGTTACTGCCATTCTCAATAGCGTCGAGAACCCCACCGACAGCATAAGCAACTACCGGTTTGCCAAAATACCCAGCTTCGAGATAAACAATGCCAAAACCTTCAATACTGTGCTGCTGTTCATCGTGCTGGCTCAGCATTACAAAAACATCAGCTGCTTGATAATAAGCAGATAATTCATCGTCTGCGATACGACCAACAAAATGCACTCGATCTGCTACATTGAGCCTCTGCGCTAACTGCTCCCAAGCGGAACGATAAGGACCTTCACCGCCCACGATGTAGTGAACTTTGGCATCCAGTTTAGGCAGAGCTTCAATGATTCGGTCTACGCCTTTACGCTCAACTAAGCGACAAACTGTGAACAGCAGAATGGCCTCTTCAGGCAGATAATGGCGTGTCCGGATGTCAACTGAAGTTTGAGTAAATCGAGCCGGACGCATCGTGGGATTGACTACTAAGGTTGGAACGGATAGAGCTGTGATTTGCCTAAAGAGCGATTCAGTGTAGTGACTATTACAAACAATCAGGCGAGCGCGACTAAATACGAGGCTATAAAACCAGTGGTATAGCCAGTGCGCTTTCAACCTCAGTACATCGTTGCCATGTAGATAGATACTATACTGAATTGGCAAGATGAAGCTGAGAGCAAAGACGACACCAGACAAGTAACCACTGGCACATTCGACAAAGCGGTAGCGATATTTAAACCAGAGCCTCAAGCTATAGGAAAAAGCCAGCAAAGGCACGTAGAACATTCGCAGCCGGGGCAGAGTTTGAGGCCAGCGATGAATAGGAAACGTCTGTTGAATGTCGAAATCCTGACTGCCACCCAAATCACTAGTAAGCACAACCAGTTCGCCTGAATTTTGTAAGCAACGGCTGTAAATATACTCTTGAATACCACCTAAATCAGGCGGAAAGAGGTGGCTAAAAATTAGGATCGGAGGTTTTCTCTCAGCCATTGTCAAGGGGTGCTTGTCCTAACTCTCCAAGAGTTCTTTCCAGCTAAAGTTTCCGACCGTAGAACTTCAAGCGGTAATAGAGCGTTCTCGCTTGAATCTCTAGTTTTTCGGCTAGGCTGAGCTTAGCAAGATATTGCTCAATGGCCTCTCTAGCTTCAGCATCCTTGAGTCGCCAGCAAGTACTAATGCCATTGGCTAGCAACCGATGGGTAAAGCCAGTCAAAGCGGGGAACTTCTGCTTCATCCAATAGGCTGTGAGGATGCGAATTTTGGCTCTCAGTTGCTGCTTGTCGGTTCTGAACGTATAGGCGTTGTTGCCATGAATTCTTTGGATGGCCAAATTCTGAGCCAGACAATAACCCTGGTTGAGAACTAAGGCTGTGAGTTTGAGGTAGTTATCGCTGGTAATGCGGATGACTTCAGGCATGGGCAAGATTTGCGCTAGCAACGAGCGTTTGAAACATAACCCAGAGGTAGGCGGCGGTGAAAAAGGCAGCTTGCCCTGAGGAATTTGCGCTCTAAAATCACAGATCCGAGATGCCCCTTCAGGTTCGCTGTTCGGTAGTAACGTATTGGTTTCGATATCGATTCGCTTGAGCGGATGAAAGCACCAACCGATCTCTGGATGGTCTTTAAAGGTGTGAACGACCTCTGTGACTTTTTCTGGTAGAAACAGATCGTCAGCATCTAAGAAACAAATAATATCGCCCTGGCTTGCTGCAAAACCAGCATTGAAGGCAGAAGCTTGGCCACCGTTCTCCTTCAGTACCGACTGCACTCGGCCCTGATCATTAGCCTGATAACTGGCGATGATTGCACGCGAATCATCGGTGGAACCATCATCTACAACAATGACCTCAATGTGGGGATAGGTCTGGCTGAGGGCGCTATCAATGGCCTGCCGTAGAAACGAACCATAGTTGTAGTTATTGATCAAGATGCTGACCAGCACTGTTCAAACCTCCTGTTTGAAGATAGATTTGCGTTGCTGAAACTAAGGTCGACCAGAAAAACTTCAGCATCGAAGGCGTGAACCGTCGCGCTAGAGATTTAAAGGCTAGTTTGGCAAGCTCTGCTGGTTTTTGTTGCTGGATATAGTAATCTTTGGCGTAAATCGAATCAAAGAAGGCAACTACTGGTTTACGGTTATTCTCCCGAAGCTTGTCGTTGAGAAACTCGTTTAGGGCCAGCGAGAAGCTCTCGGGTTTCGGCCCTGAATTGCCATACCAGTTGTTATTGCCATGAATGCGATATTCCCCCAGAATGCGATTGATGCCATGTACCTCACCAAGCAGTGAGGCAGCCCGAACAATAAAGTCATCCGCTGAGGTACGAATTCCGCGTTCAGGCAGTGGAAAAATTTGTTGGGCTAAAGTGCGGGTCAGCGTAATGCCGCTAGTAGGTGAGGCGGCATAAGGCAGAAAGCCGTATTGACAGGCATAGGTATACAAGTTGCTGGGTAATTCATGAGGAGCTGCTGGAATTTGATAACCCAGACAATTACTGCAGCGATCTACTGCTTGCAGCAGATGGTAGAGCATTGTGCAGCTGTGCTGAGCTAATTTTTCCTGCCAACAAGCGATGAGTTCTTGAACTTTGTGAGGATAGAACACATCATCAGCATCCAAAAAGCAAAGCAACTCTCCCCGACTCGCTGCGAAACCGGCATTAAAGGCCGAAGCCTGACCCCCGTTGAGCTTCAGCACAGGCACAATCTGCTCGCCGTAACTTTTAATCACGGCTAAAGAGTGGTCAGTTGAGCCATCATCGACAACAACAACTTCAACATTGGCGTAGGTCTGATTCAGAGCGCTCTCAATCGCTTCGCCCAAAAACTGCCCGTAGTTGTAGTTGTTGATAACAATACTGACCAGCGGCTCAGCCATGTTGCACCTTCCGTAAACTCTGCATATATCCACCCAGCACCCTCCAGGTTTGAGGCCACAGGGCAATGGCCAATAAGCCCACACCAGCGCCCCAACCCAGGTCACGCCAAAAGAGGGCTAGGGCAAATCCTCCAACCCAAGCAACAGCTATGCCGTAATCTGGCCAACCTACTGCTCGCACCGTATAGATGTGAATGACGATGTAGCTCAGTAGGGTGACAACTTCTGCCCAGCCATAGCCAACGGGTCCCAATCGGGGGACTAGCAGTATGGCCGCTCCTACAAATAGAGCAATATGGACGGCGTGAAAGATCGTTACCTGCCAGTTGTGGCGCAGCACATACAAAGCAGAGGAATGCAGGTTGAAGACCGTGTTGACTAGGTAACTTAAGGCAATGAAGGGATAAACCGTCAAAACCGGTAGCCAAGTTTCGCCAAATACCACAGGTAGCAACCAGGGGCTAACTAAGGCAAAGCCCAACAAAAATGGTCCCAAAGCTAGCACCTGCAAGCGCATGCCCTCGGTGATTGCAGCTGCCAAACGCTGACGATCTCCCTGCAACCGAGCTAGGGTCGCCAGCGAAATTCGCCAGGTTGCGTTGCGCACAAAACTGAGAACCTCGACCCAGCGGATCGCCAGTGCTACGTAGCCTACAGCCTCCGCTCCGGCGAAACGCCCCACTACCAATGGGTTCACCAGGCTACGCAACTGCCAAATCCACATGGACGCCGAGTAACCCAGACCATAGCTCACCATCTCTCGGGCTAGGTCCAGGTTCCAATAAAAGGCCGGTCGATACTTAGCAGCTCGATAAAGGAGCAGGCAGGACAGTAACTGTTGCACCCACCAACCGCCGATCAGCGACCAAGCGCCCCAACCTTGGAAAGCCAAAGGGATAGCAACGGCGTAGGAGGTGGCTTGACCAGCCAATTCGATCAATGCCACCTGTCGGTAATCCAGCTCTCGTTCTAGGCGAGCCAAAGGTACCAAGGTCAAGAGATTCAAGGGCAACCCGCAAATCATCGCTAACGCCAGGGGGCGAAACCCTTCCAGACGTACCCACCAAGCCAGCCAGGGCAGCGCCAGCAGGGCCACTAAGCCAGCTACGACGCCCAACAGCAGCAACAGCGTGAATGCCTGATCGTAGTCCTGACGCTGGGCTTCCCCCTCCCGGCGAATCAGACAAATGCTGATCCCCCACTGGCTGAGCGTGTAGAGGTAGTTGTAAAGGCTGTAGGTGGTCGCGTAGAGGCCATAGGCTTCTGGTCCAATCGTGCGGGTAAGAAAGACAACGCCCACCAGACTGAGCCCCATGCCCAACCCTTGCCGCACCGCCAAATAGGTTCCGCCCCGAAGGACCTGAGTGCGCAGGCTCATGTTGGCTTCCTGCTGAGCTGATTATTCGGGCCAAAACACAAACGCTTCATCGCTGAGTCAGGGCCTGGGTGAGTTGAGCGTTGAGGACCTTGGCTTGAAATGGAGAGAATTCTGCTAAGGCCAACTTTGCTAAAACGATTTGCGAGACAAAGGCTAAATTGCCCACAATGTAGCGAACCCACAAGCGTTTGGGCTCTCGGCTGAGCCGATAAAACCATTCCAAACCTAGATTGGAAATCAAGGTTGGACAGTCAGGGACGACCCCAGCTAAACGGTCGATGACTGCGCCCCCAACCATAATGGCGTTGACATTTAATTTTCTTTGATTGGCACGCACCCAATTTTCTTGAATGGGCATTCCCATACCCACAATCAAAACCTGAGCTTTAGCCTGATTGATTTGCTCAACCACAGCGTTGTTTTCTTCTGCATCCTCAACCGAGAAGTAACCGTGATGACCCGCAATCTTAACGTTGGGATAGCGCTCATGCACTTGTTCAATTGCAATCTCAAGGTGCTCAGGTCGGGATCCCAAAAGAAACACCGATAACCCGTGCTGGTTACAATGCTCCAGAAGCTTTGGCATCAAGAGGGTATAAGAAACCCGATAGGCAATTGGTAACTGCAATCCCATAAAGCGAATTGCCCAGAGAATCCCCATGCTGTCGCAGTGGGTAATGTCTGAATTTTGTAGAGATTCGTAGAACCAGGGCAGCTGCATTGAGAGGTTGAAGCTATGCACGTTGTAATTGAAGATGGTGATCTTTCTTCTCTCAACGCAAGCCGTGTGAATTGCCTGAAGCAAAGTTGGAACTGTGACACAGGTAATCCGTCGCCCCAGTAGTTGTACTTCTAAACTGGGTAGAGTTCCTGACGCCGCGTTTGATGCCACCTGTAATGGACTATTCATAAATGTGATCCAAGCATTGGGAAAGGGGGCAGCCACTCCTGGGCCAAGAGGAAACAATCCAGGTGATCAGCTCAATTTCTTCCCTGCCTGAGGAAGTTGATCTCAACTCACTTACAAGCCAACTTGGCCATCAATTTAACAAGACGATTTAGCAAGTCAATTTGATCAAGAATTAGGCCAGAAGCTTCGGCTAAGTAGACGCTCTAACTGGGCGTTACTGAACCCAGAGATCGCTGGATGAATAGATGGGCTAGAGGCGCTAAGCGGACGGCTGCCAGCGTAACCAACGAGCGGGGATCGCGCCAAAAAATTGAGGCGTCTTCTGCTAAGGCACAGTCCACTAACCGTGTGGCTTCTGCTAGTTTGCCTGCGGTCAATGCCAAACGAGCCAGGTAACGGGCCAGGTATGCGCGAGCTGTAGGCAGCATTGGCCCTACTTGTTCCGGGGATCGTTGATAGGCTGCTGCCAGAACTTGCTCAGAGCAAGACTGCATCTGAGCGATATTAAAGGTGAGCCCTGAGGGGCGCACTCGGTAGCAGCAAAGAGGCTGGGGTTGCCGGTAGAAATTCCAGTGTCCTTGAGCGGCAATTCTCAACCAAAAGTCCAGGTCCTCAGAGCTTGCCAGCGTTTCATCGAATGCACCCACTTCATCAACGATGGACCGTCTAAACACCGCGTTAGAGCCATGACCGATAAAGTTTTTGCACAGTAGAGCGAGTAACGGCTGTTGGTGGATCGGTTTACCGCTTAGACGTAGCCAAGTCGGACGACCGTCCTCACGAATAATGCGTGAGGCGCTGTAGACAACACCCACTTGTGGCTCCGTATCCAGCCGTGTAATATGGCTCGCTAACTTCTCCGGTTCGTAAGCATCGTCTGCATCTAGAAGGGCAATGTAGGCTGCCTGGGCTTGTTGAATGCCGTAGTTCCGAGCAGAAGACAAACCCCCATTGGCTTTACTGAGTAGTCTAAAACGGGGATCTCGTTGGCAAAAGCTTAGGGCTACCTCAGCTGTGCCATCGGTGGAACCATCGTCAACAATCAGAGCTTCAAAGTTGTGCAGAGATTGGCGCTCTAACGAAGTTAAAGCAGCCTCAATATACTGCTGAACATTGTAAGCGGGGATGATCACACTGACCTTAGGGACAGTGACCATAGTAGATACTCCTGTATCCCAAATGACAGAAAAGGCTGGCGAGATCGTTGCAACCCACTTTGGGAAACACGGCACAAGCTTTGCGAGCGAACTCAGGCTACTCTGGAATGGAACTTGGTATCTAAAGTGACCCTGAATCGATGGACCCTAAAATCAAATTAGGGCTTTATGAACGTTCTGTACTCTATCTCAGGGCTATACTCAGTCATCGTTTAACTCCTCACCACAATCATCGAAATCCACCAATTTCTCTGTATAGCTTAATACGTTGTGCTTCTCACATTGGCCTACGGTCAAACACTAATATCATTATTCAAAAGTTGACGACTTTGCTCAAACTGCGGGTGCTTCGATTGAGGGGTTTGACCCAGCAGGGTTAATATTGCAGCTTCAGTTTGAGCTCCTACCCGGTCCCAATTGTAGTAATCAATAACGGCCTGACGGGCATTTTGGGCTAGGCGTTCATAGAGCGAATACTGTTGCTTGAGAGCTAAAATTTGAGCTGTTAAGGCGTCTACATCCCCCACTCCAACTGATAAACCGAAATTAGCGGCAATTCGATGCAGTTCCGGGAAATTAGTGTAAATAATGGGCAAGCCCGAGGCTGCGTAATCGAAAAGCTTGAGCGGTGAAAAGAAAAAGCCATATTGAGACCAGCTAAGGTCTTGATAGAGGCAGAGTCCTACGTGAGCAGAGGCAAATAATCGGGGGGCATCCTGATAGAGGACAGGCGGATAAAAATGCAGATTTTGAGGCAGCTGCTCAGCTAAGTCAGGACGGTCGCCAACGATCACAAAGCTGATTTCAGGGTCTAGATTCTGCATTTTGTGGGCGCAAGCTAGCACAGTGGCAAAATCGTGCCAATTGTAGGAAGTCGAGCCAGCCCAGAGGACGCGAAAGCAATTTTCTAGACCTGCAAAAGCACAAGCGCTGTCTTGAGCAGGTCGAAAGAGTTGGGGATCTGAACCATTGGGTACCAAAATCGCTGACTCAATCCCGAGATCGTGGGCATAGTGCACCAGAGGCTCTGATACACAGAGGGCAGTGCTGGCGCGCTGAGCACTGAGCGGGCGCAAAGGGGCTCCTAGCCTGTCCCGCCAACGCTTTGGACCCGGTAAGATCGCCAATTCATCTAAGGTTGCGTTGATCTCCCAAATCACTGGCTGGTCTGTTTTGAGCCAACCCGGTAGCAGAGACATCAACTCCCAACCCACTCGGCCATCAATCCGGATGTACAGCAGATCGGCTGAACGCACCAAGGATCGCAGCCCTGCTATAGAGCGTGGTAGGCGTTGCGTAAACTGTGATCCCTGCTCGGGTGCAAGGGTCAGCAATTGATGGCCTTGTTTGGCTAGGTAGTGAGAGATTTGATAGGTGTGAACTGTACCGCCGCCACGGGGCGGGGTGGTGTTAACTTTGTGCAGAAATCCAATTTTCACCATTGTCCCCCCGACCACTGCTGATGCCGGCTGCTCGGAACACCGCCTGCCATGAGTTCTTGCCAACTGCGCACAGAGAAAGGTTCCTGTCGGGTTTCGGCTAGGACAGCTCCTAGCCAAACAAAATAGAACCACAGGTAAATCGCCATCCAACTCAAAGGCGTTGCCGCGCACATCAAGTACAGCGCCACTAAACTACCGAATGCTTGGCGAGCTAAGGGATTGCCTTGGCGAGAGGGCTTCCAAAAATCTAGTAGCGTGACGACCAGGGTTGCCAGGAAAACCGCAAAGCCAACAATCCCATGCAGATAGAGCACCGAGGCGTAAGTAGAGAACGAGCCCAGTGCCACTTCATAGGTATGCCAGCGCACAGCTCCTCGGATGATGCCCCAACCCAGCCAGGGCGACTCTTGCCAGGCTTCCAATGTCTTGCGCACTACCAGCTCCCGATCACCTGAAGAGTCGGGGCGAGCCTGCGTAAAAATTGTCAGAGGAGCCTCAATCAACTGGCTAGGCGTGAGGCCAAAGACCGCGCAGAGCAACGAGAACAGAGAAGCTCCCCACAACGAAACCTGACGAGCCAGCGAGCTGCCAAATGCCGCACTGATGAGCAGTGCTAGAGGCAAGCTAATCCAAGCGGAGCGACTAAAGCTCAGAATCAGGGCTAATAGCGACCCGGCCAGGGCTAGCTTCCGTAGTTGCGGCTGTGCCTCTCCCTGGCAGATCAATACACAGCAGACGGCAGCCACGCCCAAGATCGGTGAGTCGGGCGTGTACAGTCCTGTCCGAGGTAGCATGATGCCAAAAAACAGCGACATGTTGGCAAATAACACCTGCATGCTCTGCTTGTCGCCGGGGATCAGCTTGGCTAGGAAAGGGGTATAGCCCTGCTCGCCAATGCCCAGCACCAGCATCACCATCTCAATGGCAATCACCACCAAGTAGCCGGTTGCCATCCAGGCTACTGCCCGTGTGATCACCTGAACCCGTAAGCGAGTCCAGAACGGCAGCGCTATACAGGCGAAAATCAGACAATAGCTTTTGAAGAAAGTGACCGCTTGGGCCGCTACTGCTTTAAAGCCAAAGCCGACATCCAGGAGGCCCAGCCCCCCCGTCCACAGCATCACGGCAGCCATTGCCAACCAGGCCCATGCACAAGCAGGCAAAGAGCCCTTGAGTAGCTTGTCCAGGTCAAAGGCCATCACCAGTAAGCCGATTAGCACCGCCGGGTAAAGCAGCACCTGCAATCCCAAGAGCCACCACAGAGGGCTGAGCAGGGCTAGCCAATAGAGGGTTTGCTCAGCTTGAGACAGCCCTCCTAAAGTCAGTAGTTTGAGCCATGATCTCGGTGCCGATACCGAAGGACTAGCCAGAAGACTCACGCTTGCTGTCCTCCGGATTAAAGTGCTTAACAATTTGCTGGGGATCGCCGATCACCACAACCCTTGCGGGTACTGCTTTGCGGATGATTGCTCCTAGACCGACTACGCTGTCAGCGCCGATGCGCACCCCCTTCATCACAGTTGCCCGAGCCCCGATCCAGACGTTGCGCTCGATCACAATTGGGGCTGAAACCTTGGGACCTGGCGGAGAGTGGCGCAGATGGGGCTCCAAGTTGTGATAGTCGGTATCGACGAGATAGCAGTCGGAGATCAGGCAGTCATCGCCAATGCTGATCGACCGATAACAGCCGATCCAGGGGCCATTGATTAGGGTGTTTCGCCCGATCGTGACCTCACCAGGGCCGCAGATTCGCACCCGCTTATTGAGGCGGCTACCCGCACCAATCACCACGCGCGTCCCTCCAGCCACTTGGAGAGAGCCTCGAATCAGGACTCCCTCACCAATCGAGACCGTAGGATAGCGCAGCCGATAGAACCAACGCTTACCGCCAAAATAAACGTGAGCTAGAGTGCGCAGCAGCGAGGATTTGGGTTGCTTGGCAGCTGTCGGCTCAGCAACCGTAGTTGAGCCGAAGGAATCGGAGACCTGGCTCATGGGTTCACCGTGGAGCCATTGCGCCGATAACGATAAGCCTCAGTTGCCATTTCAACGCCATTAATCACCAAGCCTGCAATCTCAGCGTTGTGGTGAGCAAGCTGTTCGAGGCTCTGATTCACAGCATTGCGATTGCTGGTTCCTGGCCGGACCACAAATAGCACATTGTGGGCTGCCGTTGCCATCAGGGCTGTTTCGCTGGTCAGGTTCACAGGAGCGCTGTCGATCAAGATGTAGTCGTAGTTGCCCTTGCTCTGCCAGCCCGACAAGTAGCGCTCGAATCGCCCACGGGCAACCAGTTCCACCACCTTGCCCTGCTTGGGCGAGGTTGGTACCAAATCCAGACCCGGTCGCAGGGGAATGGCAGCCTGATCGGTATCTGCCCTCTCCGCATAGCCGAGTGTGCGGCTGAGCTGAGCCTGCCGAAAATCGCCATCGATCAGCAGCACCTGAAACCCTAAATCTGCTAGCGCTACCGCTAAGCCCAACGTGACTGTGGTTTTACCTTCGCCAGCCGTTGAGCTGGTAATCATCAAGCGGTGGTTGTCCAAACTGAGCAGGCTGGTCGCCGAGCCCAAACGCTGAAACTCAACTTCGGTATCGGCATCTATTTCTAGCCCCAATCCGGGCCGCTTGAGGCGAGGCAAGCGCACCAC
The DNA here is from genome assembly GCF_014696065.1 of Leptolyngbya sp. FACHB-261. Taxonomy (NCBI): domain Bacteria; kingdom Bacillati; phylum Cyanobacteriota; class Cyanophyceae; order Leptolyngbyales; family Leptolyngbyaceae; genus Leptolyngbya; species Leptolyngbya sp. FACHB-261. The sequence goes on along the minus strand of NZ_JACJPL010000031.1, from coordinate 1,014,845 downwards.
CATTGGAAATTCGGTCCCCTGCAGGTCCTTGGGGCTGAGCAGTGGGTTGCGGCCTTCCAGCAGTAGGGCTAAGGCTAGGCTGCCAAACAGTGAGGCGAGTAATCCACCTAAGACTGCGTGAGCCTCTTTCGGGGAGGAAGGGTTGGGATCGACGGTTGGCGAGTCGAGCACCTGTACGTTGGGATAGGTGTTGAAGGCGTCCACACTCGCTTGCTGCACTTGAGCGACTAGCCCCTTGTAGACCCCTTCAGTGATGTCGTATTGCCGCTGTAACTCCAGAACCCGAGCTTGGTTGTTGGGAATTGACTTGAGAGTCTTGCTTAATTGGTTAACCTGTCTCTCCAGTTGCTCTGCCTGACGCCGTTGCGCACGGCTATCGCTTTCGGCCAGAACGAGTTGCTGGATCAGGGCCACTCGACCATCTGAATCGCCCACTGTGGTATCGACGCCAGGAACATTAGCAGCAGCCTGAGCAACATACTGAGCTAATTGAGCCCGTAAAGCCGTTTCCTGAGAGATCAGACCCTGCACACGGGGGTGATTATCTTTGAATTGAGCCCGAGCTTGAACCAACTGTGCCTCGACTTCGGACAGCTTTTGGCGAGTGAACTGATAGCTCTGGTTTTCGCCTAGCCTTAGTGAGCGAATTGCCTGGTCAGGTGTCTGGCTCAGCCGCGCTGCTAGAGCTTGAGTGCGGGCGGCTGCAGACTGAGCTTGAGCTTGCGCTTGAGCTTGGGCTGCAGTCAGACTGCTAATCGTCGAGACAATGCCTTTGGTTTGCTCATCACCATTGACTAAACCGGAGGTGCGTTTGAAGCTTGCCAAAGCTGATTGCGCTTGCGCTAGATTGCGTCGGGATCGCTCCAATTCACTGCGACTAAATTGCTCACGAGCAGCCCCATTGTCTCTGCGCAATTCGTTCAGACGTTGCACATAAGCTTGAGTAAGAGCCGTAGTGCGCTGCTTAGCGAGTTCCGGGCTGGAACCGTTAACTTCCAAAGAAATAATGGTGGACTGTTCTTGCGGGGTTACTTTGAACAAACCCCGATAGCGTCCCAAACCGAATTGTTCCTTCTCTGGATCCTTAGCTAAAACCCGCTTTAGAAGGTCGTCACTCAGCAGAATTGAGGACTGAACTTTGAGCGGACTCACTTGATTAGAAAAGCCAGTCTCGCCATTACTAAGCGATCCCAGCGTTCCCAAATTTGCATCCAGATTGCTAGTGGTGCTGGGTAAAATGAGTTGCGCTTTAGCGGTCCAAGCTCGCTTAGCAAAGGCAATACTGCCAACCGTCGCTGCGAGAATAATGAGGTTCAAACCAAGGAGAGTCTTCCAGTGCCTGCCTACAATTGCAGTAACTTTATTCGTCATTGGTGGCCCCTGGAAATTTTCATGAAAACAGGATGGCTGGGCTAGTCAAGATTCTTTAGAGCACCCAAGATTCCGCAACATCGATCCAATCACCTAGCCACGATTTCGATTGCAAACACTCACCGCTCGTACCATATGGTTTGAGGCTAGTGGCTATGCAGTTTCAAGTCGTGTTTCACATCACTGATAGTTGCTGCGATCTGTTTTCAAGGCTCAGTCGCTGAAAGCACTCAGCTGACTTTGGTCATAATTCTAGATAATAGATTCACATAACTTCAAATGTCACATTAGACACTGTGCTCCGCTGCTTCATCTTCCTTAGGGCAGAAAATGACTGGGCGGCAAGCGCATGGGGTACAGGGTGCAAAGCTCATGACTGCTAGCTGTCTACGCCCAAGTTAGAGCTCCGTCTGCGGTTGGGATGGTGCTGGCTCAGGGTCCCCTGCCTCAGCTTGGCCTCTAAAAGATCGCCTCAGCAAAAAATTGGACGGACTTGACTGAAAGGGGGAACCGAGTGGTATCCTGATAAAGCTGAGAAATCAGTCAATCCTCGGTAGCTCAGTGGTAGAGCGGTCGACTGTTAATCGATTGGTCGTAGGTTCGAATCCTACCCGGGGAGTTTAGGTGGAACTAGGTTGAATGCGAGTTAGGTAGCTACCTGCTTTGCTTGCAACTAGTTGGGTCTAGTTGGGCAGCAACTTCAAAACCAGTTCTCCCTCGTTGACGGTGTGATTAATTGACAGATCAAACACGAGCCCGGCCCCTTGAGCTCCTACTTCAACCGTGGTTGGTAACTCTCCTGCTTTGTTAAAGCTGAGCAGTTGATACAGGACATCGCCAGCCTCAACAGAAGCGCCGAGTTCACAGCGAGCTGAAACTACGCCACCGGCAGGCGCGTGGTAAAGCTGGATCTGGCTCAGTGGCGTAAGTTTGATCCCCTGATAATTCCCCTCGGCACAGGGAAAGCCGGGCTGGTTTAAGACGCCCTTGCGCGCCAAATAATTCAGAATGCCCCGGACTCCTTTAGCCACTGAGGTTGGTTTCATCTGCATAGCGGCGCCCAGTTCCAATGTCCACGCCTCCACCTCTAACTGCACAGTGGCTCGGCTCAGTTCTGAGAGTTGATCTTCCAGCGCCAGCCAAGGTTTCATAAAGGCCTCGTCAAAAGCGCCGCCGTCATATTGATCAAAGCTAATGCCTTGATCGAGTAGAAAATAATTTGCACTCGCTTGTCGACCCCGAAAGCAATACAGATAGTCCAAACCTTGATTACTGCTGCTGTGTAAGTCGATCAAATAGTCAGCATCTAAGCAGAGCGATTGCAGACGATAAGCAAAGCGTTGAGAAACCGAACCCGTTAGAGCCGTCTGTGCGTGCGCTTGAAACACCTGCTGCAATTGCTGCTGATAATTATGCTGAATTGTCTCCAGTGGCAAGCCAATTTGAGTGTGGGCAAACGCCTTCAGATCGAAATGCTCGGTATAGCGCTCCCAAAAAATGCGATTCCAATCCTTGCCGTCGTAGGGGTTATAGCGGCCCGAGGCAAAGTGATGGGCTCGTTGATTCACCGCTAAGGGGTTGCACACGGGCACTAGCCAAATTTCACCTGCTAGCTGGTTAGGCTGGGTGTTTTGCAACTGTTGAATCAGTTGATAGAGGACTGCATTGCCACTGATTTCAGACCCATGTAAATTGGCCTGGAGGTAAACTTTTTTGCCAGGGCTGACTCCGACAAATCGGTAAACCTGAAGCGACAGGATATCTCCCGAAGCCAACTGCAATATTGGTTGGGTTGAGATCACTGGCTTCATAGGGACTGCTTACACCACTTGTCCGATTACCACCTGCGAGCATAGTCGCAAATTTGGCCATTGAAGCTGCCCTGGCTATAGGTTAGGGAGTATCTTGGCAGAAACGACTTGCTGCTCTCTACACCTGTAACCAGAGTGACTTCGCGCCAAGGCTCACCTGCTTCTCCAGGCCCTCAAATTCCAGATAGCCACTATGCCCTCCTAGGCCTGAGTCCTTGGGCTAGCGAACGGGAGATCCGGAACCGCTACCGCGAACTGAGTAAGCTCTATCACCCCGACACCACACAACTGCCAGCTGAGCAGGCAATTGAAAAGTTCAGGCAGCTCAACGAAGCCTATGCCACCCTCAGCAACATTGAGCGCCGCACCCTCTATGACCGCAAGATCGGTTTCTCGCGTCTGTATGTGGCCCAGCCTCCCAAGCCGATCTCCTCTTCTGCTTATCTTGATCCAACCGATCGACCACTATCAGCTGGCGAAATCTTTGCCCTGTTTGTCCTGGCCCTGACTTTTGTTGCCTGTCTAGCCCTAGTGATTGTGATTGGCCTTGTGCGTGGTGAGAAAGCGCTGCAACCCCTGAGTACTCTGGCCGCTCCTCAACCAGTTCAGGAGTGGGTGGAGCAGGAGAATGTTGAGAATAATGTCAGACTAGACAGTGAACAACCCGATTTGCCCTTCGGTTTCCAAGCTCCTGGCTTGAGCTCACCTGACCTTCCTGATTCGACCCATGTCCCTGCCATCCCCTGAAACGCCACTCTATAACCATCCTCTACCGACTATCGAACAGTGGCTTAGTGAGCACGGCTGCCGACAAGACGACGATGACCGCCATTGCTGGCATCTAGAGCACCCAAACTGGAGCGCCGAGCTGTGTTTGGACGTCGAGGAACTCAGCGTAGTCTACTTCAACACCGGTGAAGGCCGTGATATCCGTCGCAGCTTTAAATACTCGCTCAGCCGCCAAGACATTGAGGATGCTGTTTTTTCAGGCCCTTGAGCTTCACCTGAGCTTTAGATTCTTGAGTTCAAGCTCTTGAGGCCGTCAGGCGAAACAGCGATAACTGTCCAGGCTGATCAATTTCACTGGACAGGAGTACCAAGGCCCTGCCGCCACCTGGCAAGCTCGGACCCAGAGACATCGTGCTGAGGTCTGTGTCTAACTGGGCGAGCAGACGCTTTTTAAGAGGCGCAATCTCGGTCACGTTTTGCAAACCTACCAGGTTAGAGGTATCAGTAGCACCTGCGCTAGAGATTTGGTAAAGGCGAGAGCCACCCTGCCCGTCCCGTTCGAGGGCTAAGAAAGTGCCGGGGGTGTCCAGACACAACAACTCTGCTAATTCAGCTCCTGCCTGAATCCCCTCTAGAGGATAAACGTGCTCAGAGATCAGGAGTGGTTTAACATCTCCGATCAGATAGTGCAGCAGACGGTTGCCTACATCACCATCCTGCAACAAGGGTGCTGCGGTCGCCGTAAACAGGCGCTCACCGTCCGAGCTGATGGTCAGTGTTGCCAAGCCTTGACTGGCTTGAACGCCTTTCTCTCCATCTCGGCGATAGCGCTCGGGCAAAGGTAAGCCCTCCTGGAAACGACCGCTCTGCTCAAAAACTTGTACGCTGGGAAGCTCTCCTCGTCCTGATACCACTAGCTTCTGTTGCGGCGTCAGGGCTAGGCCACCTGGTTCTAGAGCCTCAGGGGTGTAGAGTTCTCCGGTTGGCCCTTCTAGTAGGGTGACGTCTTCTACAGTCAAGCCACCGATGCCTTCAGGAGCGAGATCTAGCGCCAAGCGATAAACCCGAGGTGGATTTGATACCCCTTGGCCAGTGGCAACTGCATAGAAGCGGTCTTGGGCGCGATTGTAGGCCAAGCCCTTCAAGCCGGTAACGCTGGTCTGCTGGAAGGCTGCGTCGGCTGGAATCACATATTCGCCCAGTGGCTCCAAAGTCAGAGAGCCAAAAATCCGTGACTCAGCGCTGACTTGGGGCAGGCTACAGGCCCCTAACAGCGCAATCAGACTCATCATCAGCACTACCGTTCGCAGCACTCTCACAAGGTTTAGGGTTCGAGCCACTTCAGTTGCCAAGCCATTCCAAGACGAGGGGACCACCACTTCATAGTAGAAGTGGAACAGCCAGCACACACAAGGTCACTCCACATGGGGCAAAGTCGGGAACCGAAAGTTAACTTGCTTCTCTACCACCTGTTCAAATGGTCGGTAGTGAGTCCGGCTCTACACTTGGCCTTTCGAGGACGGGTTTTTGGTGCAGAACAAGTGCCGCGAGTGGGTCCTCTGATCGTGGTTAGCAACCATGCCAGCCATCTTGACCCGCCACTGGTTTCTTGCTGCGTGCGCCGTCCGGTGGCCTTTATGGCGAAGGAAGAGCTTTTTGAGGTGCCGGTCCTGGGGCCTGCGATTCGTCTCTATGGTGCTTACCCGGTGAAACGAGGTGCCTCTGACCGCAACGCAATTCGGGCAGCATTGGCCTCACTGGAGCAGGGCTGGGCTACAGGTGTGTTCTTGCAGGGCACGCGCACCCCAGACGGTCGCATCACTGAACCTCAGTTAGGGGCCGCGCTACTAGCTGCCAAGAGTGGAGCCTCTCTCCTACCCGTGAGTCTGTGGGGAACCAATGCCATTTTCGGCAAGGGCAGCAAAGTGCCTAACCTGCTTAAGCCAGTAACTGTCCGGATCGCGCCGCCTCTGCCACCCCCTCGTTCAACCAACCGTCAGGAGCTGGAGGCCCTCACGCAAACCTGTGCGGAGACGATCAATGCGCTGCACGCCCTAGGACGCTGATCGGCAAGAACTGGAGATTGCTAGAATGCCTTGACGCTTCTGCAACCACTATCCACCTAATGAATGACCTGAAAGCGCAACTCACCGAGCAGATCGATGAAGCTAAGTGGGAGTGGCTGTTACCCCATGTCGCGCGGGACGCGTTGATCGTGGTGACGCCTGGCCTTGACTTAGCGGAGGTCGGCTTTGCCATGTCTTGTAATCAGGTGGAATTGGTGCAGCGTTGGATCAGTGAAGCTCTGATTCACAAACCCTCCGCCGATCAAATACGTGCCTGGAGCCAGGATCGTCATCAACGCTTTCAGGCTCTCATCCTGGCTCCCTATGTGCTTATCCGGGAGTCTCCTCTAGCCTAAGGAGAACTCCCTGCGTATTTTCCCCTCGCCTACTACAAGGTCGACCGGCTTGAGGACGCGTATTCCGCTTCTTCTAGTTCGCTGCTCTGGTCTAGGAGCAGGTTAGGAGCATCTGCCCCGTTGATTACCGCGCCCAGCAGTTGAACATCAGACTCAAGCAGGTCATTGACTGCCTCAGATAGAGGTTCGTCTTCGGTATAGCCTGGCCTTGTTATCAGGATCATGCCGTCGGTTTGCGGAACTACTAGCTTCGCATCGTTATAGCTGCGCAGGGGGGGTGTATCCAGCACCACGAAGTCAAAGCGGCCTCGAACTTCCTCTAGCAGTCGCCGCAGTTCGCTCGATTCCAAAATCGCGGCAGCACGCTGCTGTGGGCCTGGGCTAGGCAGAATGTAGAGGTTCTCGACTTCAGGGACCAAGCGAATGCAATCGGTAGGACGGCTGTAATAGCGAATGGGGTCTCCAACAGCTGTGACATCAGGCGTGACCTGAAGCAGAGGAGCCAGCGAGCGACTGTGCAGATCGGCTTCGATCAGCAGCGTACGCTTACCTGCGCGTGCGGAGGCAATCGCTAAGTTGAAGGCAGTGAGCGTCTTGCCCTCGCCCTTAAGCGCACTGGTAATCGTCACGGTTTTCAATGTACGCCCACCCACAAAGCGCAGGTTACTACGCAGACGCTCGTAGGGTTCGCCAAAGGGCGAGGCAGAATCGAGCAGAACTGGAAATTGGCTGACGAAGGAAGTCTCAGCACCCCCTTCTACTACCGGCAGAATTCCCAAGACCGGTACATCCCGACGGCGCAGGAGTTCGCGTAGATCCTCCAGGCTGTGCAGAGTTCCGTCCATGGAATCCAGCAGTAGAACCGCACCTGTGCCCAGCAGCAGACCTGCAACAACACCCAGAGCAATAACCGCAAGTTGGTTCGGCGGTGGTTCGGGAGCGGGCTTTTGGCCCCAAGAAACAGGCTTGAGACTGCTAGTGGCCTCGCTTTCAGCCAAGCGAGCATCAAGAAGCTTCGCTTGCATGCGGTCGTAGACGGCACGCTTCAGCGACACAATCTGCTCTAGACGGCTACGCTCCAGTTGCTTGTTCGGAATGGAGACGAAGGCGTTGCGCATTTCCTGCTCTGACTGGGCAGAGGTGAGCAACTGCTGCTGAATAACTTTTTGCTGATCCTGAGCCGTAACCAGTTGATTCGCTAACTGCTGACGCGCAGGATCCAGGCTAGAGGACGAGCGGATGCGTCCCACAGGTAGCGGAGCAGCCAAATTCGCGCCACCAACCACTTCCATGGAGCGCCTCTGGAGCAATTGCTCGGCGACTAGCCTCTGCTTGCGCAGGGAGACCAGGGTTGGGTGCTCAGGTCGTAGGTCTTTCTCCGCAGTAGTAATTTGCGTCTCTAGGTTGTAGAGCTGCGTCCGCATGTTGGCAATAACGGGGTCTGCGCTTAAGGCAGAAGCCGCATAAGCCTCATCAGGGCTAAGACCCAAGCGCTGCTGTAGGCTGGAAATCTGCGCTTGAGAGGTACGCAGGGCCAAACGCAGTTGGCGTTGCTGGTCTTCTGCGGCATTGATGCCGTTGATCACTGAGTTGGTTTGAGCCTGGAGCAAGGCTGGACCTTCACGTTTGTCGTAGTTTTCCAACTGCTGCTCAGCCGCACGCAATTCCTGCTCAACCGTGGGTAGACGGCGTTCAATGAACTCAATAATGTTGCTGACGCGCTCAGTGCTGATTGCCTTGCTCTTCTCAATGAAGGCCTGCATGAACGAATCAGTCATGGCAACTGCCAGGTCGGGGTTCGTATCCGTGTAGGACACGGTGATCAGCCCAGAATCCTCGTCCTGCTCAGCGCTGAATTTAGAACGCACTTCTGAGGCGGGTGGTACCTGTGGAAATTTTTGTGCAACCCGATTGAGCACACTCTCAACCACCTCATCTGAGCGCAGTGCATTGAGGTTGAGATCTTGAGTTTGAGCTGTGGTTTCAGCAAACTCAACTGGTGGTCCTGAATAGGACAGGGTGCCGGACACGAGGTACTGCGGCTGTGCTTTATTGGTTGCCGCATTGAATACCGTAATCCCCACCACCACAGCAAAGCTTGTTAAGCCAACCCACTTATGCCGGTTAAAAGCGCGGAGGTAGCGTGTGAGCGGAGAGGCCATACCCGAAAGTTCCTTGATATTTTTCGCTAGAGGACAGGAAGAGGAGAGGGCGGTCAGCTGCCTGTGACTAGGACTCAATTACCTGCATGGTAGTCCCTAGGCAGCGGTAGTGGCGAGGACAGACTTAAGGTGAGAGTCACTAGGGGTTCCCTTAAATCTCCGTTGCTATGAATGCGGCTAGACAAAACTGTTTGTGGTACGTTGCATGGCTTCAATGGACAGCAGTAGGACCCAGTTTGTAAGACTTCAGGGTAGAACTTCAGGTCTGACTAACCAAGTTTTGAGCGTTGGCCCAGTAACAACTCGTAACCATTTCGAATCCGGTATTGAATTTTCTGGTTACCTCTGGGTCCTGTCACTCACCCATCAATGAATACGTTCACTAGCCACTGTTTAAGCATCACCGCCTACTTAATCATCATCGCCATTACCGCCGCCTACCACGTCAGCTGCATCGTCAATGAAGCTTGTGAAGTCCAACACATCCCGAAACGGCCGCGTAATCGTGTTGAGAACATAAGTAATGCGAGCCAGGAGGTTACGATTAATCACAACGACATCGCTATCCTGAAGCGGCACATTAATCCCTGGATCGCCCTTCAATACTTCCCGAGCGTCAAGGACGGTTGCAATTGGCTTGCCCTGTTGTGGGTCAAAACGAATCAGTCCCACACGGCTCAATCGAGCATTATCTAGACTGGGATTAATTTGGGCAATTGCATCAGCAAAGGTACTGCCGTTCGGCAATTGCACACTCGTCAAGTTGCCTCCCCCATCGCCCCCAATGCTACGTCTGCCAGACCCGCCACGTCCGCCAGCATAGTTCAGGACGCGAATGCTGATTGTGGGGGTTGCAAGGTTAGAGCGCGCTACCAACTGCTGATTGTAAGTCCGATCATCGGCAGACAGTCGAGACACAAGAATGGTGTCACCGTCTTCTAAGCGCACATTCGGTAGTGGTGATCCAGTGGTAAGGGGAGTGAATAGGTCGACCTGACGCTCGATCACTTCACCATTGGCGAGGGTTCGCCGGATGCGCACATCACGCAGATCTGCGTAAGTGGTTGCGCCGCCAGCCTGGGTAATTAGGAGCGCAGGTCCCCGGTTGACGGTATCATTGCCGACTTGGGCTTGATAGAGTCCTGGTTTTTTCACTTCGCCAACAATATTGACACCTACAGGTCGTTGGGTCGTGAGTGAAACGGTGACTTCAGGATCAATGACGTAACGGTTCAGCGCTGTCTCTAGCCGCTGGGCCGCTTCTTGGAGCGTGAGGCCGCTGATGGTTACTGGCCCGACTAGGGGGGCGGTGACGTTGCCATCCGGATCAACTGAGGAACTGAAGTTGAGATCGGGAAACCGGGGAACGGAGACATTTACGCCATCCCCAGGTCCGAGGCGGTAACGATCTTGTCGAACCCCAATATCCAATTGAAAAGGACCACCAGTGCGGGGAGCAGCGAGAGTTGGTGCGGGCGGTGGAATAGAGTTGGCCTGAGCCAGAACCGGCTGGGCAATGCCCCAAGCCATAGCGGTCCAGGCTAGAGAAGATAGTGGGATCAGCGCTGATTTCTTCACAAACTCCCTCGTGTCATTGGTATCACTGCATCCAAAGGCTTATTTTGAGCAATCCAAGAAGGTTTATTACAGCTAGCTACAGATCATTCAGAATCTATATCTGTTCTTCAGAGGCATTGTACTGATTCAGGCCACTTTTCTAACTCCCTCGATCTGTTTGGTCAAGCTGCAACTGTAGGGTGGAGATGATGCGCCGTTAGAAGAAACCTGGATTAGGTTGTGGTCAGGCTTTAAAGTCTCAATGACAACTGTCGGCGAATAGCGAAGCTAATCAGCCGCGCTGGGGTGCTAGAGTTACGAACCACAGGTAGCCGCAAAAAACGTCCAGTTGCTAACCGGGCTAACCCCTTGAATCGAGCTTGTAACCTTGCCGATAAGAAATTTTTGAGCCTACTGCCTGTTTCATCCGTGGCATATAGAGGCTGAAACGCTAAATTACCACATAAAACATCGGCTTGATGGATACCGCTAAAACCATTTTGGCGATGTTCTGGGTTCGGTCTGCCCCCATGTTCGCCGTAGTTGCGAAAAGGAATATAGTTCTTGAGGTTTTTGGCTCGGAGGAAAGTATCTACTTCTGAATCCCAGGTGGAGTAAGTCGTGCCGCTAAGTTTAGTGCTGAAGTCTGCTGCCAGTTCTTCAAGATATCGAGCACTCTGAGGGGTAACTAGGTAAGCCACCATTGAGGTGGAGTAGCCCTCGGCGTAACCTTCCTTAGAGACACTATAAACCTGAGGAGCACAAGTATAAAGCCAGGCAATGCCAGCATTCGACTGCTGAGGATGAAAAGGCACTGGCAAATGGCCTAATCCCACAACTGGGACAAAATCTGCCTCAACAATTAGCGTCAACTTCTGCTCTGCCTGAGTGGCTCGCTCCCAAGCCCGGCAGTGATTCATTAGACATAAATAACTGCGAGAAAACTGTTGGAACTCTGGCTTGTCTTCCTGGCGTAAAACTTCACAATCGAACCCCTCCTGACGCAGAGCATTTTCCAGAAGCTGAGTCGATTCTTTGTAGGCAATGATGAAAGCCTTGCCTACATGCTCCACTAATCGATTCGCTTGAGGGATGGACTTAGTTTTGCTCATATCAACAGATTTAAGGCTCATTAGTTGATGCATCGGCCTAACCGATAACCGCTCTAGCAAAACTCTCTAAGAAAACTTAAGCGGCAGCCTGAAAATACTCACGCTCAAACGCTTTTTGAACTGTGTCACCGAGTTGAGATAACTCTGGCCAAAGCGGCTCAATCGCTGCTAACGGCTCAATAGGAACCACGATTGCAATTGCAACCCAAGGCTGACGCTGTCTTGCCAAACGGGCACGCAAGTCTGCCCAGAACCAGCTCGAAAGCTGAGGGGCTCCCCCATCGGGCCAAGCATACCATTCGAGCACTGCATTGGTTGCCTGAGAGTTCCAACCCCGCAGATAGCGAGCTTGAACCCGGCTGCCTGCCGACAAGGGTCGCTCGCTGAGGCTATCGGTTGTCCAGCTCTGGACCCCCTCTAAATCCATCCATTCCACACGTGGTTTGTCCTCTAGAGCCCGCTGAGGCAACAGCAACAGTAGCGCCTCTTGCCCTGAGCTTAGTGATGATAGTTTCTGAACGAGCCACTTCTGTCCGCCGATCTCGGCTGGAGAAGGAGGGGAGCTCTGCCAGCCCGGTATCGTCAAGCCCTGCTTACTAAAATGTTGTAGGCGCTTCAGCACAGGCGTTGTTGGCGTGGTCTGCCAGCCCCAATGACCAGTTCGATACTCAGGCAGTGCCCCAACCAGGCAGATTACCAGTAGCAAAGCCAGCACTACTAGCTTTGAGGGTTGGGCGAAGCGTTTTGCCAAGGAAACCATTGCTCATACCCATGCACGATTACAACTAACAGACCCAACATTGCTGCTGAATATAAATCTCCGCCCCAGCCATCGTGCAACCAGTGAAAGGCTGCTTCCTGACCTGTTCCGTGAAAGAAAGTTAAAGCCGTGTTGCGCAGAATATTGGCGATCACACTGATAGCAGCAGCACTCAGGGAATACAGAAACCAGCGGCTGCGGTTCCGCCAAGCACCCGTCCAATAGAGCAGCATCAAGCTGACATAGACGCTGGTGAATAGCATTTTGAGCCCCGCGCAGTGGGGCGCAACCTCCACCGTGCGGTTGCCCACTAGCAGGTAAATGCCTGAAACCGTTATGTCAAGGCCGGTGTGGCGTAGGATATAACCTGCACAACTGGCAATAAAGCTCTGCAATGGCAAGATGTAGGGCTCAATCAAGTAGGGGACTGGGGTTGGCGTTGACAGAAATACCAGGAGTAGTGGAAACGCCTGCAGCTTAAGGCCTGGCCAGCCCTTCAAGGCCAGACACAGGCCTGCCAGGATAACCGGCAGCGACAGGTCCACGCTCTCGGGAATTCGCCCTAAGTAGAGGATGGCTCCTAACCCTAGTAATCCCAGACCAAATAACTGAGCTGGATCAAAGCGTCGATTCTCTGGCAATGCTGCCCAGTGATCTCGCTGTTCCCAAACGATATAGGCGGCAAAGGGCAAGCCGATCAGACCGTGGCTGAAGTATTCGTGCTCGATACTGATGCTCTTGTTCAGCCAGCCGTCATACCAGTGAGCTAGCAGAGGACCATACAGAATCGTCAGCAACCCACACAAGACACCCCAAAAAGGCAGTGCCTCTCGATAGGTCACCTTGTTGTTGGTCGCCGTTAACGGTTCTTCTCTGATCATCGGTACATCCCAGTGGTTCTTGCCTTGGGTATAGCCTCTGCTACCGCTGTCGTCACCTGTTGCACTTGCTCCGGACTTAAACCCGGATACATCGGCAAAGATAGAATTTGCTCACAGAGAGCTTCAGCATGAGGAAATTGTCCTCGACTGTAGCCAAGTTCAGTAAAAGCTGGTTGGAGGTGACAGGGAATGGGGTAGTGAATCCCGGTCTGAATCTCCTGAGCCTGAAGACGAGCGCTCAATTCATCCCGGTCTAGGTCAGCATTCTGCACTCGCAGCACATAGAGATGGTAAACATGGCCGTTACCGCTCTGATTGCTAATGGGTTGTACACCCGCTTCAGTCATTGGCTTCAGCAGGGCATCGTAGATCTGAGCCGCTAGCTGGCGCTGCTGGTTCCACTGGTGCAGGTGGGGAAGCTTAGCGAGTAACACGGCTGCCTGGAGGCTATCTAACCGACTGTTGGTGCCCAGTTCTGTGTGGTAATACTTGCGGGGTGCGCCGTAGTTGCGCAAGGAGCGAACTCGACGGGCCACCTCAGGATCACAGGTCACGACCATGCCTCCGTCACCGACGGCCCCTAGGTTTTTGCTGGGATAGAAGCTGAAGGCTGCCGCTGTACCCACTGAGCCAGCTCTGATGCCTTCCCGCTCAGCCAAATGGGCTTGCGCTGCATCCTCGAAGATCAAGATGTCATAGGCTGCAGCGATGGCGCGTAGCCGCAGAGGCGAAACCATCTGACCGTAAAGGTGGACCGGGACGATGGCACGGGTCCGGGGTGTGATCGCAGTCTCCGCCACGTCTAAATCGATCAGGGCAGTCTCAGGATCGCAATCAACCAGGATCGGTGTCGCCCCAGTGCGCAAAACCCCAATGAGCGTTGCTACGAAGGTGTTAGCAGGCACTAGGACTTCATCGCCTTTGCCGATACCGCAGGCTTGTAGCCCCAAGCTGATGGCATCAGTTCCACAACCGACACCGATACCATACAGGGTTTCGTTGCCTGCACAAGCTTGGGCGAACGCGGCTTCAAAAGCAGCAACAGCCTCGCCTAGTACATAATCTCCCCGCAGTAAGACCGATTGGATGGCTTGATCCACTTCAGACTTGCACTGCTGATAGAGAGGCATTAAATCGACAAAGGGCACGGCCATCAGGGTACAGAGCCAGAGGCTACAAGCGGAGTTTCCACCTTTATCCAAGATTTCCCGTAAGCAAGGGGTAAAGTCGGCTTGAAGAAACCGTGAAAGTACTCAGATTGCCTAAGCCTCGACCTCGATCCAAGTGCCTGCCTCTAGCGCTCGTGACAGTGCTACCAAGACTTTGACCAATTCAGCACCTACCCGCCCTGAAGAGACAGTCGAGGGCTGGTTAGAGTGCACACAAGCCAGGAAATGATCGCAAACGTGAGCCAGTGGCTCGGCAGCAGGCACTGGTATCGCCTGGGTAGCCTGTCCTTGGGGCAGAAATTGGCTTGCTCGTTGCTCAAACGCCCCACTGTATAGCGTCACTGGTTGGTCTAGACGTAGCTCCTCAAACACAATCGCGCCCTGGCTGCCCACGACTGTGCTGCGCCGCTGCTTATCAGGGTTACACCAGCACAAGTGCAGGGTTGCCTCAAAGCCACTGGGATACGCCAAACGGGCCCAGACTAGATCGGCCTGCCCTGCCTGCAACCAGCGGTTACCCATCGCCTGCACATGCACGGGCTCACTGCCCGTCCAGAGGTTGAACATGGCGAGGTCGTGAATGGCCAGATCCCAGAGAGCATCAACATCCTGTCGTACAGGTCCCAAGTGGGTTCGGGCAGCGTAACCGTAGCGCAGTTTTCCAATTGCACCGGCCTGAACCTGCTCAGCCACTGCCCAGACCGCTGGGTTGAACAGGTAAGTGTGGTCTACAACTAACTGACGCTGTTGCTGCTGCGCCAACTGACAAAGCGCTTGAGCCTCCAAAACGGTTAGGGTAAGCGGCTTTTCAACCAGGACATGGAGTCCCTGCTGCAAAGCAGCTTGCACTAGTTTGAAGTGGGTGCAGGCTGGAGTCGCGATGACAACTGCCTCAAGCTCAGGTTGTTCTAAAGCTCGTTGCCACTTGTCTGTGAGCAGGGTTGTCGGTGGCAAAGTCAGCTGTTTGTTAAGAGCTGCCAGGGTCTCAGGATTTGGATCGCAGACGGCCACCACCTCTGCTTGAGGATGCTGCTGGAAATTGCGCACCAAATGCATGCCCCAACGGCCTGCTCCAAATACAGCAACCTTGGTATGAATTGTGGAATTAGCCATGCAAAGAGACTGTGGGTTTCAGAGGCTCAGCTTGATTGTCTGAGCTGGTTTCAGCCTGCCGCAGTTCTTCGACTTTGAGCAGAATTAGATATTCATAGAACGCTTGAAGCGTACACCAGGCGAAACCAGCCCGGCCATCTAGCCAGCCACCCAGACCAAAGTACATGTAGAGAAAGCGGAGCAGTGGGCGAAAGGGCAGACGCAGCGACAAGTCTTTCAGCGCTCGACGCCGCTCAACCTCAGTTGTCCCCAACAGCAAGGCGCGCCAGCTGACTGAGCCGTGCTTGAGCTGATACAGAGTTTCTGTCGCTTCGTCGCTAGAGTAGCGGTTGTGTTTGTCGAGCCAACGGCTCAGCCCCTTGCTGGAGGTGTAATGCGGATAGGTCTGTTGCAAAAAGCTCGTGGAGCCTGAGACTTCCTCCCGTTCGGTGTGGCCGTAATCAGAGAACCAAACCTTACCGTGGCGGAACAAGCGCAGTTGGTAGCGGGGGTACTGGGTACTCCGGCGAATCCAGCTCCCCATAAACATGACTCGCTCTGCCACGTAGTAGGCTACATGGTCTGGGGACTTCAGGGCCTCACAGCACTCAGCAAACAGCTCGGGCGTCAGGCGCTCATCCGCCTCCAAGATATAGACCCAGTCGTGCTTGGGCTGGATATTCTCCAGCATCCAGGTCCGTTGTCGCCCGTGGCTCTCGAAGGGGTGTTCAACGACCCGCACCGGGTCGCCACGCTCAGCATAGCTACGGGCGATAGCTAGGGTGTGATCTGTACTGCAAGAGTCTACGACGATGATATCGTCGCTGAAGAGGGCGGACTCAATGCATGCAGCAATGTCTTTCTCTTCGTTATGGGTCAGGATATAGACCGAAAACACGCTGCCCGTCCTTAAATTGTTAGCAATTCGTTTGGTGTACCTACTTACCGCGCCCCAGGTAGCCCAACCCAACTAGACCTGACCAGCCAACCGCACTGTAGCCAATGCCCAGCAGCAGACCACTGAGGGTGATGCGCAAGATGTCCTGTGTCACTTTGGCCTGTACTTGTTTCTCCAGCTGTTGCTGGTTGTTCCGGATATTGAACAAAGCTTGTTTGGCTTGTGCTTCTAGTTGTTCAGAGGTAATCGGAGGGTTGCCCCGTTGTTGACCCTGCTGGAGTTGAGCTTGCGCTTGACCGAGCCGTTGTTGCAGTAGTTGCTCCTGGGCTTGGGCCTGGTTCTGAATATTGGCTAACGCATCCTGTCGCAGACGTTGAGCGCTACTAAAATTCACGCCTGCTGCTAGCAGAAAGACCAAGCCAAGAACCACTGACAGCAACAGAGCCCAGAACTTGGCGTCTCGAGGCGCTTTCGCCGGTGGCCTACCTGCCCCCTGTTGCAACCAAGAGCCCACGAACAGGAAAGCAATGCCCACTAGTGGCACAATTCCCCGGTCAACTAATGTACTGATGTACTGCACCTCCCACTGCTGGTTCAGGAAGTTAGGGGGGATTGCCAGAATCACGTAGTCCAGCAGGACCCCCACAATCAGAACCACGCCTATGATCTGCAGAATCTGACCGGATACGTCAGAGAGCCGTCGATAGTCGTTACTTGCACTCATAGCTACTTCTCCGCTCCCAGGTTTAAGTCTTCCCACGGTAGACCATACTCTAGAAGCAGAACATCTGAGCTGAACCCGGATACATATGGTCAATGGCCAGGAATGGTGAGGCTGCCCCTGCTATAAGAATTACTCAGATCAACTCCTAGATCCATGATGGATCTATAGAGATTTAGGAGGGATTCTGGCCAGAATCTCCAAGCTTCAATGAAGATTCTGGTCTAGGCTATCTAGTCTCTAGTAGTTAGTTCCTACAGGAACTGCGCTTTACGGCAGCGTAGGAGTGCGAGGGCTGGTAGCAGGCTCAGGCTGAGTGCAGACACCAGAATTGGCTCTGCCCCCATAAAGTTCCCTTCTCCAAACGCAGGGGGATCTGGTTCAAGAGCGTTGGGCAAGGAAGTATTAGGCTGAAACCAAGCTTGACGATTCTCAACACCTGAAGGCAGTGGGGGAAAGTAGGTACAGGTGCCTTCTATTCAGAAGAAGCCGGGTAGGATGACCTAGATTAGCTGTGAAGAACTTGGCCTAAAAAACTGGATCTTAAGTTGTAAAAGTGAGTTGGTTCTTAACTCTTGCAAAGAGGTAAGTTTGATGTTTCAGGATCTTGAAAAATCTATTTTTATCGCCTTGAGATGAGACTTTATGCCATTAGAAACGACCTTGCTAGTGTATCCGTTTCAGACTATAGAAGTATCTTTGGTAAATGAACTGATGGGTGTTTTTTAGCGTCGGCTTAAGGTTAAAATGAACTTCGCTGAAGCCGTCAAGCACGTCAGCGTACAGGGTAAGCTCAAGAGCATTAAGCTCCTCAACTGCCCTCTCGATCTGTAATAAACCTGATTTGGGGGGAGCGAAGATGCAGCCGCTATCACTCGCTATTAGCTATGCAAAATCCAAAGCTCTGAGCTTGATAGACCCACGGGTGATAGGGTAAGGGTCAGAGATGGTGGTGATGGGTGGCAGGTGGAGTATGTCGGAGTGTCTTTTAATCATTCAGATTCCCTGCCTCAATGAAGAGCGGACTCTGCCGATGACTCTAAAGGCTCTGCCTCGGCATTTGCCAGGGGTTGACCGGGTCGAAATTCTGATTATCGATGATGGCAGCACTGACGCTACAGTTGAGGTTGCCAGAGCTTGTGGAGTAGAT
Source organism: Leptolyngbya sp. FACHB-261 (assembly GCF_014696065.1). Classification (NCBI taxonomy): domain Bacteria; kingdom Bacillati; phylum Cyanobacteriota; class Cyanophyceae; order Leptolyngbyales; family Leptolyngbyaceae; genus Leptolyngbya; species Leptolyngbya sp. FACHB-261. The sequence continues at coordinate 997,010 of NZ_JACJPL010000031.1, read as the reverse complement.
CATATTGTCCACTTCAAGCGCAACCGTGGTCTGGCTGCTGCTTTCCAAGCTGGCATTGATGCCTGTGTCAAATTGGGGGCTGATGTTGTCGTTAATACGGACGCCGATAACCAGTATTACGCGGGTGACATTGCCAATTTAATCCATCCCATTTTGATGAACGAAGCGGACATCGTGGTGGGTGACCGGCAACCGGAGCGAATCCAGCACTTCTCACCCCTGAAGCGACGCTTACAACGCTATGGCAGTTGGGTGATGCGTCATGCCTCCAATACTCCAGTCTGTGATGCTGCTAGCGGTTTCCGTGCTTATTCCCGTGAAGCTCTGTTGCGGCTAAATGTGGTGTCAGAGTTTTCCTACACTATGGAAACCTTGATTCAGGCAGGGCGTAGTGGTTTGACGGTAGCCAATGTGCCGGTGCGCACTAACTTGCCCACCCGTCCCTCCCGCCTGTTTAAGGGTATTGCTAGCTATTTGCAACGCTCAGGTTCTACGATCCTGCGCACCTACACCATGTATCGGCCACTAACGGTGTTCTTGACCATTGGTTGTGTACTGCTGGCAGCTGGCTTTGCCGTCGGCATGCGCTACTTATGGCTAGTGCTAACCGGAGATCCCAGCGGTCGTCTCTCTTTGCCCTTGTCGATTATTCTGCTGGTCACTGGCTTTCAAGTCTGTTTGTTTGGCCTGCTAGCTGACTTAATTCGAGCCAATCGCAAGCTGAGTGAGGAAATTCTCTATCGAGTGCGCAAATTGGAGTCAGAAAGCTCGACTAGAGGAGCATTCTCCAGATCACCGCGCAACAGTGCATCGCAGCGGGGTGAGTGATAGTGTTAGCGCCTTAGATTTGCAATGAATGTATAACCTAGGCTGCGATAGTAGCCTGCGAGTTCCGTCACGATGGACTCGATGCCTTCAGCTTGCTCCAGCCCATAGAGATCGGCTAGTTGAGCTGTTTCAGTGCCAGTCCAAACGCACCGTACCCAGGCGTAGCCAATTGATTCGCCGTCACGTTCGACTACCCAGAATCGCCCCCGCTCTGGATACTTTAGCGCCCTTCGCAAAGCGACATCTGCTTTTTTAAGGGGTTTGCTGGCAGCCTGATAGCGCAGCTTGAGGCATTCACGTAGGAAGGTACGATCGGCTTTGAAGGGAACTCGGACTGAGAACATAGCAACTCGCTCAACCTCTCACACTATCCTGCTACACAGTTTAATTAATAGAGTCTAACCAACCAGGCTTGTCTTGAACTGCTAGCCGAATTTTTTAATGTTTCTAAAAGCAAAATTTCTCTGCTGCGTGGCGAGAAGTCTCGTCGCAAAATCGTGGTGATTGAGAGAGATTCTACCCAGCTGCTGCAACGACTAGATCTGCAAACAGACCCCCTAAAATAATTGCTGTACTGTAAATTTATGTATCCGTGATAACGTAGTGGAGTAAAGATCGGCCGTCAGCAGTCATGATCCATAGACTGCACAAGAATGGCCCTCAATTACTTCTTTGAGATCGAAGCAACTGTAGATTGTAGCGACCGTATCAGTTCGATCCAGTTATATAAGCTTAGCGATCGAGAAAACTAGCCAAAGATCTAGCAAAGGTTAGAAGTTGTAGCTACGCCCTTTGAACAGATTGGAGGGAATGTATTACAGGCTCTGTTTCCCATGACTTCAGGCCAAGTGAGTTCGGGCCAAGTGAGTTCAGGCCAAGAACTGGTTCTTCCCAATCAACACCGTACCTCCACGCTTGAGCAGGGTTCGATCTTTTTTGTTGGAACTGCGACAGTTATTCTGCGCTACGGTGGCTTTACGATTCTGACTGACCCTAACTTTTTGCATCAGGGCGATCATGTTCACCTAGGCTATGGCTTGAAATCAGCCCGAGTAACGAATCCAGCGATTGAAATTGAGGAACTACCGCCCCTCGATTTTGTCTTACTATCGCATTTACACGACGACCATTTTGATCGGATTGCTGAACATAAGCTCGATAAAGACCTACCGATTGTTACTACCGGTCACTCGGCTACTGCCTTGAAGCATAAAGGATTTCGTTTATCCTACGCCCTCAAAACTTGGGAGACCTTAACAGTAACTAAGGGGGAGAGCTTACTGCGCATTACAGCGATGCCTGGTCAGCATGCCCCTGGTCTTCTTTCAGCAATGTTGCCACCCGTAATGGGTAGCATGTTAGAGTTCCCAACCCCTTCTGGAAAAACAGCGTTTCGCCTTTACATTAGCGGTGACACATTGCTGAACAATCAGCTTAGGGAAATTCCTAAACGCTACTCTGAGATTGATTTAGCGCTTCTTCACTTAGGTGGAACCCGGGCTTTCGGCATTATGTTGACAATGGATGGCAAGCAAGGTGTCGAAGCTATCAAAATCATTGCGCCTAAAACCGCTATTCCAATTCATTTCAATGACTACACGGTCTTTAAGTCCCCGCTTGAAGACTTTATTGAAGCCGTCAAAGCAGCAGGGCTTGAACAACAAGTTAAGTATCTCGCTCATGGTGAAACATACACCTTTGATATTCCGCCAGAGCGTTCTCGGTGATACAGATAAATGCATCGCTAGTTCGACCTTTAGTTCAACCTTCGGCTTTTTCTATCTTTCGATACATGCTCCATGCATACAGCTCAGTTGAATAGGAGTAGAAGGCCTCCTTGAGTGAAGTTCTGCACATTCTTGGAGCAGTAACGAGACAAAAGCTTTTTCAGTCTGAATACCTTAGGTCAAACCTTTAACCTTTAACAGTGAGGTCTTAATGAAAACACGCTACTTCGCCCTGATTGTTGGGCTTCTTTTCCTGATGGTCGGTATCTTTGGTTTCTTGCCTGCCTTTGTGACTTTACCCACAGGTGCTCCGGGAATCCAAGTTGATGCCCCAACTCTTTCATTTGATGATGGCTATGGCTATGTGCTGGGACTTTTCCCAACTAACTTTTTGCACAACGCTGTTCATATCGTTGTAGGCCTCTTAGGCATTGCAGCCTTCACAAGCTTCAGTGGCTCTCGGGTATTCAACCAGGGCTTTGCCATTTCCTATATCTTGATTGCCTTGATGGGCCTGTTCCCAGTGACCAATACAACCTTTGGTTTGATGCCCATCTTTGGGAACAACGTCTGGTTTAATGCAATCACTGCGCTTGTTGCCTTCTACTTTGGCTTTATAGAGCCTGCAGCAGAAGCAGAACGGGAAGTCACCGCTGCCAGCTAGGTAAGCCAACCTCCCCAGAACTGATGACTGGCGAACGCTAGGTTCGTTGGTCCACTACCAATAAAAGAATTGCCGTGGCTATTCACTTAGCCACGGCAATTCTTTTATTGGTAGTGGCTAGCAACCCTCCGTTTGGTTAAACCAGCTACAGTTGGATGCGCTCTGACTCGGCAAAATCAGCCATATTGCTTAGGCTGTATTTGAGTAAAATCTCTCTTCAGGGGGAACCCTAATCTAAGCAGAGCCGTGAGAGACCCCCACAGCAACTCTGCTGCACGAACAGAAGCTTGAATTAGGCGACAGTATGTTGGAAAGCAATGTCGGGCTACAGCCTCAGCGTGAGCAGGCCAAGATCACGGACTTGGAGATGACCGATACCGAATACTTGCAGCTCCTGACCCAAGGCCGTAACCCAGTTCAAGAACAGTCTTACCAACTGCAACTCGCCGGTTTCGGAATTCCGCTTGAGGATGCCCGCCAACTCGCCAGCCTATTTGATAAGCCACTTCCTTCGCAAGGCGAGCAGATTCTAGTTGCCAAGGCGCTTAGACATATTTGGCATCAACTCATCAACGAGCCCCTGCGTTGGCGCTCTAACCTACGCTGCTGAGCTCAGCTACTAAGCTCAGTACTCACAATTCCCGACCACTGCACCTGCTTGCGGCTATCGCGTCGGTAGGAGAAAAAGCGTTCTGGCTCGCTGTAGGTGCAGTGAGGAGCGATAGCAATTTGGTCAGCTTGCAGTCCCAGTTGAGCAAGCTGTAAGCCTTGAACCTTACGAATGTCTAGGCGTATCTTGCCCGCCTCAGCGTCGGGTCGGAGCGCGAGGTCTGCTTGAGCTACTGTTAGCGCAACTTGAGAAGCTACGTCTTCTGAAACCTGGTACATGTCGCCTGAGATTGACGGTCCTAGCGCCACCCGTAAGTCTTCAAGGCGGGAACCTGTATTGAGAAAGCGGCGGATAGCCTCTGGCAAAATTTTGGCGGCTGTCCCTCGCCAGCCAGCATGGATCGCGGCACAACTGCCCCGAGTCGTATCAGCGATCAAGGCTGGGGTGCAGTCTGCTGTACACACCCACACTGAATATTGGCCACCGCTAACAAACACCCCATCTGCCTCCAACAACTCATCGCTCTCCTCAGCTAGGTCTTCCACAGCCACAATGGAGTTGCCGTGGACCTGTTTAGCTCGGTGCGGCCTCAGCTCAGGATGCAGAACGGGCGCGATCTCAATTAGAGGCCGAGGCCAAAATTCTCGGGTCAGAAACCCATGAGACCAGGGCTCCAAGAGGCTACAGGTGAGGTAAGGCAAATCTTGCCAGGTGCGCCAGTGCCAGGTGTGCATCGGTTAAAACCTTCGGGCAACGTCGATTATCCTAACGTGGTAGCTTCCTAAAGCAAGATCCTAAGAACCGGGGGAAACGGTTGCTAGAAAATTTGGGTCATGAGTTAGCACTGGGTCGCTTTGGTCGGCCCCTGCACTGTCTAGAGCACACCAACTCTACGAATCAGGTGGCTTGGGATTTGGCTCTGCAGGGTGCGACTACAGGTACCACGGTCATTGCTCAGTCCCAGAATGCTGGACGAGGACAATGGGGCCGAACCTGGCAGTCTCAGCCAGGAGGGCTCTACCTGTCTGTACTGGTTCAGCCCCAAGCGCTTAGCGCCGCCCAGGCTCAGCAACTGACTCTAGCTGCTGCCTGGGGTCTTGCCACCGCACTCAGCGACTATGGCATTCCTGTGCGGCTTAAATGGCCCAATGATCTAATTCTCGAAGGGCAGAAACTCGGTGGCATTTTGACTGAAACCCGTCTCCAGCGTGGCCTAATTCATCAAGCTGTGATCGGCGTCGGTATCAACTGGCGTAATTCTGTGCCGGAGACAGGTATCAATCTAGAAGCATTTCCAGAGCTTGCCTTCTCAACTCTGACCGCAATAGTTCTTAAGGGGCTTGAGCAGGGCTATACCTATTTAGACCAGGGCGAGATCGACGCTATCGTCCCTGAGTATCTAGGCTTTTTGAGCAGCCTGGGTGCCCGGATTCGCTGGGCCGGTCGTGAGGGCACGATTACGGGGGTGACAGCTGAGGGTGACTTGCGCTTACAGTGCGATGACCGAGCAGGGCCTCTTGAAATCCAGCTCAAACCAGGTACGATTCAGCTGGGTTACTCTGGGTCAGGTGAGCCTGATTCTGCCGTTGCCCCGTCAGTTAATCAAGGCCGTTAGCTACTCTCTGCGTGAGGATATTGAAGCATGCGTCGTCTTTCCCTATTGCTACAGGCATTGGGGCTGGCATTAGTTGCTGGTCCGGTCTGTGATCTTGGTGCAGCTTGGGCTGAGTCCTCGCCCACAAGCATGGAACCAAGCACGGCTCCTGTAGAAATGGCTGCGCCTAGCGCCCCATTAGAGGTTGTCTTCGAAACACCCGAGGCGGTCGCTAAGCCTGAGACGATAGCGCCCCAAGCTTCCTCTGCACCAGTAGCCCCTGTGGAGGAACCAGAGCAGCAGATCACAGTTGTGATGGAAAACCGCAGCACGGGCTGTCAGGCCCAGGTTAGCGGCAAGACTCTGTCGAAGCTGCAGAGCAATCTCTGCCAGCGTCCCACGCCGCCTGCCACTCCTACCGCTGCTCTTCCTTCAACCTCAGCACCAACCAGACAGGCTGCAGCCCAGTCGCGACGCGCTCTCAAATCTGCTCCGATTCAGGAGCCCGACCTGGCGACTTTGGCCAGCTACATCATTAACCGCAACACGAAGAACCCAACTTCTTTACGCACTTTTCTCGCCAGCCGTGCTGGGTATCTAAGCCGCTACCCCGGTAATGGCGACTTAGGTTTGCTCTATCCACTGCCCTCCCCGGCAGCAGTGACCTCTGCTTTTGGGCTGCGAGTTCATCCGATCACGGGCCAGGTCACGTTCCATCGAGGCGTTGACTTGGGCGCAGCGGAGGGCACTCCAGTCCTGGCAGCTTTTGCGGGCCGCGTTGCCATCGCTGAATTCCTAGGCAATCTCGGTCTAGCGGTCATTCTGAACCACTCTGATGGCAACGAAACCCGCTACGGCCATCTCTCGCAAGTATTTGTGCAACCTGGCGAGTGGGTTGAGCAGGGACAGGTAATCGGAGCAGTTGGCTCTACGGGATTAAGTACCGGTCCCCACCTGCACTTTGAGCTTTGGCAAAATACAGCTGCAGGCCGTGTGGCAGTAGATATTACAGAGCAGGTACAACTGGCTCTGGGCCAACTTGTTCAGCAGCTCGCCGTCAACTCTGCTGGAGCGGGGCAGAGCTGATCGCCTACAGCAGGCTCAGGAGATAGGTGCAGTAACATATGTAAGCACCATTACACCTCTGGGCCTGCCCTGTGGAGAGTTCATCGCTACCCACTCACTTTTATCTCAGTCATCCACGTACCCTCCTAGGTTCAGTAGCACTGGATTGGATGCCCCAACCCGGAACCTGTGTGGAGTATGCGGACAAAACCTATATGGTCCTAGAGCGCCGTCACCACTACGCGCTTAAGCTAGGACGCTATCACCTCAGCCGCATCTCACTCTATGTCAAGCTCAGCCCTCGCCCTACAGAGCGTAGCTTAGTGGGGGACCGTTGGGTGCTTGGAGAAGCCAATTGCCGCTTCAACGCCCAATCGGAGTTGATCCGCTGTGCGGTCAACCCCCAAGGGCCCTGTGCAGGCTGTCGTCACTTTGAACGGGAAGCCCTCAGCCAGCTCTAGCCTCTGACTTGGCATCTGGAGCCGCATCAGCATTGCCTGAGGCTTCAGGTGCTTTGAACTTGTAACCCACGCCTCTCACAGTTTGGATCAAGGCTGGCTGGCTAGTGTCTAGCTCGATTTTCTTCCGAATCTGACCGATGTGGACGTCCACAACCCGTTGGTCACCGACGTACTCATAGTCCCAGACCTCCTGGATCAGCTCTGCCCGTCGCCAAACTCGCTCCGGATGACTGGCAAGCAGATGTAACAAATCAAACTCCAAGGCAGTCAGAGGCACCAAGGACTCATTGAGGGTGACTTCGCGTCTTACCGGGTCGATGCTGAGACCATTGAAGGTCAAGCATTGTTGCTCGGCGACACTCACGCTGCGTTGACGCTTGAGAATGGCTTGCACCCGCACCCCTAGTTCGCGCAGGCTGAAAGGCTTGGTGATGTAGTCGTCAGCTCCCTGAGAAAAGCCTTGAATTTTATCAGCTTCGTCGGTGCGACTGGTCAGCATCAGCACAAACACCTGAGTCTGGGTCTGCATCTCCTGGCACAGGCGGTAGCCACTGGTATCTGGCAGGTTCACGTCCAGAATCACCAGATCTGGATTGAATTGGGTGAAGGACGCTAAGGCGCTCTTGCCATCCTCAGCGGACTCCATCTGATATCCCTGCTTAGTTAGATAGCGGCAGACAAGGGTTCGGGTTGCCACCTCATCATCTACCACGAGAATTTTGGCTTGGGCCATATGCTAATGCTCGAGATCGCAACAGTAGGGACAGACTACAAGAATCAAAAACCGCTTTCAGACAGCTTCGCCCCGTTCACTCTATTCGACCCAGGCCCTTGAGCATCAGGTTAGACCTCAACACAAATCATTACAATGTGTTGATTTCTGTAAGGCTAACTGTGTCCATTGAGTCTGGACCCTTGCTAATTACTTAGGTCAGTTGAGGTCGCTAGGCTATCTGAACCAGCCTAACAACCCAGCTTACCGAAACCAAACCGAATCGACCACCCGATTACCTACCAGATCTAGCACTAAATGCTCGTGTAGAGTCCGTATTTTCTTGTAAAGACTCAATTAAGCACGAACTCATTGAGAATCCTGCCACGAATTGCTTGTGAAGAAGGGGAGCCCTAAGCTAGCCTGAAGATTCAGCAGCTACTTATCAACTGATGGCCGATGAACGACCAGAGCCCTTACCGGCGTCTCGGGGTGTCAGAAGATGCCTCTTTCGAGGAAATTCGCGAAGTTCGAGATCGTCTAATCGAGCAGCTCGAGGGCGATGAGAAGCAAGTGGCCAGCATTGAAGCTGCCTATGACGCCATCCTCATGGATCGGCTGCGGCTGCGACAAGAAGGCAAGATCAAGGTCCCTGACCGTATCCGCTACCCAGAGCGTTTAGTACAGCCTCCACCCAGCGTTGTCACGGCTCCTGCGCCTAGAGGTCCCGCTTGGTTTCAGCAGCTCGTTGACACTCCGCCTCCCAAGGAAATCGGAGTATCGTTTGCGGTTTTTGCTGGTCTTGGGCTCTGGGGCATCCTGGACCCGTTGCGGGTTACCTTTGCGCTTGCCTTAGGAGTTCTTGCCAGTCTCTATTTCCTCAACCGCAAAGAGCGCAAGCTCGGACGGGCCGTGTTACTTACGCTGGGAGCGCTCGTGGGCGGAGTCCTGCTTGCTGGCTTCGTGGCGGGCTTGCTCAGCCCAGGGATTAATCAATTAGTGTTCTCTGGTCTGACATTCCTGGTTCTGTGGCTTATAGCTTGCTTTTTGCGCTAGCTTTTTGCCTTCAGACCCGTGTGTTCCAGAAAGATTTCGACGGCGGCGGCTAGATCCGGCACGATGTAGTTCGGCTCGTATTTTGCCAACTGTTCCCGGTTGCGGATGCCGGAGAGAACCCCGATCACTGGAATGTTGTGGTTCTTGGCTGATAGCAGATCTGCCTCGGTGTCGCCGACCATCCAAACCGTCTCTGCTACTGGCAACTCTGCTAAGGTGCGAGCCATTAGCAGGGGTTTGTCATTAGTATCGCCAGTTTTGACGTAGTCATCATCTAGACAATAGATGTGAGTTTCAGGAAAGAAGCGGCCCAAGTCATATTGCTCTAACACAGGCAGCAACTCGCGCCTGTGACGCATGGTCATAACACCTAGCTCTACCTCATATTCCTTGAGCATTTCCAGAGCCTCTACTGCCCCTGGTGCAAGTTGGTCGTAGGGAAAATACTCATCAGTGTGAACAGTGGCCCGGCGTAGCTTAGCAAAGGCAGCCGCTTGCTCTTCGTCAAACCCTGAGCGACGAGCAATTTCTACCTCAGGCACCCGGTCGCGTTTAAGCGCCCAGAAATCGGCTTTGCTGAGGGTAGTGACAAGTTGCCCCTGCCGTTTAGTCTGAGCGACGCAGTACAGATAAACCTGGTAGTAGCGCTCTGAGATGTCCATAATCGGACCGTCAAAGTCAGTAAAAAGCCGAATCAACATGGGGCTTTAATGTAGTTAAGTTTTCTGACAGCCTAGAGAAATAATCCATACATCTACGCGCTGTGTGTTTACGCGATGTGTAGCCCCATTCAGCGCGGCTCATTCCAGCTCTAGGAAGCGCTGGAGGGCCGATACTAAGGTTGGTGGCCAGCGACGGGTTTGACTGACCCAATCTAGATCCTTATAGCGGGGATCCAGACCTACGGCGCCAACCCAGTAACTTTCTGCCTCGCCGCGTCGACCTTTCACCCATAAGCTAGCAGCTAAAGCCGCCCGCACATCAGCAAAATTGGGATAGCGGCGAGCCAAGTTGCGCCATTCTCGTTCTGCTAGGAGTGGTTGCTCGGTTTGGTAAAGGGCTAAAGCGTAGTTGGCACGAGCGAAGGCGAAGCCAGGCGCTAGTTCAGTGGCTTTACGATAGTCAGCCAAAGCCTGTTGCCAATCCCCGCGACCGGCCTTAGCGCTACCCCGGTTGTTGTACCCCGCTGCGTCGTTGGGGTTCAGCTCCAAAACCCGGTCGTAGTCAGCGATAGCCTTGTCCCATTCGCTCAGTCCTTCCCAAGCTGTACCCCGATTGAGATAGGGGTCAGGAACGTTGGGAGCTAATTCGACCGCTTGGCTGTAATCGTCGAGCGCCTCGTTGAGTTTTCCCTGACTAACCCGAGCGTTGCCCCGATTGCTCCAGGCTGCTGCGTTGTCAGGAAAGCGTTCGAGAATTTGGGTCCAGAAGCCCTCAGCTTGGGCAAAGCGACCAGCCTCAGTTGCGGCTTCGGCCTGGTTTGCCAGTTCGTCCAGCACTTGATAGCCATCCTCTGCTGCTTGAGCAGGAAGCATCAGCAAAACCAGCATTAGGCACAGAGTCAGGCAGCGCAGCAGTTGCGTTAGCATCGCCAAGGTTTGTAAATCTCCTATGATCTCTGAGACTACTGATTTCTGAGACTACAACACGCTGAGGGGCGGGCTGATGGCAGATGTCGTCCTAGAGAACCTTTATAAAAGCTTCGGGGCAGGGGCAACCGTCCTCAAGCGTATCCATCTCACAGTTGCCGATGGCGAGTTTCTAGTACTAGTTGGACCCTCTGGTTGCGGCAAAAGTACGCTACTGCGTTTAATTGCTGGTCTGGAAAGCGTGACCGCCGGCAATATTCGGATCAGTGGTCGGGTGATCAACGATCTGCCACCTAAAGCGCGGGACATCGCTATGGTGTTCCAGAGCTATGCGCTTTACCCCCACATGAGTGTGTACAACAACCTGGCCTTTGGCCTGCGTCGTACTCTGCCCGCACCCACTTCATCCTCATCCTCACCAAGCTGGGTCTCAAACCTGCTGGTTAGCGCCACCCGTCCGTTGCCTAAGGGGTTACGTTACCTATCGGCTCAGGAAGAAATGGTGAACGAACGGGTACGCATGGTCGCTCAAATGTTGCAGATTGAAGCCCTGCTGGAGCGTTTGCCTAAGCAGCTATCGGGTGGGCAAAAACAGCGAGTGGCTCTGGGGCGAGCGATGGCTCGCCAGCCCAAGGTTTTTCTAATGGATGAGCCTCTGTCTAACCTTGATGCCAAGTTACGTTCTGAAACCCGCTCCCAGATCGTGCAACTGCAACGACGGTTGGGAACAACCACGATCTATGTCACCCATGATCAGACTGAAGCGATGACGATGGGCGACCGTGTGGCGGTGCTGAATGGGGGTGAGGTTCAGCAGGTTGCCAGTCCGCTCGAGCTTTACAACCAGCCTGCCAATCGCTTCGTAGCAGAGTTTATTGGCTCGCCGCCGATGAACTTTATTCCAGTTCAGGTTAAAGCGCCGCTTTTGCTGTTGCACCCTTGTTTCCGCCTGACCCTGCCTGAGAACTGGGGGCCGCTTTTGAGTCGCTATGACGGGCATAGCCTAACTCTAGGAATTCGCCCGGAGCACCTTAGTCTCAGTCCTCCAGCTCCCCGTAACTTGCCTGTACGGGTAGATTTGATTGAGGCTCTGGGCAGTGAAACCCATCTGCTCACTGTATTGGGTGGGGAGCGAATCCCGATCCGGGCGCGCGTTTCACCTGAAGCGGCTGTAGCTTTGGGTGAGGAGATTTACCTAGCCCTGAGAACCGAACATATTCACCTATTCGACCCGGATAGCGGCTTAGCTCTGGTTGCGTAGGACGGCGCTGGAGTTGTAGGATAAGAGACTGTGTTTGTTTGAACCACATTCTAGCCAAGCCCTCCTATGCCCAAGCTCAAGACCCGTCGGGCGGCTGCCAAGCGTTTTCGTGTCTCTGGCAGTGGAAAACTTCTCCGCCGTAAAGCCTTCAAGAATCACTTACTAGAGCACAAAACTACCAAGCGTAAGAGCCGTTTGACCGGTGTGACTGAGGTCAACGAGCGTGATGCTGAGAACGTACGCTTGATGCTGCCTTACCTCTAAATTCAACGTCCAGAACCATTCAAAATCTACTAGGTTAATTAGCCATGACACGGGTCAAACGGGGTAATGTCGCTCGTAAGCGGCGCAAAAAGATTCTGAAGCTGGCTAAGGGCTTCCGGGGTTCCCATTCCAAGTTGTTCCGCACCGCTAACCAACAGGTGATGAAGGCGTTGCGGAATGCCTATCGTGACCGCCGCAAGAAGAAGCGGGATTTCCGGAGCCTTTGGATCATCCGTATCAACGCTGCTGCTCGTCAGCAGGGCTTAAGCTACAGTGCTCTAATCGGCACGCTCAAGAAGGCTGACATTCAAATCAACCGCAAGATGTTAGCTCAGCTTGCGGTTCTCGACCCTGACACCTTTGCTGAAGTCGTGGCTAAGGCCAAAGCTTAGTGCTTTTAAGGTTGGGCATGGTGCTGTTATGGCTGGTACTGGCTTGGAGCCAGCCAGCCATTGCTGCTGATTGGGCCACTATTCAGCAACGACACCAACTCACGATTGCGGTCAAGGATAATCTCCGTCCTCTAGGTTTCAAGGATGTCAGCACTGGCGAACTAGTTGGTTTTGAAATCGACTTGGCTCGCTACTTGGCGCAAGAATTGCTAGGGAACGCTCAGGGGCTCAAACTGCTTCCTGTCAGTAATCTTGAGCGGTTACCAACTCTGTGGTCTGGTGAGGCTGATTTGGTCATTGCCCGCCTGAGTGTAACTGGGCCACGGGCCCGTCTGGTTGATTTCAGCACGCCCTACTACGTGGACGGCACTATGCTGGTTACCCGTCAGACGAGTTTGACCCGCTTGGAAGATCTAACCGACCAGGTGATTGCAGTTCTGGAGGGATCCAGTACCATTGCAGCGTTGCAGGCCACGTTACCTCAGGCAAGGCTAGTGGCGGTGAACTCTTATCAGGCTGCATTGGAAGCTTTAGAAGCAGGGCAGGCTGTGGTGTTTGCTGCTGATGCGAGTGTGTTGAGCGGTTGGATGCAGGAGTATCCAGCTTACCGCCAGGTTGGCCCGTTGCTGTCAGCGGAAACCCTAAGTGTGGCGATGCCCAAGGGTCTTGCCTCGACTGAGCTGCGTGTTCGAGTGAATCGGATTCTGGAACAAGCTCGGACTCAGGGCTGGCTACAGCAGCGTGCTTCCGCTTGGGGGCTTCCTTAGCTCAAGCGCTTCTGCGGCTGCATGGGGAACCTGGAGATGGGTACAGCGTCTGGAAGATCTGGACTTGACTCCATGCCATGCCCATGAGCGATACCCTGTCCCTAGTTTGGCCTGTACCTGTTCTCCCAGCCGGGGCTACTCCCTCGCGAGGATCTGTGCAAGCCGAGAAACTGTCAACTTCTGAACTGGTGCTGCGGTGTCAGCGTGGCTTCCGACCCGATCGGGCTGCCTTTACCGAGCTAATGCGGCGGCATGAGGCCCATGTTGACCGTCTACTCTACCATCTTGCTCCTGATTGGCAAGACCGAGCCGACCTATCCCAGGAGGTCTGGATTCGAGTCTATCGGAACCTTAAGCGGCTCAATGAACCGGAGAAGTTCCGGGGCTGGCTCTCTCGCATTGCCACTAACCTCTTCTACGATGAGTTGCGCAAGCGTAAGCGTAGTACTAGTCCCCTGTCCCTCGACGCCCCTCTATCAGTGGGAGATGGTGAGGTGGGTTGGGAACTTCCTGCCGAGGATCCAGGTCCAGAAGAACACCTGACGACGCAAGAGTTTTATGAGCAGTTGCGAATTGCGATTCGCGATCTGCCTGAAGTATTCAGAACTACGATTATTCTGCGGGAGATTGAAGGGCTTCCTTACGAGGAGATTGCTGAGATTACCGGTGCCTCTCTAGGAACTGTCAAATCCAGAATTGCTCGTGCTAGGCAGCGTCTACAAACACAACTTCAGGCCTATCTTAAAGGCGAGTAAGATTGGGGCCGTCAGGCATCCCCAATCTTGGGTAATAATGTGCTGAGTTGAGTGTAAAGAACTGTGACGTCTCTCGCAGGCTGATCAACCCTTCGGTGGTGATTGCAATGAGTGTTAAGCAGGAGCATAACGAACTGAATCGAGATCGTTTTGAGCTACTCAGCGCCTATCTAGATGGCGAAGTGACAGCTCAGGAGCGGCAGCAGGTGGAACACTGGCTGCTTGAGGATCTTCAGACTCAGCGTTTACATCAACGGTTATTGAGTCTACGGACTGGAATACAGGCTATGCCGACAGAGGCAAGTCCAGTCTCTACTCAGGTCCGGGCGCAACAGGTATTTAACCGTTTAGACCGGCGTGGTCAACGGCGAAATGTGGTCTGGGGTAGTGTTGCTGCCGCTGCCTTGGTGGGCGCAGTGACTAGCGCTCTCATGCCTCATCAGTTGCAGACGGCCTCTGTGCCGACTCAGAATCAGAAAATGACTTCGCCTCAGATGGTCGCTATTACTTTAGAGCGGCCAATCTTGGAAGAGGCGCCTAGTGCTTCTACTAAAGCCCCAGCTCAGTCGGTTGGGGTAGATGCCAAATCTTACCTGTTTGAGAAAAGTGTCCCGGTTAATGCTAATGCCATCCTCTTTGAAAAGCCTTAAACATGCTTTTCTGCGCCTGTTATTGTTGGGACTTTTGAGCACTAATCTAGGTTTGGTTTGGGCTGGAGCCAGCCTTGCTCAGAGCCAAAGCCGAGCTAATTCCAGCTCAGCCGAGCAACTTCAGCAGCAGTTCAACCAGCGGGTTGCCGCTCACAATCGCCGCATCGTGCAGGCCCAGGATGAGCTTCAAGCCCTATTGAATAATCCCAGAGCTACGGACGATCAGATTCGCAACAAGCAGCGAGAGTTGAGTGCCCTACGCACCCAGCGCGAGGAGATGGCAACCGCCCATTTGCTGCGCCTACGCCGCCTGCAAGGTAGTCCCTAGCAGGCCAGCAACGCGCCTATTTCCATCCCTGCGAGTAGCAGAAAGCCAATCCAAACGTTCTGCGCAAACAGTCGACCATAATCGGCTCGACTTAAATTGCGACCCAGCAATTGCCGATACTGCAAGATCCAAAGCCCTGTGGCTACAACTGTAGTCAGAAAAAAGGGCCAGCTCAAACCAAGGTTTATGCCGGTTAAGAGCAGCAGAATCACAGTGCCAGCTAGAAATGCACCGATTGCTTGAGTCACAAATTTACCAAAGAACAGGGCGCTGGACTTGACGCCAATGCGTCGGTCATCCTCGCGGTCGGCCATTGCGTAGATGGTGTCAAAGCCTAGAGTCCATAGCACTGTGGCGGCCCATAGGAGCCAAGCTGCTGGGCTTAAAGCGCCTGTTACTGCACTCCAGCTAATCAACACCGCGAAGCCCCAAGCGAGTGAAAGCACCAGTTGTGGGATGGGAAACACGCGCTTTGCCAACGGGTAAAGCACGATCACCGGCACAGCTGCCACACACAGCGCGTAGCTTAGCGGGTGGAGATAGGCCGCTAGGCCCCAAGCACATAGAAAAGCTACGACAGCCACGACTAAGCCCACCCGTACCGAAAGGGCGCGAGAGGCAAGTGGG
Organism: Leptolyngbya sp. FACHB-261; assembly: GCF_014696065.1. NCBI lineage: Bacteria > Bacillati > Cyanobacteriota > Cyanophyceae > Leptolyngbyales > Leptolyngbyaceae > Leptolyngbya > Leptolyngbya sp. FACHB-261. The sequence continues at coordinate 981,660 of NZ_JACJPL010000031.1, read as the reverse complement.
CGGTTACGAGTTCGCTCAACTTGCGGATCGATGTTGCGGTCCCACAAGTCGTTGACCACACAACCGGCAGCACTGGTTGCTAAAGTGCCTACAATTACCACCCCCACCAAAACCGGGGGCAGCCTACCGCATTGTCCCAAACTGTGGGCAGCGAGAACCACAGCCCACAAAGCTGGCAGCATTAGAATGAGCCGTCCTGCGGGTTTATCCCAACGCAGCAGGCGGAAGATAACTTGCCAGATTGGCGTAGAAGTAGTGCTGCTCATCAAGGGGAAGCGCTGGAGTACACGGGCAAGGTGAAGTAGAACAAACTGCCTTCACCGTGAGTTGATTCAAAATCAACCGTTCCCCCCTGATTTTCTATCAAGAGCTTGCACAGAGCTAGACCTAGACCAGTGCCTCGAATTTGAGTTCGGTCTGTATGCTCTACCCGGTAGAAGTGCTGAAACAGATAAGGTTGATCAGCCACAGGAATACCCAAGCCATAGTCGCGCACCCAAATCTTGAGCTGGTGGCCGCCTGCACATAAATCAGCGCCTAGCAAGACGGGCGAGGCTTCAGGAGAATACTTAAGGGCGTTAGATACCAGGTTGGTCAAAACCTGAAGCACCTGCCAGTGATCGGCCAAAATCAAGGGCAAATCCGGATCTACTGTTGCTTGAATTGGGGCGCCGGGAAAGAGGTCTAAAGTGTCACAGACCACGTCACAGACGCTGAGGGGTTGGGGACAAGTGCCTAAGGATTCTGAGTCCGGCTGGTGCAAAGCCAACACTTCGGTGAGCAGGCGCTGAAGCTGATGCATCTGCTGCCGCAACAGAGCCAGAAATTCCTGGCGTTGAGCTGCTGATAAATCTGGCTCGCTTAATAGATCTAAACAACCTTGCAGCGAGGTCAGGGGCGTGCTGATTTGGTGAGTGAGCAACGCCATCAGCTGATTGCTCACCTCCACCTGTCGGCGTAGGCGCTGATTCTCCCGCAGCAAAACATCAGGATCCAAGAGGTGATCCTCGGTGGGATCGGGAGTCGGGAACGGCCCCATAACGGCCTAAGCAGGCGGCTTAGTGTAAAGACATGTTTCAGATTATTGCTGTTGCGGCACATTTGTCATCGGACAAGCGGATTAGAAAGGCAAATTTTTAGTAAAAAAATTAGGGGAATATGTAGCAGTGTTAGCTACAATCTAGTGCGTTTCCGGCTTTTTTCATGCCTGTGAACGTGCCCAATTACCCGCCTTTTCCGGTCGCGCCAATTCTTGCGGCTATCGATATTGGCACGAATTCTATCCACATGGTTGTGGTTAGGATTCAGCCTGACTTACCTGCCTTTACGATCATTGGGCGTGAAAAAGAGACTGTTCGCCTGGGAGAACGAGAGCAGCAGACGGGCCGTCTGACCCCTGTTGCTATGGCAAGGGGCCTTGAGGCCCTACGCCGTTGCCAGAGTATTGCTCAAGCTCAAGGCGCGGGTGAAATTATTGCTGTGGCCACGAGTGCTGTGCGGGAAGCGCCAAACGGGCGTCAGTATTTGCAGCAGATCGAGCAGGAGTTAGGTATAGAGGTTGACCTGATTTCGGGTCCAGAGGAAGCCCGACGCATTTATCTCGGTGTTCTCTCTGGCCTAGAGTTTGGCAATCTGCCCCATGTGATTATCGACATTGGCGGCGGCTCCACCGAGCTGATTTTAGGTGATGGGCGAGAGGCTCGCTTCTTGAGCAGTACCAAGGTTGGGGCGGTGCGTCTCAATGAGCAGTTTGTACACAGCGACCCAATCCGCTCTGAAGACTACGAGCGCTTGCGGGCTTATGTGCGCGGCATGCTGGAGCGACCGGCTGAGGATCTACGCTCCCATCTCACCCCCGCTGAAACCGGCTGCCTCCGCATGGTGGGTACTTCTGGCACGATTCAGGCGCTAGCCCTGCTCTTAGCCCGCGAGAAGCTGGGTACAGTGCCATTGCCGCTCAGTGGATATGAATTCAGCCTGAGCGAGTTAGAGGGCGTGTTAGAGCGCCTGCAACGACTGAACTTGCGGGAGCGACGCAACCTTCCTGGCTTATCAGAGCGGCGATCCGAAATTATCCTGGCTGGTGCGACAGTCCTGCACGAAGCGATGCTACTGCTGGGGACCTCCAGCGTGGTGGTTTGCGAGCGGGCCTTGCGCGAGGGCCTAGTGGTGGACTGGATGATGGCCCACGGGCTAATTGCAGACTACTTGCGCTATCAGGAGTCGGTGCGGGAGCGCAGTGTCATACGCATGGCCCAACGCTATCAGGTCAATGTAGACCACAGCGAGCACGTAGCAGATTTAGTGTTGACCTTGTTTGACCAACTCAACGGCGTGCTGCATGACTGGGGGAGTCCAACGACTGAGGGCTTACCCTGGCGAGAGTTGCTGAAGGCTGCGGCAATTCTGCACAATTGTGGCCACTACATCAGTCATTCAGCCCACCACAAGCACTCCTACTACTTGATTCGTCATGGTGAGCTGCTGGGCTATACCGAGGCCGAGATTGAAGTTATCGCTAACCTAGCTCGCTACCACCGTAAGGGGACGCCTAAGAAGAAACACGAGAGCTACTTGACCCTGACTCACAAGCAGCATCGCCGCTTTGTAGACCAGGCCAGTGCCTTGCTACGCTTGGCAGTGGCTTTAGATCGTCGTCAGTTGGGCGCGGTCGAGCGTATTTGGCTGGAGTATGACGCCGAAGCACGGCTCCTGCATCTGTACATACAACCAGCGCAGGCCGATGACCCCTGCGATCTGGAACTGTGGAGTCTGGACTTTAAGAAGGAAGCTTTTGAGACTGAGTATGGGGTCAAGCTAGTTTCACACCGGGCCAGTGCTCAGGCTGGCTTGCTGACAACGGCTGCCCCCTAGCTGTTTCCTCCTGTGCCTCAAGACTGTCGCTTCCAGATGTCTTCTAAGGTTCTGGATATCCTGCCTAAATTCTCGTAAAAGTCTTTAAACCAGCTTCTAGGAGCCTACTGCTCCTCGTAACTGAGTATGGGGTCAAGCTAGTTTCACACCGGGCCAGTGCTCAGGCTGGCTTGCTGACAACGGCTGCCCCCTAGCTGTTTCCTCCTGTGCCTCAAGACTGTCGCTTCCAGATGTCTTCTAAGGTTCTGGATATCCTGCCTAAATTCTCGTAAAAGTCTTTAAACCAGCTTCTAGGAGCCTACTGCTCCTCGTACCAGAATGACTGTCCGCTTGCTATTGCGGGCAATCGCTTCCGGGATGTTGCCTTTAATCACCTGTTGCAGCAAGCCCTCCCGACTAGCCCCTAGCACAATCACGTCACATTGGTCTTGGCGGGCTAGATCAAGCACTGCATGAGAGACGGAGGTGGCGTGAACTGGTGTGGTGCTGACCTTCCAGGGCACTGCACGCCCATGCCCCCGTTGGCTTAGGCGACGGCTGAGGAACCGAGCCGCTCGCTCTAGATTGCTCTGGTCTGGGCGAGGCTGAGAGGGCTCAAACACTTGACAGAGACGGATCTCAGGCGCACTACTGAGCGAGACCAGGGCTGGCAGCAATTGCACCGCTTGTTGAGCATTGGGACCACCTGCCATAGGCACCAACCAGCGATTGGGGATTGTCTGACTGCACAACTTCACCAACACAACCTCGCAGGCGGCCTGTCGGATTACAGTGTCTACGACGTTGCCGAAAATACGGCCTGGCGTCGGTGTGCTCCCCTCCCAACCCATCAGCACCAAGTCAATGTGACGCTCTTTTAGAGTTTCCAGAATGGCCTGCGCAACATCGTGCGCTACTCGAACCTGGGTGTGAACTGGAATTTTCAACTCTTTGCCCAAACGCACTGCTCGATCTAGTAGCCGTCGGCTACTGGTTGTCCGCACCGATGTTTCAGATGGAGAATTGTCCCGAGGCACCAAAATGACCTGTAGGCATTCGAGTTCGAAATGGCGCTCGCGGGCAATCGCTGCTGCCAGTCGCAGCAGGGCTGAGGCAGTTTGGGGGTTGGCGAGAGGCACCAAAAGCCGCCCTTGGCCCAGAGCTGGCGCGCGGGTCTGATGCACGACGTAAGAAGGTTCTGGCTGTGGGCCAAAGCGGTTGTGATCACCGCTCAACCGGTCAGATTCCACTCGAATGATGTCAGCTCTAGTGATGATGCCGACTAGCTTGCGCCCCTCTGTCACGGGCAAACGGCTGAGCTTGTAACGGTCCAACAGGTAGAGCACCTGAGTCAGCGGATCGCTGGGCCGAACTGTCACTGGTTGCAACGTCATAATCTCCCGTAGGGGCAGATCACCGGCCAAGCCTCGCTGGTTGATCACTGCGAGGTCAGTTTGGGTGACAATCCCCACAAGCTTGCCTTCGTCCAGCACTGGGAAGCCTCGGTGGTGCGAGCGAGAAAAAGCCTGTACGACCTCATCCAAGCTCAACTCGCTAGCCAGTGTCTCGACTCGTCCCTGCATGATGTCCTCGGCAGTCAGCTTTGCCCAGAGGCCATCAGCGGGTGCATCCGAATCTAATTTGATACCATTCCACTCCAGCAGGCGCGTGTAGAGTGATCCTGGAAAAACCTGTTCGGACACGAGATAGGCCACCACCGAGGTGATCATCAAGGGCAGCACCAGGTTGAAATTGGTTGTCATCTCGAAGACGATCACGATTGCTGTGATCGGCCCCCTGGCCACCGCACTAAACACAGCCCCCATACCGGCAAGGGCGTAAACAGTAGGGGAACCGACCAGATCAGCTCCCCAAGAAACTCCAGAAACAAGAGATAGGTTCTGGAGACTTTGAGCCCCTGTGCCGACTAGATAGCCCAAAGCGGAACCCATAACCAGTGAGGGGGCAAACAAGCCTCCCGGCGCGCCGGAGCCGCAGGCAATTAAGGTCAGGCCGAAGCGGATGACCAGAGCTACAGCGGTCACCTGCCAGCTGGCTTCTCCAGTGACCAACAACTCCTGCATCCCTGCGTTGTCCCGAAATGAGGCCGGCAGGAGCGCCACGATCAATCCAGATGCTAACCCCGCTAAGCCCACTCGCCAGGGTAGTCCCAGGCGCAATACCCGACGATAGAACGTCAGGCTTAGGAAGACGCCTTGGCAAAATAGGCCCCCGAGCAAGCCTGCTAAAACTCCCAGGATCAGGAGTAGTGGAATCTCTTGGGGCAGAAAATTGATCTGATCGGCGTTCATGCCAACGGAAAGCTCATTGCCCCCCAGTAGCCGGGAGACGACAGCGCCGACAAACGAAGCCAGAATTGCTGTCCCTAGAGTCAGGCCCGATACGTCCTGCAACAGCTCTTCGATCACGAACAGAACGCCCGCGATTGGGGCATTAAAGCCTGCTGCTAAACCGGCTGCTGTCCCCGCTGCAATCAGCTGGCGTCGGTAGTCTGGCGACGTGGGGACCCAACGGCTGAGCTGAGCGGCTAGCGCGGCCCCAATTTGCACAGTTGGACCTTGTCGGCCTAAGGTCAGCCCAGAGCCCAAAACCAGGGTTGTACTGACCAGTTTGACAACCGCAACTCGTAAATCGAGCGATACGGGCAAACGGGCAAGGGCTGATTTGACTTGAGGGATACCGCTCCCCGCCGCTTCTGGTGCCAACCGTTCTACGAGCCAGCCAGCCAGTAGACCGCCGCAGAGCCCGATGGCTGGCAAAATCAGCCAGGGGGGCAGGACGTGAGCCGCGTACACACGCCAGCCCCCTAGCCATCCCACCTGTTGCTTGAGGAGGAAGCCTGCCAGACCGGAGACTAGACCGATCACGCAGGCTTCAAAGATCGCTAGACGTTTGGGCTGGAGCAGTTGCCACAAACGGTTCGGAACGGGGAGATGCCACATCATGCTGAAAATCAGCCAGCTTGAGCCTTGAGGCTTCGGTTAACTTGGCTTCTAGATTGGCCAGATTGTCAGGGCCGATCTCATCTTGAGCCAAAATTTTCTTGAGACACAAGCAAGCTTATGAGCATTTCGCATGGCTCAGATCCGTTTTGCGTATTATCAATAGCAACTGTTTGACCTAGTGAGATCTGGGCCTAGTTGGACTAATGTTTTACTCGATTAGGCTGACTAAGTGAGTTAAGGGCTAATTTACCTCAAGTCAGTGAGCCACCACAGCTAGAACCGGCTCCTGCTGTGCAGCCGTAGCAGTGCTCACCCGTGGCGATGCCACGGCCTAGCAGGTCTTGTTCGCCCAGTTCCCATAATTTGCGTCCTTCACCGGGAACGCCTAGCTCCAGCATTTGATTGAAGTCGCAGTCGTAGACGTTGCCTAGCCAATCAACGCTGATTTGATGACGGCACATGAGCCCTTCGACTGTACTGAGGTTAAATGCTTGCCGCAACAGGGTCATATAGGCTTCGCTCTGACCCGTGATCTCTAGGAAGTGAGCGTAGCGCTTGATCGGGATATTGGTGATCGTAAATAGCTGGTTGAAGACAATGCCGTAGCGAGCTGCGAGTTCCCGTTGGTAGTCGGCTTCTAGTTTGGCTTGGGGCGGTGGCAGATGGGCACCTACTGGGTTGTAAACCAGGTTCAGGGTTAAGCCGGTGTCAGGGCTGCCGTAACCCAACCCGTTGAGCTGTTGTAGGGCACGAATGCTGTTTTGAAAGACGCCGTTGCCTCGTTGTTTGTCAACGTTGTCTTCGAGGTAGCAGGGCAGGGAGGCAACTACTTCAACTTGGTAATCGCGCAAAAATTCTGCTAGATCCTCGTGGCCGGGTTCCAGCAAAATCGTTAGGTTGCAGCGGTCAATGACGTGACGGCCCAATTCACGGCCAGCCTGCACTAAGTAGCGAAAGTGTGGGTTTAGTTCTGGAGCACCGCCTGTGATGTCTAAGGTGCCAATCTTGGGATGGGCAGCTAGAAATTCAATAATGCCCTCGGCAGTTGAGCAGTCCATTGACTCGGTACGCTTGGGGCCAGCTTCGACATGACAATGGCTACAGGCCATGTTGCAGCGCTTGCCAAGGTTGACCTGAAGGGTGCTGAGAGAGGCGCGGCGCAGAGGAGAGCCCAAACGGGCTTGAAAGGTTGGCATGACCACTGGAGGGAGGCGTCTCCTCAATGGTAGGACCGAATTCATCGACAGTTCTATATATGTGCCTAATGTGTGCCTAGCGTAGGAGATTTGCTCTAGGAGCAATTGGGAGCGAAGTTACAGGAGCGTGACTTTTGCAGTAGAGCTTGAGGGGTTAATGGTGAGAATCCTATTGAGCTTGGCTCCTTAAATCACACTTGCTAGGAACTGAGTATTTTGAAGGAGTTCTCTCTCTACTCAGCTATATGGCTAACGAAGAACATCTTTCTCTGCTCAAGCAAGGAGTAGTCGCTTGGAACAATTGGAGGAGACTAGAAAAACACATACAACCTGATCTTTATAAGGCGGACTTGCAGGGTGTGGATCTCAGTGGGGCTAACTTCAGACAGGCTAATCTTGGAGGGGCGAATCTCAGCCTCGCAAGCCTTCGCTATGCAGACCTTTGTGGTACAACCCTTTGTGAAGCAGACCTGAGGGGAGCCAATCTTGCTAAGGCATTTTCTATTGGAGCTAGCCTTGCCTATGCAAACCTCCAAAATGCAAATCTAGTTGAAGCCCAACTTGCTGGAGTAACCCTCACTGGAGCAAGTCTTGTTGGAGCCCTGCTTACAGGCGCAAACTTACAAGAAGCGGACCTTAGCCGGTCAGACCTTACTTTGGCAGATCTCAGCCACGCAGATCTCACAGGCGCTCATTTAGTTGAAACTAACCTTGAGCAAACAAATCTTGAGAGTTGCAGAGTTTATGGAATATCCGCTTGGGACTTGAATCTGAAGGGAGCAAAGCAGTCGAATCTGATTATCACTTCTCCCAACGAAGCGACTATCACAGTAGATGATCTTGAGGTTGCTCAGTTTATCTATTTACTTCTCAATAATAAAAAGATTCGTAGCGTCATTGACACTATGACTTCCAAAGTCGTTTTAATACTTGGTCGTTTTAAACAAGAGAGAAAAGCGATTTTGGACGCAATCCGAGAGGAGTTGCGTAGGGGCAATAACTACGTCCCTATTCTCTTTGATTTTGATAGACCAAACAACAGGGATTACACAGAAACTATTGTCACATTAGCTTCAATGGCTAAATTTGTTATTGCTGACCTTACAGATCCTAGCTCCATCCCCAAAGAATTAGAGTCTTTTACTGAAAAATTTGCTATTCCGGTTCAGCCATTAATAGAAGGGGCGGACCGTGAATACAGCATGTTTAAGGATACTTGGAAATATCACTGGGTTCTTCAGATTCACCGCTATCAAGACTTGGATGATTTGCTAACCTCGCTCCGAGAGAAAATCATTGCCCCTGCTGAGGCAAAAGCAACCGACCTATTGAGACGAAGGCAGGAGGTCTACGGGTGATGGCTTGGAATGGTTAGCTCGCTCACTGCTAACAGAACCTTATGGCATCTCCATCATGACGGCTGCCCTCTCACGCTTCTGTCTTAGGCAAGCCGAGCGTAGCGAAATCGCTCACCAAGATCGAGAAACCGTGCGGACCTGGCGTGAAGGTGCCGCTTTGTTAACTAAATTACTGCTGCCATTAACCCATTTAAGAGAACCTATAAGTAGCAATAATTTGGTGCTGACTAAGCGGCAAGCTGAGCAGATTGCCTTTGTAAAATAGCCTGGAGATTCTGATAGATGGGAGAGCGAAGGCTGACCCAAACCGCGTATCGAGTCTCAGAGATCGTAATCATCACAGGCACTCCCTTCACCGCCAATCCATAGGCTAGGTGGTAGGCTTGCAGCCTGGATTGCAGACTAAATTCATGAGCTAATCCGTAAAGCTCTCCCTCATGACGGATACCTTTTTGCAGAGCCCCCTCTAGGTAGAAGTTGAACGGCTGAAGCTGCTGCTCACGCACGATGGCGGGAAGCGAATGTAGCGTGACTTCAGAAGGAGAAGCAGTGAGAGGCATAGCTAACTCAGTGAAAAAAGGAACTAAAGCTTCTTGAGATCTTCATATTCGGCTGATGACTGGTTGTCCCCCGTCACAAAGCTCAATCTCGCTTGAGATCAAGGCTCTCACTCCCTGCAATTCGAGTCATCTCCCACACGAAATAGACCAATCGTCACTTGCCACGCCCATCACGAAAGCCTGTTCAGCCTCGTAACAGCTTCACATTTATCGAAAGGAAAGTTTGGGAACCTTAGGTAATTTTAATGGCTTATCAGGTAGCAAAACAGTTTTGACTACTGGGTCCTCATCTTGTGAAACGACTAATCCCAACTCACTGCCATTCTCACTTTTGTTAATCTTCAGTTTGCTTAAGGCAGATAATTTTAATCGCCTGTTAACGACTTAATAATCATCGGAAGCCCTCTTGTAATTTCACCCTCAAGAGATAGGTGGAAGTCGAGCGTTAACCCGATAGTTTGGGTGTTTGAGTGTTGTCTAAGTTCGTATAACCTTCATTGACTTAAGCTTGACGCTTAGCGAGGCATGAGTAGATATCTAGCCTCGAACAAGTTTTTGGTACAGCAAATTCTGGGCGGATTCTGGCCCTACTTGGCATTTGGAGAAACTTTTATGGCTTCCTCAAACAATTTGAGAAAAGTATTTAGGCTCTTGAGCTTAGGCTTCTTAGTGCTTGCGTTAACCTTTACCCCGACCCTACTCAGCCTTCATTCTCCTGCTTCTGAATCTGTCTCGCTTGAAATATCTCTGGCGAAAGCCAACGCCCAAACGCCGGAAGCTCAAGCTCCCAATGCCCAAGCACCAGAAGCAGAAGCAGAAGCAGAAGCAGAAGGTGGAGACAGTGCTCAGGCTCCCACTGGGGACGAAGAAGATACAGAAAAAATTGACGCTACCAAAATGGTCATGGGCGTACTAGCTGGTCTCGTGCTATTTCTGTATGGCGTCACTCGTCTCGCCCAAGGTCTCAAAACTATTGCAGGAGACCGTCCCAAACGGCTCCTTGATAAATTCACCACTAATCGCTTTGCAGGTGTGCTCACGGGTGCCGCTGCAACCACTGTCTTAGATTCATCTTCAGTCACTATCATCATGGTGATTGCTATGGTGAGTGCCGGTCTGCTGGGCTTTGCCCAATCTCTCGCTGTTGTTTTGGGCTCCAATATCGGTACAACCGTGGGCGCTCAAATCATTGCTTTTGAGATCAATCAATATGCTCCTATCGCCCTCTTCATTGGCCTGCTTCTACATTTTGTCGGTAGGACAGAGCGTCAAAAAAACATTGGTTTAATTCTGTTGGGTGTGGGATTGATCTTCTTCGGTCTCGATACGATCGACGAAGCAATGAAACCCTTTAGGACCTATCAGCCCTTCATTGATTGGATGAGAACATTAGGCGAGCATCCACTACAGGGTGCTCTAGTAGGGGCCTTGTTTACCGTTTTGATTCAATCTTCCTCGGCCACTGTCGCGATTATCGTCACATTAGCCGGCTCTGGCCTAATTTCACTGCCTGCTGGTATTGCCCTAATGCTAGGTGCAGAAATTGGCACTTGCGCTGATACGTTGGTAGCGACGATTGGACGAGGACGCCCAGCTCTGCGTACGGGTGTGTTTCATCTGGTGTTCAATGTGGTTACTGCCACCATAGGTATTGCCTTTGCGGCTCAACTTGCTCAGTTAGTCGAGTCTATTTCCTCGGGCGCTGGTGTTGGACGGCAAATTGCTAACGCTCAGATCATCTTCAACGTGCTAGGTGTGTTGCTGTTTATTGGCTTAATTCCGCTCATAGCTCGCAGCTTAGAAAAGCTAGTTCCTGATGCTAAGCAATCAGAGCGGCAGCCAGTCAACGTCTAAGGCCAGACTAAAACAAGTTCCGCCTGAGGCGCTCTATTGTCTTGCCTCAGGCGGAATGGTGAATGCACTTGAGCAACCAGTCCAATGCCTGCATTAGGTGTTAAGCAGACTGCTGAGCGCTCCGGAAGCGAAGGCTGGTCCAAACGGTATAGCGAGCCTTAGAGATGGTAATAATCACGGGCACTCCCTGCTCAGCTAGCTCGTAAGCTGCTTGGTAAGCTTGGAGCCGGGATTGAGCATTGAACTCCTGTCCGAAGCCATACAGCTCACCCTCATGCCAAATGCCCTTCTGAATCCCGGCATCTCCATAGAAGTTGAAAGACTGAAGTTGCTGCTCATGCACGACCGCTGGCAAGCGGTGCAGGGGTGTCTGAGATGCAAAAGACGTGAGAGGCATGACTACGCTCAGCAGTAATTTCGGTCTTGGATAAGTCCACCATCCGCTGATTACAGGCTTTTGCCCGTGATAATCCTCAGCTCCAAGTTGTGATCAACTTTGGGTCTACGCGTGATCTGGGTCATCGTCTGGCTTCGCACAATCTAGGTCAGCTTCAGACTCGTAAGATCACTGACGGGTAGGGTGGAAGTGTTAAGCATTTGTAATGCATCTACACTGTTCCGGCCTTTTTTGCCTAGCATCTGGCCGTAGTCTTCATCAAAACTACAAATGGTCTTGGTTCCAGGAGCATTAGCAGCTCAACTCTAGTAGCTCAAATCTGGTAGCCCAACTCCGGTAGCTCAACTCTGGTAGCTCAACTCCAAGCCATCCAAATAGCCCTATTTACTTAAGGTCTGCCTTCGGGCAGTTGGAAAAGCTAGGCCAAGTTAATAAAAGGTAAAAGGTTGGCATTCCGTTTAGGCAAGGGATCGGAGCAACAGGCGATGCAACAAACCACTCTTCAACTTGAACCGGGTAAGCTTTACCGAATCGAGGACCAGCTTAGCAACTACACTGTTACCTTTAGCGAGGTCACGCTTGCCGAAGGCATGGTACGTCTGGGATTCAAAGACGAGAGCGGTAAGGACATCTTCCTTACTCAGGGCTCTCTGGAGTCGATGAAGGTCTCCCCAGCTTAAGCTGGGCTTTCCAGAAATCTGGGGATACTTATCCCCGGTGGCTTCTAACTCAAAGCGATCCGCTAGGCTAAATCCTGGTGTCTCCTTGGAGCAGCAGTTGGATAGCCCCAGCAATCCTCTTACTCATCCGATCACAGCTCAGAGTTTTGCGCTGATCGATCGTGAATTCGGTGAACATGGCCTGACGCCCGACCAGTATGCGGTTGTGCGTCGTGTCATTCATAGCACTGCTGATTTTGAATTCAAGCACTTGGTGCGCTTCTCACAGACCGCCATCGAGTCAGGGATTGCGGCGCTGCAACAGGGGGCTCCTGTCATTGTTGATGTCGGTATGGTTCAGCAGGGGGTACGTAACCTGCTGCGGCAAACTTTTGACAATCCTCTGCTGAACTGTCTGGAGCAAGTCCCGGCACCAGCCCCTGAGCAGACTCGCACCGAAGCCGGATTATTGCATTGGGCGACGACCTATCCTCAAGGTATTTTCGTCATTGGCAACGCTCCCACTGCCCTACTAGCCCTGTGCCAGCAGCTCCAGGCGGCAAACGTCAGCCCTGCCTTGGTAATTGGGGCCCCAGTGGGCTTTGTCTCAGTTTTAGAAGCTAAGGCTGCTCTATCGGCCTGCTCTGTGCCTCAAATCCAGGTAGAAGGTCGAAAAGGCGGCTCGCCTGTTGCTGCCGCCATTCTCAACGCTCTAATTATCCTGGCTTGGGAAAGGGAGGTTTAGCTTCCCCCTTCCCAGCCTCAATCTGTCCCAATCACGCCTTAATCACTGGACCTGCCACCAGCCTGCCCAGGGACCAATAAAACGCACCATTACCCACAGGAAGACCAAGCCAAAGATGCCAAGCCAAGCGCCTTGGGTGCTCCACTTGACGAACTGCTCAGCCTGTTGCTTGTTGATGAAGGTTAGCCAGGGCAGGATTGGCTCCGGTTGACCGTATTTCTCGCCCAGATTGTCCTTGCGACGCTTAGATTCGCCCATCGGAATACTCTGACTTAAAGTTTGTTTCCTTACTAGTCCAGGATAGGACAGCTATCGCTCTCAAACAGCCCTGGATCGAGATAGCTGATCCGAGCGGCTGGATTTAGAGCATTGATGATCTGCCCACCATAGCTTCGGTGCAGAACTCGGTTATCGAGGATAGCCACAACGCCTTGGCGCTCCCGCACAGGCACAACTGCCCGTTGCAAGGTGCTGAGGGCTTCCGGCAGGAGGTATAGGCGGAACCAGTCCTGCCGCAGGTGCTTGTAGTGCGCTACCCGTCCTGCCACCAAAGGGTCTTCGAGCGAGGGAATCGGCAGGGTTGCGATTGCCAGCAGTTGCGGTGCAGGCAGGACCCGTTGATGCTCTTTCCAGAATTTCCAGCCTGTAACCAACACGCCGTTGTCATCCAGGCAGGTCCGCTCTACTTGAACCCGGGAGCCGAACTCAGAAGCCAGAACAGAGCCAACTTGAGCTTTCAAGGGCACATCGCCCACAATTACCACCACCAAGCCCTGCGTGCTGCTGCTCTCGCTAATCAGATAGCGCAATTCTTGCAACAGAGCCACCTGGAATTGCGGCGTGTTGGGCATAGGCAAGCCATCTGGCAGATAGAGCTGAATCAGCTCGTGAGTCCGGGCTGGACCGAACTGCAAACAGGTCATGTCTCCCAAGCCCAGCCGTGTCCGGTAGGTGACCGCATTGGGGTCAGCATCCAAGGCTGCACCTACAACCACCAGGGGTTGCTTTGACCAAACTCGCTCCTGAAGCACCGAGCCAATTTCAATGGGGCTAGCGTGCAGCGAGAACTGACCGTGGGTTCGCGAAACCTGAGCCCAGGCTAGATTGTCTTCGGCTTGCCAGAGCTGCCAGAACTGCTGCCAAGCTTCTGGTAAAGCCGCAATCCCCGCTGTGCCTGGACAGTCTTCCAGCAGGCTCAGCAGTTGGTTCAGACTCTCGCGCTCTGGCTGGTCAATCAGATGGCAGTGGTAGGGGCTTTCGGGGTGGCGAAAAATTTGCTGGGTTAAGCTGACACGCAGCGAACGGATGTCCTCGGCTTGGCTGGGACAAGCCAGTAGCAAGGCATCCCAGTGGCCTGGCTGAATCACCGAGGTCAAGGCATCGCGGGCTAGCTCTTCTAGATCATCAGCGCTGTCAATGAGAACCGGCACTCCCTCAGGGAAGTCGCTCTGGCCACTCAGATGGCTCTTTAACCAATTCTGAGGGGTTGTAAACAGCAGCCCACAGAAGCCCTCAGGCCAAGCAGACTCGGTACGAATAGGCTTGTTCAAGCTCATGATTTGCTGCAACCGAGGAATCTCGATTTGCAGGAGCCGTTGCTGAGTTGCCTCAGCCGCCACAATGATCACTGGCCCTGGCCACATCAAGGCAGGCACCAAATAGCTCAAGCGGTAACGTTCGCTGCCTCCTACCTGCATTAGGGCACTGCGACCCAATCGAAAAGCACGCGCCACCAGCCGGGCCATCGTCAGGTGATGGGGCCAGGTAGGCACGCCCTGCTCACGTAGGAAGGCGCGGAGTTGCTGGTGGACTTCGGCTTCAATCACAGGTCTGTCCGCTGAACAGACCCTATTCTGACACAGGGCCGTAGGGCTGGTTTGTCAGGGGCTGGGAGCTTTACTAGAAGTCAGTTGAGACTTGTTGCTGCTGACCACCAACCCAACCAGCAACAGAGGCTAGCAAGCACAAAGCCCAGGCACAACAGCGCCCAGGCTTCGGTCACACAGATGGGTACTCAAGGCACGGGAGAACTTAAGCGTGTTGCGGTTGGGCCTCTTGAGCTGTCGAGAAGGAGCTGCCGCACCCGCAGCTATGGGTCGCTTGAGGATTGTGGAAGCGGAAACCGCCGCCCATCAAATCTTCGCTGTAGTCCAGCGTCAGTCCATTGATATGACTCAAGCTAGCCGCATCGACGACGACTCGGATACCCTCGCAGTCGTAAACCACGTCATCGGGTCTAGCTTCGCTGTCAAAGTTCATGGTGTAGGACATGCCAGAGCAGCCACTATTCTGAACGCCTAAGCGTAAGCCAGTTGCCGGGTCCTCAAAACGGGCCTTCAGGCGCTTAACTTCACGAGCCGCAGCAGGAGTGAGGTTGATCATAGAAGCTTGCTGACCTTGTTTTTCCATACTTCTTATCTTAGGTCCATCCCACGTCTGCAGATTTCTGGTGCGTGGGGTTGCATAATCTCGTAAGACCCGCTAGGATATAAATCCTGAGGTTGAAGCGACGCGGGGTAGAGCAGTCTGGTAGCTCGTCGGGCTCATAACCCGAAGGTCCATGGTTCAAATCCATGCCCCGCCACCAACCCAAGCTCTAATTAGACTTAGCCCCAGCAGTGATATCACTGCTGGGGCTAAGTCTTTGGGTTTCTTTACAGAGCCTGCAATTCAACAGAGCTTGTAATTTAAGGGATTGGCTTGCCTGCTTTATCTACTGCCCGCTGACGCCAGTCGATCTTGGCTTGAAGCTCAGTTCTAATCCGGCTGAGAATTGAGCCCTCATCCAGATTTTCTAGGATGCGTGTGACCACCGCTTTGGGGCCACTGGGTCCCCAAGAAGCACCATTCGCTAAATATTCCTTGGCGACCATACCAATCGCGTAGGAAGAAACCCCCGCCACGCCAGCCTGAGTGAGGGCCACCGATGCATAAGCGGCCAGACTGGTCCCGCCGGTAACTGGCACCGCCAGCCCCAGCAACCCCTTCAAAGAACTCATGCCTAGGTTGGCAAGCAGTTCGCTGGCGCTGATGCCCCCCATGCCGATCGCAATTTTTTGTAGCAGACCCACCGCGCCCTGCTGGGTCATGTTGATGCCATAGAGCTTCGAGAGCCCCAGAATCAAGGCCACATCTACCACAGCACCGCCAATCACATCCATCACTGTGACCGGATTAAGCGCAATCGCCGCCGCTTTGGTGAGGGTTGCGTTCCAGATCAGCTTGTTAGCCCGAGCGTCTCGGATCTCTAGCTTGCGCTGGACAATGTGGTCGTTGACGTTGTCCACGAACAGCATGGTGTTGAGCGCAACTAAAGACTTGCCCTCCCGATGCAGAATCTCCAAGATCTTGAGCTTGAGGTCGTTTACCTCCGGCGGGCCAGGAAGCAGCGACACACCCAAACTGCCATCAGGCCGACGCACTGCTTTGGCAATGAGGGGTGAGGCAGCGGCCATCACGATCTCATTGGGCGAAAGTAACTCACGAACACGGTCATCGCGGATTTTCTGGTAGATCGCCTCACGGTCAGCGTCTGGATACTGGTCAATTTTGTTGAAGACCAGCAGAATCGGTTTGCTAGCCTGTCGCAGGCGCGAGAGGGCTTCGTACTCGACTTTGGTGATGTCCCCCGACACCATAAATAAGATTAGGTCGGCCTGCTGTGCGATCTCCTGAGCCAGAGCCTCGCGGGCCTCGCCATCCACCTCGTCAATGCCAGGTGTGTCAATTAGTTCAATGCGCGAATCTCCCAGCCCCCTGAGCGCAACCCGCAAAATATCGTGATCGCTACTGCCCAAAGCCTCTCGACTGACCGTCCACTGGGCGCTATGGCTCTCGCGGGTAACTCCGTGGATCGGGCCAGTTTCGAAGATATTGCGGCCCAACAGGGCATTCAGTAATGACGATTTGCCCCGACCCACCATCCCGAACACAACAATGTGCACGACCTGGTGGTCTAGCTTCTCTAGAAGAACTTGTAGATCTTCGAGTTCAGGCTCTAAACCTGCCCGTTCGCTGGGGCTAAGGTCTAACTGGTCAACGATCTCGCGTAGTGCTTTTTGCGCTTGCTTGTAGTTGAGTTCCTCTTGAATGTCCGCAAAACTTAGGATGGTACTGTCAAGCTCATCCTCAGCTGGGTTGTGGGTAGGATTAAGGCTGTCTGAACTGCTCACAGGCTGCACGTTCCTCCCGCTTTTGAGCCGTTCCTCCAGTCTATCCTCGCCTCTGTGGTCTGCTGGAGAGAGCTGAGATTACGCAATCATTCCGTTAATGGGCGCTAGGAGCCTGACATCTTCTCCTAGACTCGAAAAGGAGCAGGTTAACCTAAGCTCAAGGCAGGGCGGGTTCGGACACTGATGAGCAAGCAGATTTCCCTGTTGCAAGAGGTGCAGGCGGCATTTCCCCACCTGAGACCTCAAACCTATTTCAAGTCTTCGTTGACGGCGCTCTCGCATGCGATCGAGGATCAGGTGCTTGCCGAGACGACTGGCTCAGCACCTTTGGTCATTGCTTGCTTCCAACAGGAGCGCTTCTATCGGCAAGAAGCCAGCCGCTACCTGCGCATTGCCGAACTGACCGATCAGGTCTATATCATGGCGGCACCAGAAACTAATTTCGCTGCCAGCTCTGATCACTACGAGACTGTGCCCTTCACCCCCGACGACAGTCTTGCTCAGGAGTGGCATCTGATCGTGGTGAGCGACCAGTACACGATCTGCCTGATCTGCCGTGAAGTTACCCACGAGTCGGATCAGAACGACCCTAGCAGCCCCGGCAACGGTAATAGTCCACCCCTTTTGGGTCAGACCCTGGATCAGGCGCGACGCTTTGAGGGGATTTGGTCTTTCGATCGCCGCGTCAGCTGCGAAGCGGCACGGTTGCTACTCGGTCGGGTGCTGACCCATCGCCCAGCCCTAAAGCCAAAGATCACAGCTGCTCAGGCTCGGCTTGCCTCAGCGGTGGAGCTCACTGGCTTCAGCAATGTTGACCCAGCGCCGTTCGCCGAGCGACTGATGACGCACTTGCAGGCTGGCCAGTACAAGCTACTCAAAGCCTACCGCTCGATTCAAGACCAGGAACGGCGAGAGCGCCTGGTGAACCGCATTACCAGTGTGATTCGCCGCTCTCTAGACACTGACGAAATCCTGGCAGTGGCAGTTCAAGAGCTAGGCGAAGCCCTGCAAGCTGACCGCTGCCTGCTCTATCGCTGCAAGAACACCGATGTGAGCGCCTATATTCGGCATCAGTTCTGCCGCGAGGGTATCGTACCTGTGCAGTCTGACCGCTGGCCGCTCCAGCGTAACCCTCTGCTACGGGAAGCCAGCTCGCGCCAAGAACCCTCGCATACCGTCGATGCCTTTCACGATCCTCGTCTGGCTCAAATTCTGCCACTGGTGGAGTCGGCTCAGATTCGCTCCTGGTTGGCGGTGCCGGTTCACTATCAAGGGCGGCTGTTGGGATTGATTGAGCTGCACGATTGCGATGAGTCGGCGCCGTATCTGTGGACCGAAGAAGACATAGAACTGGTAAGTTCGATCGCCACTCAGGTGGGCGTTGCCCTAATCCAGGCAGAGTCCTACGCCAATTTAGATGACCTCAACCGGCAGCTCGAAGCCCTCGACCGGACCCGCAGTAATCTAATTGCCATCATTGGGCACGAGTTGCGCACGCCCCTATCCACGATCCAGGTTTGTTTGGAGTCGTTGGCTAGTGAGCCAGACATGGTCTCTGCAATGCGCCAGGAACTGCTGAATGCAGCTCTGACCGATGCCGATCGCATGCGCAAACTGATCCAGGATTTCCTCACCCTCTCACGCTTAGAGAGTGGACGGGTGAATTGGCACATGGAGCCGCTCTCACTTTCAGAATGTGTGGATCTCGCTCTTAGCAGCATCCGTTCGCGTCGGGAGGACCGGCTGCCTCGGATCAGCAGTAAGGTTTCTGATGATCTGCCTTTGGTACGCGCTGATGGCGAGTGGTTAGTGGAAGTGCTCAGCAAGTTGTTAGATAACGCCTGCAAGTTTACCGATGGGGATGGTGAGGTGCATCTGGAAGCGCAGGCTAGTGGCAGCCGCATGCTAGAGGTGACAGTTTCGGATACTGGACGCGGCATCGAGCCAGACCGCCTAGAGGTTATTTTCGACCGTTTCTATCAGGAAGAAGGCGCGTTGCGCCGGACAGCCGGGGGCACGGGTTTGGGGTTGGCGATTTGTCGTCAGATCGTGCAGGGCTTGGGAGGATGCATCTGGGCCGAATCGTCGGGTCGCAACCAGGGTAGCGCTTTTCACTTCACGCTACCGACAGCAGACGGTTCGGATCTGCCGACTAATGGCTCAACGCCTCAGCCACCGATGCGGGCGACGCTGCGTTAGTCGGTTCAGATGGTCCTGGAGCGAACTTGCCTAGTAAACGGGTGAGTGTAAACCGGGTTCATTAGGACAACCACAGCTGCGATAGCAGACCAACTAGGCCCCCCGCTGCCACTAACCAGGCAGAGTTCAATTTGAACCGGAAAATAGCCACCAGGCCGAGCAGTGCCAACAATACCGTCAGCCAATCTACTAGGGCAGCTTTGCCGAGCTGGTAGGTGACAACCGCCATTAGTGCCAGCGAAGCAGCATTCACGCCATCTAGAAAACGAGAAGCCCAGGCAGAGCGGCGGATCCGAGGCACCCAAGGGTTGACAACTGCCACCAAAACGAAGGCGGGCAGAAAGATGCCGATCGTGCCTGCAACGGCACCTGCATGACCGGCCAGTAGATAACCAATAAACGTCGCTGTTGTAAAGACTGGCCCAGGCGTGAACTGCCCGATAGCCACGGCATCGAGCAACTGTTGCGACGTGAGCCACTGTGTCCGCTCCACCAGTTCGCGCTGAAGAAAGGCAAGCAGAACGTAGCCGCTGCCATATAGAACCGAGCCGATTTTCAAGAAGAACAAAAAGACTTGCGGCCAAGAGGCTGGGCTCGCTGCTGAAGTTGCAACCCTAGGTGAATCACTGCTGAAGGTGAGCAGGGCAGAGCTAGGCAACAGGATAGCCATCTGATTGCCCTGCCTAAAGTGCTGCCAGTTACTGACTAGCATTACGCCCAGTCCAGCCAGCAATAGCAGCAGGATCTCGTTGAGGCCAAACCAGAAGGCTACGGTCACAGCCACAGCTGCAATGCCGGTAGGGAGGTTGTTCACGGCTTTTTTGCCCAAGGTCCAGAGCGCCTGAATTACCACCGCGATGATCACAGGCTTAATGCCGTACAGCAGCCAGCCCACAGTAGGCACAGTCTGGTAACGGGCATAGATTGCGGCCAGCGCCCAAACCATCAACATGGCAGGCAGAATGAAGCACGAACCAGCCACTAGCAAACCTCGCCAGCCTGCTCGCTCGTAGCCGATGTGAATGACGAGCTCGGTTGAGTTAGGTCCAGGGATGAGGTTAGTTACGCCTAACAGGTCTAATAGCTTCTCACTGCTGAGCCATCGGCGACGCTTGACGACCTCGTCATCGATCAGGGCAATGTGAGCAGTGGGGCCGCCAAAGGCGATGGTTCCTAGCCGTAGAAAGACCAACGCCAATTCCTGAAGCCGTTGTCTTTTGGCTGATGGGCTCAACTCCGCATAGTGAGGAGACTGGGTTAGTTGGGTTTGGTCGTCAATCTCGGGCATTTTCCGGCATCCAGGGCTGGCCTAGCATCGTCTAGCTAGGGTAGCGGCTTTGCCCGTTTGCAGCATGTGCCCGTGACGACTCTCTCAGGACAACTCCCTTAGGAGCCGCTCTTTCTAGAACTGCTTTTTCTGGAACCACTGCAGACCGCAGCCTCAGGAGCCACAAAAATTACAGGGTTCTGGATCTGCTATAGCTCTGTAGTTGTTCCTCAGTTGCTAACCTCTGCAACCAAACAGGGTAGGCATAGGAATCCTGTAGTTGAAGTTTGATACCAGGATAGGTCTGCATTGACTGCTCAAGCACCGTTTGCAAATGCTGAATATGACTGACATCCTGACCAGAGGCTTCAAGGCCAAGGCTCCACCAAATATCTCCTCTGACTGTTAACTTTGTCAGCTCAACGTTACAGCCCGGTTGAGCCGTTTCATTGGTTGGAATCTCAATCAGCACTGGATCGGTGTGAAGTTGATAGCGTCGTACGGTGCGTACTTTGTGGATTTGGATCAGGGTTTGATTGAAGCTTTTTGTTAAAAATTGAGTGACCACGGGTTGCCCGTGGCTCCATTTGAGCCACTGCTCTAGCTTGCCTTGACAGTCCTTCAGACAAAGTGGCTCCAGCTCTCGGGTTCGCCATTTCACTTCTAATTTGTTTTGCCTGAGTTTTATCCCTAAATTATCAAGCCCTAGAAGGGCTGGCATGGATAAGTACAAGTCCTCGCGGCTCTCCGAAATTGATGGCAAGATTGACGCCATTTCAGAGCCGTCTTGCTGAAGACCTTGCTGAAATCCCTGCTGAAACCACTGCTCGACAGCCTCAGGTAGCCTTCCTGGCTGAAACCAGCGAACCTCTGTAGTAGCTAACATCATCTTTTAAATTCAGTGAGCTTCATTGCAGATAAAAACTTGCAGAGGCTGCATCTGCCGATGGAAAGACCGCTCAAAGCCTGAGACGAATAATGTCTGATGACTCGGTGCTTTAACTCTCTAGTATTTGTTCGCCTAGCTTGTTCACCTACCTAGAGAGAGACGTTGCTCTGAGCAGTTTTTTTTAGCATACATAAATGGTTTATCTCGTTCTAATCGAGTGCACTATTCGATTTTTAGCCTCGCTTTAGAAGCAAGAACCACTTAAGCAAGGTGGTCCCAAAAAGTAGTTCAACCAGGAGTTACTCAATATGGCCTCAATTGCACCACTACAAGGTTCAGAGCTAATCGATTGTGCTAGAGCCAACTTCAAGAAAGGGATTCAGGTCGCTGCGGAGCGTTGTGGTTATGGCGAAGATCTTCAAACCTTTGAACGTGAATTGAAGAAAGCTTGTGATCACATCGGGGTTGAAATCGGTAGCTTTCAAGACTTGACGCCCGATGGTCAACGAGAGCAGGAGCCAGGTATGGTTGTTTCTCCTGACACAGTCGGTCAACTCTGATATGCCCATCAGTACATTCGAGTTCATTCATTGCATTAGTTGAATCAATTAGTAAGTCATAAGTCAAAGGAATAGCAACGCATGGCTAACTCCACTGAGCGCAACGAACATTTAAAGAAGTTGCGTGAAATGATCAAAGACATTGAATACGGCATGTTGACCACGCTGGATGAGACAGGCAAGCTCCATAGCCGTCCGATGTCCACCAATGGCCATGTTGAGTTTGATGGAGATCTCTGGTTCTTCACCTATGCCAGTTCGCACAAGGTCGTAGAAGTTGAGCAGAATCATCAGGTCAATGTCAGCTTCTCTGCACCTAACAAGCAGCAATATGTGTCGATGTCGGGCACTGCTCAACTAGTGCGAGACCGCAATAAGCTTGAGCAGTTGTGGCAACCTCAACTCACAGCTTGGTTTCCTAAAGGACTAGAGGAGCCTGATTTGGGTCTGCTCAAGGTGAGTGTGGAAACCGCAGAATACTGGGATTCCCCATCTAGCCCAGTGGCCCATGCCGTAAGCCTGATTAGTGCTTTAACGACAGGCAAGCCTCAGGATCCCAGTCAGCACGAAAGACTGAACCTGACCTCGGTGGCAGATTAAGTCGTAGATTCAATAGCCCACGCGCCTTGGCTGCGGGGTTTAGTCGCTGCGCCTCGTCGGAAGTGGGTGCTGAAGCTAGCCCTGTTTGCCTGCACTCAAAAGCTGCCAGGAGTTTTGGTCAATGGGGGACATACAGCAGAATTCGCTGGCTTTGCTTGCGCTTGGTATAGGGTTGTTGCTCACTGCTCAGTGGTCGCTGCGCTGGTGGCGCGAACGCAGCTACACCCTCAGTGGCAAGACTGTGCTGCTGACTGGCGGCTCCCGGGGTCTGGGCCTGGTGATGGCTCGTCAGTTAGTCCGTGAAGGCGCACATCTAGCAATTTGCGCCCGCAACCTGGAAGAGTTGGAGCGAGCACAGCTTGATTTGGAGCGCTACGGTGGGTCCGTTTTGACCGTGCCTTGCGATGTCAGCGATCAAGTTCAGGTAGAGCAACTAGTCCGCACAGTCCGTGAGCACTTCGGCCCCATTGACGTTCTGATTAACAACGCAGGCATCATTCAGGTCGGCCCTATGGAAGTCATGACCCTCGATGATTACGAGGAAGCCATGAAAATCCATTTCTGGGCACCGCTCTATACGACCTATGCCGTCTTGCCAGACATGCGTGAGCAACAAGCGGGCCGCATCGTCAACATCTCCTCGATTGGCGGCAAGGTTAGTGTGCCTCACCTGTTGCCTTACAGCGCCAGCAAGTTTGCCCTGGTTGGTCTATCTGAGGGGCTGCGGGCCGAGTTGGCGCAGCATGGCGTGACCGTGACGACGGTGTGCCCTGGCCTGATGCGAACCGGTAGCCCTCACAATGCCCTCTTTAAAGGTCGGCACCGGGCGGAGTACACCTGGTTCAGCATTAGCGATTCTCTGCCTCTGATCTCAATGGGCGCGGAGAAAGCAGCGCGTCAGATTATTGCTGCCTGCAAGCGGGGTGATGCAGAAGTGATCCTGTCGCTGCCTGCCCAGGTGGGCGCCAAGTTTCATGGTCTCTTTCCCGGGGTAACTGCCGAGTTACTGAGTTGGGTCAATCGGCTCTTGCCTGGGATAGGCGGCATTGGCAGCGACCGATTGCAAGGTAAGGATAGCTACTCCAGCCAATCCCCCTCTGTCTTGACTACTTTGAGTGACCAAGCAGCTGAGCGGAACAATGAGATTGCTGCAACTCAGTTAGAAGAGTGATGAAGCACTCAAGGTCAAAAGGACAGCATATTCACAGGCTCTAAAGTTTTGAAATCGGAGAATAACAAATGAAAATTCCACCAGAAATTACCTACCGTTTTATTGATAAAACAGATGCAATTGATTCGCTAGTTCACGAGAAAATTGGCAAACTGGAGCAAGTTTGCGATCACATCAGCAGCTGCCACATTGCCATCGAAAAGATTAACGACCGTCCGCGTAGCGGGTCTCCTTACCGCGTGCGCCTAGATATTACGGTCCCTCCTGGGCATGAAATTGTGGCTGAAAGCAATCCGGGTGAGGGCAACCAGTACGATCCGCTGGATGCTGTGATCCGCAATGCTTTTCGTGCGGCTCAGACCCAGCTTAAAAAACTCAATCAGCGCCAGAACGAAAGTGGTAAGTCCCAAACCCATGAAGGACACGAAACTACTGCTCTCGTGGTGCGGTTATTCCGCGACCAAGGCTATGGCTTCATTCGAGGCTTAGATGGTCAAGAGTTCTACTTCCACCGCAACAGTGTGCTTCATGATGACTTTGATCGCTTAGAAGTTGGCACAGGTGTGCGTTTTGTTTCAGATTTTAACGATGGCGAACAAGGCCCTCACGCCAGTACCGTTCAGATTGTTGACAAGCCCGGTCATCGAGCCGGGGAGGCTGAGGAGACATTGATTGAACCGCCCCTAGGTTGGCAATAATGCACAGAACAGAACGGGCCATGTTTTCATGAGCTATCCTGCCTGAATCACTATCTAAATCAATAGAAGCTTGCTTCAAAAACTAGTCCTCAGTGAAGTCCTACAAGGCTCACTGAGGACTGCTGCTATGAGGGGTGTTCCTCGGGGCTTTGGATCTGGGAACATGCTAGAAAGCTACCAGCTCTTGTTGATGGCTATGGCCATGAATTCTAGATGAAACTGAGCCAATTAATGGAGGGTATTAGTTATTGTCTTGATGGCATTTTCAAGGATTACGGCTAACCAAAACGAACCCACGGGTTTTACCGGCTGTTGCATCCGTTGTTGCCATCGCTTCCCATAAATCTTCTGCTTTTACCCAAACGGGCGGGTACTTATAACGGGCCACATCTAGAATCAGAAAACGATCGCTCTCCTGGTCATAGGCTGCCAGTGGTGAGATATGTCCACCTCGTTCCTGCCCAATTTTGCCGCGCAGATAGTTCACCAGAACGAAATTTCCAGGCTGGCTTAGATTCGCTACGACCAGCCTGCGAAACTCTGCCAGATTGGTATCACTACTATGGTAAACCTGAGCCTGGACCGAATAGCTGCCAAGCAATCGCCCCAGTTCATCCAAAGTTATGCCTTGGCGTGCAACGACATTAGGACTGAGCACTTGCTGAGCCGCTTGGTTTTCAAAAAAATTCTCTTGGGTGAATACGCGATACGGAGCATATTGAGCTGATGCGGGCGCTGGGATGCCTAAACTATTCAGCACCATCACCATGCTGGCAACCCCACAGTAAGCTTGGTTGATTTGGGTGACAAACTGCATACTGAGATTCCAGAAGTCATCCTTAGCCTCACTCTCCAATAGAAGTTCCTCGCCCTGCTCTGAGTTGAAGGCGATCAGATTTGCTGGCAGGGGAATCGTTTGGGCAATTGCACTGCTACCTGCGATACTGATTCCTATAATGAGGGTTCTCAGAAAGGCTCTGGTCGCTTGGAATACCTTGGGCTCCATAAATTCTCATAACAGTCATTCGAATTGCATTCTATCGCTATTGCTACGAGATAACAGCGAGTAACATCTAGCTGTGAACCTTCGATACATTACATTGATAGAGGTGGAGTTAGTGCTCTAGACCCAGGTTGTTACACTTTCGTCATGCAGAATAACTCAATGTCACCAGAAACCATCCAAGCTTTAGTCACTGCCTACTTCGCTAACTTCCAAGCCATGAACCCAGATGCTTGGATTGAGAGTTTCACAGAGGATGCCTTAATCTACGATCCAGTCGGTAAGCCACCTAATAAAGTCCATGAAACTGCTCGAAAGTTTTTTGGACTGCTCTCGATGTTTTTTGAAAAACTACAGATATCCCAGGATCAGGTCTTCATTGTAGAAAATGGAGCAGCCGTCAAATGGACTATGCAGGGCTGGGCAAAGAATGGGAAACGAGGCACTGCTGAGGGCATTAGCGTGTTTGAGATCCACGAAACCGGCAAGATTCAACAGGTTTCCTCCTATTGGGATGATGCTGCAATGATGGCCCAGGTTAGAGACTGAGGGTGAGATTTTGAGAGATAGGGCTAGCCTAGTAAGCCTTAATAAGTTCCTATCTAGTGATAGAACTTCAAGTATTGTCCACGCCTCTCCTGTAATTCTGTGGCAAAACCTTAAGTCTGGAGCAGGTTCGATTTAAATTAGCAAAGACCCATCCTGGAACAATTCTAGGATAGGCTTTTGCTTTTATTAAGGTCGGGTTATTCTCTTAACCCGGCTCAGCCTAAGGGGTTGCTCTCTACAAGGAGCCCTTATTTATGCCCTTAGTGATGCTCTTAGTTACAGAGCTTCGTCGACTATTTCTTTCGCTTTTTCTTTGATGTTTTCTTTGGCATGCATAGCCTGGGCTTGTCCCTGCTTTGCCTGACCTTCCAGTTGGTCCTCTGGGTCGCCTGTTACTTTACCCCAGGCTTCCTGGACCTTACCTTCCAAGTTCTTGCCAGTCGCTTTAGCTCTATCTTCAGCGCTCATATCTAACTCCTAAGTTGTTAAAACCGAATGGACTTAAGGTTCTAAGCTCAGACTACACAGCGTTGCGAGCAACCAATCCATAGACAAATTGAACAACTTCAATGTACGCTGTCGAACACAGCTTTAGTGTCCTCCTCAAGACTTATGTTTTGGTAATGCTTTCTCTCCTCATACCTTTGGCTCAAGGTTAGGAATGCGTTAACCCTGTCCCTATTCCTACTAAAGATAAAGATGGGTCACTTACTGCCCCTGCATCTTGCGATTCAACCCGGATAGCTAAGCCAGTAGACTAGGGGATTAAGTAGTCTGCGCTGTAAACTCGTGCTGATGTTGCTCCACAAATTGGCGGATAAGCCCGGTGAGATTATCTTTGTATTTGTAGAACTCGTGGTCTTCGGCTAATGTGGCTCCAATCAAACGAGCATCTCTACCGTTGTTGTTCTATCTGCCAAATTCTAGCCATAAGCTGCTCAAGCTTACCGAAGAAACTCGACATTAAGCTCTAGCTTCTCTCCTAACCACAAAGAGCGGTCGGTATGGTCTCCCACATCGTCCCCTGTTTCAGGGTGAACCAAAATATCTAGCCCCTCACGATTGAGCATTAACCAGGGAACAAGCTTGCCGAATTGCTCTGGAGAAAATGCAACTTGATACATCGCTTTGGGATGAGGGCCGATGGGCCGGTCATGCCAACGCCCTAGTTGTACTTCAAACCTAGTGCTTAATCCTTCGCGGATACGGGCCGCTGCGTCCCGGCTTGCAGGGTCAAAGTAGATATGAGCATGAAAGTCAATAATTTTGGTAGTATCTTGCATCTTGACCAGTTCCAGTCTTTAGTCGCAATCCCAAACAATGCGGTTGTAGTCTTATTGATTGTATGTTGACTCACAAGGTTAAACAGCATTCTCTACTTGCCACTGCCAAACCCTTCCATCTTCAGGATCCTCGACTTCGCCTACCAGCTGCATACCGAACTTTTGCCAGAATCCTGGCTGATGCATTGCGTTCGGGTAAGGTATGGGCAATTATGTGACGGACTTCGGCTGACTCTACGCCAATCGCGATCAGCTTTTCTGCCATTGCTGTTGCGTAACCCTGGCCCTCGAACTGGGGAAAGGTGAAATAAGCAATTTCGACCACGCCATCAGGAGTTGGCGCAGCTTTAAAAGCACAAGTACCAACTACAACCTTAGTTTTATCATCTATAGCAAGATAACCCAGCCAAGGCAGGTTTGGAGTCCTGGCTGTCGTCATTGCTAGGGTCTGCTGTACAACTTCCCTCACAAGGTCTGAGTTTTCTGCTAACTCAGCTTGAAAATAAATGCTAAAGTGCTCGCCTCCCTCTTCAATGACTTGTAAAACTTCTTCATTAACAGGAATTAATCTCACGGCGCTTATCTAAGCCGAGAAGATTTCACAGTTTATTCAACTATACGTAGTGGTTGACCGACAAGCATCTTAATACAAAATTCGGTCGTAAGTTATTACTATTGACCATGATTGGTCATTGGATATCTTTATATAACTCTAAGATATTGCCATCTATATCCCTAAAATAGACAATGCGAATACCAGGTGGATTGTAGGTTGCTGGTGGACTAACAAATTCAACACCACGTGCCCTCAATATTTCATAGGCTTGATCGACGTCATCAACTGCAAATGCTAAATGTCGCCAGCCCTGCGAGAGCATGTGTTGAGGAGGAAGTACATTTTGCTCCTCTGGTCTGATTGACCTCTTGACTTGAGCCAGATCGATGCGGAACCCTGGTATTTCCATCCAAGCGATTTGGACATTGCCGTTATCTAAGACGACCCGCTGGGTTTCATTAAAACCCAGCTTCTCTGAATACCATTTCGATGCAGTATTGACATCTGCAACCGACACGGTCATGTGGTGAATTTGCAGTGGGAGCTGACGCTGCGCTAACGGTGCAGCATTTTGAGCTGGCTGCCGAGGAGTCTGTTGAGCAGCGCTATACATTGCCAAAAAACCTATCATTAAAACTGATAGAGTGATGGCTGGCCACAATTTTCTGAGCACGGCTAGTTCTCCAACTGGAAATTCACTTACAAAGCCATCACTTACAAGGCCGCAATTGCAACTAATCACGCATAAAATTCGCCAGTTTAATCAACCCAAAATTAGTACAAAGGCACGGTGCCAATCCTACCGGGAGCGTTTAGCGGGCCGGTGCAAGTGGTCGAAAACGGAGCAGGTAATAAGGCGGAACACCGCTATCCACAGGCTGAAAGAAGACACTTCTGTGCGCTTGGTTCGTTGCTACATAAACATAGCCATCTACAGCAGGTTCAAAGCCTTCGCTGAAGTTCAATAGTTTGTCATCACGACGAATCAATCGATAGTTGCCTTGATCGTTGGTAACACCAATCGCGTTGTATTGTAAATCTGTGTTGTAGACATTGCCGGCGGTATCGACCATTAAACCATCACCAATGTTCCGGTCACCATACCTTTGCACTCGGCTACCCAGTTCACTTGCGCTGAGGTTTGCATTTGCTAAATCCTGAGTTGCAATACGGTAGACGCTCGTACTTGTCATGGGAGCGTAGTAAAGCCACTCCTGAACCGGATCAAGGGCAATGCCATTCACACCCCAACGGGAAGGGATTTGTGTGCCTTGCTTATCGATAGTCAGCATCAAGGGTTTCCCTTCAATGATAGTGTTGAGCGGCTCGGCCTGCACAGTGCGGTGTCCCTGTAGGATGCGACGTGCCTGCCCACTATTTAAGTCAACCACCACCAATGCAGGATTAAACCGTTGAGGCTCAAAGCCGCCACCTGTGTCTGCAATAATGGCCTGATTGTTTTTCTCGTCAATCACAAAGTCTTGAAGTGCAGAATTTGGCTCATAAGCTGGTGGAGAAATGGAGATTTCTTTCACTAGTGTTTCGGTGTTTGTATTCCATCCCACTAACTTTGGCAATCTACCGTTCCCACCCATATCTAGCATCCAAAGAACCCCTTTGCTGTCTAGCCGTAGGGAATGAGATTCATATTTTGCTCCAGCAGGATAGTCGCGGAGAGTGCCATCCGGTAGCAATTCGTGAACTTTATTTGGGTTCGGCGCACCGAAATGCTCTGTCCAAATGATTCTGCCATCCTGTGTTCTAACAACAGCCGAGGGACGAATCGGCAGAGTCGCAACGACTTCAAGCTCAACTTCATTCGTTACAGGTCTTTCAGGTAACCTGACTGTAGCTTGAGTAACCTGGCGCACAGGTTCTTGTCGGGTTGAGTTTTGTGCAGCAGTGAGTCCAGTCGCGCTCACCAGGAGAACGGCAGGGATGACAACAGTTAGCGTTCTGCGAATTGAAGGTTGCATAGAGTTTAAGAAGAAGTAGAATTTGCGCAAAAAATGTGATCAACAATGATCAACCTTGCCGAGAGAATGTTCAGTTTCTCTCCCAGATTGCAATCAAGTTGCCATTGTTATCGCGGAAATTAGTGACAGAAGTTCCAACTTCAGGAATGTATCTACTCTCCCAAATAAGTTCAACTCCTTTTGACTTAAGCTGAGCATCTGCGGATTTCAGGTCATCGACCCAGAAGACCAAATTTCTCAATCCTTGTACCTTAAGGTGATCTGGTGGTTCTTTCGGGCTGCCCTCTAAGTTTTCGCTGCCAGCAATATGAATTAGATCAATAAAGAATCCATTGTTTTCAATTAAGGCAATCTCAATTCCTGTAGAAACACGGCGTCTGTTCTGAAGCTGGAAACCTAGATTATCCTCATACCACTTTACAGATGCGTCAATATCCGAGACAGAAATCGCAACGTTGAAGATTTGCAGCGAATCTAGACCGTTTTTTGCAGCAGCTTCAGCATGTTGACTAATCGTTGAGTGAGGAGGGCTTGCTGAATTCTCAAAAGTTCGCGCCTTGGCGGATTGGGTGGCTTGAAATAAGACGAGGAGTGAGCTAGACAGAATAGCCGAGGCAGCGACACTCTTAAAAAACGGATGGTTCTGTGTAAAAGGTTTCATAAACACTCCTCTCGACTTTTAATTAAGTTCCTGGACGAGTTCGATCAAATTGCCATTGTTGTCTTTGATGAAGCAAAGCTTGAGCTGAAGCGCTTCATCTACCGTTGGCTCCCATAAGAATCTCACACCTCGCCTTTTGAGCTCTGCTGGAACTGCATCCAAATCATCCACTGCGAGAGCAATATGCTTGTATCCCTGTACCAATAAATCATCGGGAACTGTTGCAGGTGGTGGCTGTGCCCGGGCCGAGTTTTGCCGTGCGAAGATCTCAAGGCGAAATCCATTCAGTTCTAAAAATGCTTGCTGCGTTGATAGCTGGGTCAAATCACGTCTAAGAGTGACTTTGAAGCCGAGTTTGTCTTGATACCATTGGAGTGTTTCTTCAAAGTTGGGAACAGATAGTGCCACATGATGAGGTCTTGGAGAGCCCAGTGGCATAACGGTTGATTGATTCACTGTGAGATCTGAAGTTGTAGGCTGCGCTTGCACTTCTGTTTGCTTTGGCTGCATTGCCAAAAAGTTCACAAGAACCAGAACTGCAAAGGTACTCAAAGCAATTCTCAAAAATCTTCGCATATGTGTAATCGATTTGCCATTTCAAGCTTCTTCACCGAATAGAGCCGCTATTGAATGCGTTCGTAAGTATATTCAATTGCTAAAAACTCGTTTTCTGCCGGATATTGGAAATATTGACTTAATACCTGTCGCCGGTTGCTCTGAATCTGAAGAACATGGCGCAACTTGGTAGAACGTCCATCAATGTCTGAAGTAAGACCTGGGAAGGTATAGGTCATGCCAAAGCTAATATTGTTGCCCTCAATCCCAACGTTGCGAAGGCTCATTAGACCAGGAGTGCGGGTATCCATTGATGCCAGTTGGTATTCCTGATCGAGAGGTTGGTAAGTGTAGAGAGCAAGCCGTGTGAATGGTTGCTCATTAGCCGCACCTTCCATGATTTCAAAGAGAGTTGTGCAATCCTCCAACCAATAGCGGCGTGCCGTAATTCCGGTGAATTCAACAGGCATTGCGTTGGCTGTAAACCGTGCAGTTTGCCTGACGCGAAATGTTCCAATCATTGGCTGAAGTTTGCGATGAAACTCACTGGGTAGCGCCAAACGCTCATTAGCGTTCATGTTTGGGGTAGCAGTTCGATTCAGGGTTTCAGCAGAGCAAACACGAATTGGTGTAGTCATCTGACTCTGAATTATGCCGTTTTGGCTTTGAGCGCTCGCAACTTGTGAGCTAGTGTTGAGCGATGCAATTCCTAAAAGGATCGAAACCATCAAGACAGTCGCAACACCGTAAATAAACTTGCGTCGCCTAGATTTCATAATTGCCCGTGGCCTTAGCCACCATATCAGCGCCCTCGCCTGCCAGTCTCAGAGTCGGCACTCGCCCAATGCCGCGTGCTGCACTACTGATGAGGTCAACTTTGCCCGCAACCCCGTCTCCCTTAGCTAGCACTTGCGGATTTGTGGACGGCTGTTGTGCGGCACTGTGGCAGCAGAAAGTATGCTTTCTGCTGCCACAGTGCCAAGAGCAGTTGCCCCACCCACAATCAGTTTGCGGCGAGTCGAAAAGATTTTGGCTGGGGAAGAGCCTCTATCATTATCGGCGTTCATACCAACCACTCCTTTTGAAATCCAGTTGGAGTAAGCGCTAGACGCTTCTCGTTATCTGTTCCAACTCTAGAAGGACTCAGGCAGTGCAGTCTTGGACACTCTTGCTAATCCATAGGACATTCTTGCTACTCTGCTGCATCGCTTTAGGAGAAACCCCCACAATTCGCTTGAAGTGGCGGCTAAGGTGACTTTGATCGTAAAAACCGACCTGAGTAGCAATATCGGTGATGGCCATCTCGCCCTGCTGCAATAATTCCTTGGCACGCTCAACCCGACAATGAATCTGATACTGATGCGGTGCTGAACCGGTTGATCGCTTGAATAAGCGTGCGAAATGATATGCGCTCAAATTGACTTCAGCCGCAATTTCCTCCAAACTCAAATCCTGATTTAGATGTTCCTGTATGTAAGCAATGACTTGTTTTAATTTCGACTCAGATAAGCCCCCTGTGTACTGCTGAACTGATCTTTCAATGGTGCTGTACTCTCTGATTAAGTGAACGACTAGAGCATTGACTAATGACTCAGCATAAAGACGACTGCCCACTTTTTTAGATTCTAATTCTGCAAGAAGCAATTGGCCGATTTGTCGGATTTGAGGATCAGCCGCTGCAAAATGATTGAGAATTTCAACGCGGACCGAATCAACCTCAACTGCTTCTAGGGCTACCTTGGCAACTAAGGCTGGCTCAAGACACAAATGTAAAACATTAACCTCATTGTGCCAGGCCCATTCAGTGGGGCGATTAGCAGGAGTCAAGATCATGTCTCCCCTGGTAACTTCGGCTTCATAAACCTGTCCGTCCAACTGCTGCACTAAGCGATACGGTGTTCCACAGTTCAAGGTGATGAGATGGTGTGCAAGCGGAGGAGAAACCAGACTATTGGCAGGATGATGATAGTATTCAACCGCAATGCCTTTCCAGCTTTTTGACTTGCTCGAAAGCAAGGGCTGATCCGGTAACTCATCCAATAGGCTAATTGGCTTGAGGGGATCATCCTTAAACTGGCGCTGGTGCATCGGGTTGAGTTCGCAGAAGCTACATGAGAAGTATACAGTGGTGCCCCTGGAGTGATCACCCTACTACAGAGCTGTAAGCAACTGTTGTTTCTGTGCTATCACTCCACAAATAGCATCGTGTTGATGAATAAGGAATATGAATTGGTACAGGGATTCAAGAAATAATGCCTTTCCTGATCTTCGTTTTAGATTTTATTGCAGAAGCAATTCAAATTGAATTTGATACGATTTTCCTGAGGGGCGAACTCGTGGTTCTAGCGTGAACGTTGGCGTGAGCGGTGTAAATAACGTCCAATACCCCATACAGCAGCACTCAATAGACCGGCATTAAGAACAACTAGCCAGAGCAGGTGAATGAGAGAAACTTGGCTCACCAGTTTTGTATTTGTAGTTGCGTAAAGCAGTAATCCTGTCCACATGAGCAGTAACACCAGCGCCAATGCAGTTCTACCGGTAGGGCGCTCAAATGACCAGGGGCGCAAGATCAAATGCAGTAAAGCAATTTCAACGAAGGAAGCAACAATAGTTCTGTGCAGGTCTCCCTCAAAATTTGTGATCGATAGTGGGTTCATCTCTTGTGACGGAGGCGAGTTACTAACGATACTTAAGTACATTGAGCCCAATAGGACAATCCAGTAAGCCCCTAGGCTATACAGTCTGAACCAACGCCAAAAAGATCTCATTTTGAACCTGTTCTGGTGTTCATTCTAGAGCAGCATAAGGCAACTACCCAGAACGGCGCCTTGCCTGCAATACCGCAAGCGATAACGCACCACCCACCAACCCCCAAAACGCTGAGCCGATCCCGAATAAGGTAGTGCCAGATGCCGTTACCAGGAATGTAATCAGTGCAGGCTCGCGCTCTCCCTCTTTTGCCAACGCGGCTGCTAGCCCATTGCCGATTGTGCCTAACAGTGCCAGCCCGGCGATCGCAAGCACCAGTTCCTTGGGGAATGCCGTGAATACTGCCCCGACTGTGGCACCAAATAGCCCAATCAAGATGTGGAAGACGCCAGCGGCAACTGCTGCCACATAACGCTTAGCTGGATCTTCGTGGGCTTCTCGACCCATGCAAATAGCGGCTGTAATCGCTGCAAGATTCAAGGCGAAAGCGCCAAAAGGTGCCAACACGAGAGTTGCAGCCCCAGTCCAGCCGATCAGCGGCGAGATCGGGACTGAGTAGCCGGATGCACGAATTACGGCGACTCCAGGCACGTTCTGTGAGGCCATTGTGACCACAAACAGCGGTAAGGCCATGCTAACTAAGGCACTAACCGAAAACTGTGGCAGCGTCAAAACCGGCTCTGCCAGTTGCAGGCGTACGGCCTCAACATGCAGTAGCCCTTGTCCTCCAGCAATGGCTATACCCACTAGCAACGCGGCAATAACTGCGTAGCGCGGCACAGTGCGGCGTGCAAGCAAGTACACGCAGAACATAGCGAACGTCATCACAAACTGCGTCTTCATGGCGACAAAGACATCCAGCCCGAATCGCAACAGAACGCCAGCCAGCATCCCCGAAGCAATAGATATTGGAATGCGGTTAATGATGCGCTCAAACCAGCCGGTAAAACCGCAAAGCGTGATCAATACTCCTGAGATTAGAAATGCTCCGATCGCTTCCCTCATCGGAACTCCAGCCGCCGAGGTAATTAGCATCGCTGCCCCTGGTGTGGACCAAGCGGTTACAACTGGAACTCGGTAACGCAGGGATAAGGTGATGGAGGTTAGCCCCATGCCTAAGCCGAGCGCACACATCCAGGAGCCAATCTCAGCGGGTGAGGCCTGGAGGGCCTGGGCTGCCTGAAAAACAATGACGGCTGAGCTGGTAAACCCAACCAATACAGTGACAAAACCTGCGATAACCGCAGAGGCTGAGAAGTCTTTGAGTAAAGTTATGCGCATGGGCGTGCCGAAGCTTAGGAATACCGAGTGAAGAAATCGGCTTTAGACACCTTAAGGTTGTCGGACCCAAGCTGAGCTGTATTGGATAGAATTGCCCTTTTGAGGCCGCTCTAAAAGCTTCTAAACACTCGATGCCACCACCCGCCGCAGATAACCTAACAAGGCTTAGGCTAATAAGTCTCAAAAGTAAGTCTCAAAAGATTACTCGGCGGTCGGGTGTAGCTCTGCTATGGCACCTCTATAACGTCTAGTAGATAGTCTGTAGTTGTCCCCCTCGCGAGACATGAGTCCATAACAGAGGCAGGTAGGCTTTGCAGATCGCTTCGACATGGCGATGATCTGTGCCGCAACAACCCCCAAGCACGTTTAAATTCTTCAAGCTGCTTTTTAGCTCACGGTACTGGTTACCGAGTTCCTCTGGGTTGCCGTCATCCAATTGCTCTGCCTCATTCAGCTCAGCATGGCTCTTGGTGGATGCATTCGCTCGAATGCCGCGAATTCGTTCTAACCACGGTTCCTCCTCAACCAACACACTCGAAAAGTGAGTTGGATGGGCACAGTTGATCATGTAGTAAGCGGGCGCACTATTCGTGTCTCTGTCAGTTTGTTCGATAGCATCCTTTAATGTTTGACCCGTTGGCAGCTTGCCATCTGTTTCAACCGTAAAGGAGATAGCTACAGGCATGCCAAGTGACTGAGCTGCACGGGCAATGCCAATCGCTTCCTCAACATAGGTCATGGTGATCGCACTCACCATATCCGCATCGGCATCCCGAAAAGTTGCAATCTGGTTTAGGTGATACTGTTCTGCTTCCGCCTCGATCATCAGCTCAGCAGGATCGTAGCCATCGCCCCGAGGCCCAATGCAGCCACTGATCACCATGCGGGTGTTTTCAGTCTCGTATTCCTCTCGGATAGCATGAAGCAATTCGATTGCCTTGCGATTTATATCAGCTAATGCTTCGCTGGAATAGCCAAGTTTGGCAGCCCAATCTGGATTAGCACGCCAAGTTGCACTTTCAAGAATGAAACCAATTTGATAGTCTTTAGCAAGCATGGCGTAGGTCCGAAAGTACTTCTGAAGTGCTTTCTGCCCTGCCTCATGCCTCAACAAATCGAAAGCAGCGAAGTCTGGTAACTCTAATCCTTCGTGAAAAATAAGCGTGGTTTCAATGCCACCATCGGTGAGGAACAGATCGCTCGATAGCTGCGGTAAACAGTTTCTGTATTGTGCCATTTTGTCTCCCCTTGTGGATTATTGCGCGCGAACGGCATGATTGCGAGTTGGGTAATTTAAACAACGGGCGCTGATGCCCTAGCCTGAATAATGATGCCGAGTTACTCGAACTCGTACCTACACTAAATGCCGATAGCATAACTGCTACTGTCTAGCGGAACTCGCCATATCCTATTGATTGAATAGGTAGAACTTGCCTGAGTTATGCAGTGCTTTCAAAAGCGTGCTACTTGCAACTCAGGTCAGGGATAGCTCAGCAATATCCTTTGATCAAACCTTCGGCAAACGATTGCAGGGGTGCTAGGTGGAGCACCGCCGAGCATCCAAATGCAGCAACTCTGCCATTTCTTCCGGGCTGATATGGATTATGGTTGGCGTGTTGCTCAGTCCCGAAACATTGAGATCAACTCTGCGATGTTGCAACAGAACCAACAGAACAATCCTCAGCCTGTAACTGCCTAAATCATTAAGCTCCAGTTCTTCTTTGAAACTCTTTTTTGATTGGATAGACCTGTCAAAAACAAGTCTATCCACCCAAATTGTTTTGGCTGATGCTTCCCCACCTTTTCACTGCTGGGAGTTGATGAAAGCGGTGACTAATGAGAGCGCTTCGCGGATCTTGGCCTCGCTATCATAGAAATCAAGCTGTGAGCCACTAATCCAGTGAACTTCTGGCTTATTGGTCATTGCACTAATGAATCCCTTGGCACCTTGAGGAATCGCGCCATTTTCGGAGTGGACAATGACCGTTGGTATGCGAATGAGCGGTGCTGAAGTGTGTGAGTTGTAGGTGAGCCACTCAGGCCAAGATAGAACGGCGAATCGATTGCCCCATTGTGGAAGTAACCCTCGGCTGGTGTTGAAGTAGTAATCATAAATTCCAGGCGAGGGAACGTACATTGCAGCACGTGCATCATCAGTGCTCGCACTTGCAATAAACCTAACCTCGCCCGTGCGCTCATAGGTTTTGCGGGCATCTTGTCCTTCGTTGAGCAGTCCATCGTAGCCATTAGGGCTAATGCCAGGACGAGCAACATAGGAGCTTCGAGCGATCTCAGGTGTGTGTAACCAAGGGGCCACTAAGGCAAGCCTCTGAACCCTCCTGTCTTCGGCTGCAGCTTTGGCAGCGTAGCCCGCACTGGCGCAAACGCCTACCACCGTGATTTTCGCACTTCTCAGTTCAGGTCGCTGTGAGATGTAGGAGATGGCAGATTTGAAGTCATCTGTTTTCCGTTGGGGCGATTCATAGTGACGAGGTTGCCCTTCGCTTTCACCGTAGCCACGGAAATCAAAGATCAGAGTTGTCAACCCATCTTCAGCGAATCGTCTTGCGTAGAGCATTGGCATCTGCTCTTTAACAGTTGTCCAAGATCCAGCGGCAATAATGACTTCATTTGTTTTTGGGTTGTTGGGTTTATAGAGCCAACCCTTTAGAGTGTCCCCACCACTTTTAAAGGTTACGTGTTCAACAGTGTGGTTACGAACTGGATCTGCGATGCCCGATCGTCTTTTCGCTTCGTTGAGAACTTCAATATTGCCAGAAGATCTCCCTGGGATCATACGCATTCGCATGATCTTGAGAGTGCCATTCTGGTTTTCAAACTCATATTCGTAGCGACCTTCTAATGTCCACTGATCACCACCAGAAACTCCCTTCAAGGTGTGAGTGGCAGAAAAGCGTGAGATGGCCAAGATTCGGCCATCTTTTTCTCTAACTTGAGTCTGCGAGATCTGATGGCGAGTGTTATCGAATGCGGTGAGCAGTGGCTGCCACCGACCGATGATCTCTTGGGAAGTCAGAAGCTCAGGATATCCGTAATCCAAGACAACTTTAGTAGAGAAGAGCCTTGAGAGTTCTTGCCATTTGCGCTGATCTGCAAGTAAAGCCACGTTGTTGACAACTTGTTTCGCAGCATCCGCATCAAAAGCAGGCTGTTGAGCTGCGCGCTCTTGAGTACGGCCCATCGAGACCGTACTCAAGAGCGATAGAAGTGAGATCCCAGACAGGATAATTCCACGTCGTGTAAAAGCGCTGTGTAGTTTCATACTGCCCGTAATATTTCAAAAATGGTTTTCCAAAAGCTTGGATGGTTCTGTGCTGTTACATCTGTAGGGACTAATCCAGTATTCCGCTAGTGACATCAACTAGGGAGCCATGAAATGCAGTAGCATCATCGGACGCCAGAAACATTACAGCCCGTGCCATTTCTTCAACAGTGTTTGTGCGTCCAATAGGGATTGCTTTTGATCCTTCTTCAAAAGACATACCGCGCTGTTCCCGTACCCGGCGCAACATCGGTGTATCTACGCCACCGGGTGAAATTGACGTAATCCGAATGTTGTCTTTGGCGTATTCTAAAGATGCTACTTTGGTTAATCCAAGCAGAGCATGTTTGCTAACACTATAGGGACCAATTTCTGTAAAACCCCTGTGCCCTGAGACTGAGGCTGTGTTGACAATACAGCCTCCCCTCTGCCTGAGCATATGGGGGATTTCATGTTTTAGTGAGTAAAATACCCCGGTTGTGTTCGTGTTCAATGTATCAAGAAAATCTGCAGCTGATTGTTCGTGCAATTTGGCCAGGTTTGGATTGACAATACCTGCATTATTAAATGCAATATCCAAACGACCATATTTCTGAACACAGCCATCTACAAATGCTTTGACATCTTCTTCGCGTCTCACATCAGCCTGCATGTAAGTTGACTCGCCCCCAAATCCCTTAATTCGGGCTTCAACTTGACGGCCTAAATTCTCACGCCGACCGCAAAAGAAGACCTTTGCACCTTCTCTAGCAAATGCGTAGGCAGTTCCTTCACCAATTCCTGATGTGGCTCCTGTAATCAGCACAACCTTGCCTGCAAATCTGCCATTCGGGTTGATAGTAGATGCAGGCCCAGGTGGTTTCTGTGTATTTGCCTGAGCTGTTCCAGATGCTATTGCTGTTGTCAGCCCAGCAACAGCGGCTCCACCGACCACTAGTTGCCTCCGAGTCAGCCCCTCCGCAGATTTTCGCTCGCCATTAGCTGCATTGACATCTGAATTTTCAAACTGTTTTGGCATCTTTTCAAGGGTTCCGAGCTTCGTCAGACTTTCCCTTTAGAAGACTAGCCGACTCAATCTAGATTGTCTTGTAGATTTTTGCGATCTTGTAGACGATATTGTCCTGGGGTGGTCTGAACTAAACGCTTGAACTGATGGGTAAAATGACTCTGATCAACAAAACCTGTGTCTATAGCAACTTGCTGGATTGCAATCCCTTGAGAAAGCAGAGTTTTAGCGTGGTTAATCCGCACTTGAGTCTGATACTGTTTCAGCGAGATACCAACTTCCGCTTTGAAAACTCGGCTCAGGTAGTACGAGCTTAAGCCTGCAATTTGAGCTAGATGATTGAGAGTGACATCTTCTCCATAGTGTTCTTGCAAATACTCACGAACTCGCCGGATTGCTTGACGCTCTCTTCCGGCAAGTCTTTGCTTAAGTGAGATGTCCGTATGATTTATAAGGAGTTGTGCCAGCAGAGCTAACAACAGAGAATCCTGCTCAAGCCTCGAAGCAACTCCTTGTGAAGCTTTGTGAAAATCTAAAAAATGCTGGGCGAGATCGGCATTTAGAATAATGGGATCAGAGAAAAAAGGTAAATTGGTTCCATTACCGGCAATCTCTAAAGCTGCTGCTCTGACCGTATCAGGATTGATATACAACATGCGAAACGTAGCAGGAGTCTGACGGTCTTCTATATCGCGCCCTGTGTGCATCTCGCCAGGATATATCACACTCAGACTTCCAGTGGGCACCCAGTAGTGAGTGCCTCGATAATAATACTCGCCAGGACAATCAAGGCTCAAGCAAAACTGGTATTCATCATGGCAGTGTTCCGGTAACCATTCGGCAGGGCAGGGTGCATAGCGGTAAAACTCTAGCAAGATATCTTCGAACAGCCAGCCCTTAATGATGTGTTGTGCTGGGTTTGATGTCATAAGCTGAGGGCGATAACTGTGTACGCAATTTAGAGGGGGTTTATTTCTTCTGCCCAAGCATCACAGCCGTGATTAAGAACCGCCAGAGTGCATCAGGAAGAATGGCATGCATGAGCAGAAAAGCTTCACCATAAGGCGAATAACGGAGCCTGTCTGAACGATCATTAGCAGCCTTGTAAATTGCCTTGGCGACCCCTTCAGGACCTGGTAGCCTATCATTGACTCCTTCACTGAATTGCTTTACTTGATTAATCATATCTGTATAAATAGGATGGTGAGCCCAGACTGTTCCACGATTGATGAAATTTGTCCTGATACCACCAGGCTCAATAATCTTTATTCGAATATTGAAGCGGCGTAGCTCATAGCGCAAAGCCTCAGATAAACCTTCCACTGCCCATTTTGTTGCGTGATAAGAAGAAATAAGTGGGAAGGCAAGGCGGCCTCCAATGGAGGCGACATTAATAATCGTACCTTCGCCCTGACGACGTAGAACTGGAAGGATCTGCTGGATGGTAGAAACTAGCCCGAAGACATTAGTTTGAAACTGCTGCTCGAATTGCTCAGGGGTTACACCTTCGATTGGACCCATTAATGCATAGCCAGCATTGTTTACTAGCACATCAATCTTGCCAAACTGCTCCAAAGTCTGATGGATCGCAGATTCAATCGTCTCGGGCTTAGTGACATGAAGGTATGGGTAGATAACTCGTTGACCTTCTGCCCAATCAACTATTTTCTTCGGTGATCGCATAGTTGCGGCAACGTTCCAGCCTCTTTGAAGGAAATACCGGGCTGTTGCTTCGCCAATCCCACTCGAAGCGCCTGTAATTAGAACCGTTCTACTCATTGTTGCCTTCTAGACAATTTCATCTCGCCTTTAGGCAGCTTAAACTGTGGGGTATAGTCCACAGTCAAGTAAAATTTTGTACTTCGTTGTAATTTTAATTAGTGCGCTCTCTATTATGCTGTTGCTCTCGTTGCGGGACTCGGCTTTAGGATATCTGGAGTAGGCGGTGGCCAGCATCTTCTCTACGGCGTCTGAGTCAGTAACTTCCAGGCCTCCCGTGTAAGCTGCCATTCGATCTGGCTCCAGCCTCGCGCGCACATCCAGTCGGGGCTAGGACGGGTACCAATTGCGATAAACCCATAGCGATGTGCTAAACGCGCTACACGCGAATTTGCACTAACAGAAATGCCTCGAATTTCATTTAACCCCAAATCGCGAAACCCGAACTCGACTAAAGCGCTGGCAACCTCAATTGCGTAGGCATAACGTCCCCAGAACTGTGGTGCTAGCTCGATGCCCAGTTCTGCTTGGTCAGGACCATAACCCTCACAGCGTAGGCCAGCACAGCCAACTAACTCCTGCGAGTTCCGGCGATCAATAATGGCAAGTTGATAATTGCGACGGGGGCGTTCGATTGCCCACTCGCTGAAAAGGTGAAGGAGCTCACGGGTATGGCTGAGTTCTACTTCTTCTGGCGCACAGAACTCGGCATACCGGGGATCAGCATGGTATGCGAAAAATGAGGGGGCGTCTTCCTGAGTAAAGTCTCGTAGAAGAAATCTCTTGGTGACGATTTCCATAATTAATAATTAGCTGCTATCTTGCGCTTCGTTACACACCACACCACTGCCTTACAATCAAGGCGTAGATTTCGATAGATTGCTCCAATTTCGAAATGTGGCAATACTCATCTGTCTTATGTGCCATTGAGGGTTCGCCGGGCCCCAAAATAATAGTAGGTGAAAAATTATAGGCAGGCGTAAAAACAGAGGCATCAGAGAAAAAAGTCGCACCTGCCGCCCTTGCTTCCTGGCCTGTAACGCTTCTCGTGATTGAAAAGACTTGCTGTATCCAATCGTGCTTCACGTCTGATACAACGCTGGTCGCTTCGTTGATAATGTTGACCTCTACCTCTCTGCCTAGTAGTTGCTGTAACTGCTCTCGGATATCTTGATGATCTAGACCAGGAATCGTCCGAATATCGACACCAATGATGGCTTGATCGGGTACAGAATTAATGTTTTGCCCGCCTGAAATCGTCCCAACATTGAGGGTGGGTTCTCCTAGAAACGAGTGTGGCGCAATTCCAAAATTGAACTGCTCCAATTGCAGTGAAGCGCGCGCAGCCTTGTAGATGGCGTTGTCACCTAGTTCTGGGGTTGAAGCATGGGCTGTAACACCTGAGGTGCGAATGGCAAATCGAACGGCACCTTTGTGCCCAATTAACGGATAGTTAGCCGTTGGCTCACCGACCACGATCGCCCCAGCTTCACCCAACGCACCTGGTTGCTCTGCGAGGTGATACGCGCCTGCACAGCAAGTTTCTTCACCGGCTGTAAAGATAAGCGTCAAGTTTGCATTACCTCTAGATGCGCTTGCAATTTCCTTAGCAGCAAAGATCATCGCAGCAACACCTGACTTCATATCGGATGTCCCTCGCCCATACAGTACATCACCGTCGGTTTCGCCATTGAAGGGCTCTTTCTGCCACTGGGATGTGCCAAGTGGAACCGTGTCAATGTGGCCTGTTAAGCAGAGCGGTAAATAGCTTTTGTCACCTCTTAACTTTGCTACTAGTGAGGTGCGCCCTTCAGCATAGGCATAATAATTTGTGCTGAACCCCAGATCCTCAAGCAAGCCGCCAATAAAACGAACGCACTCGTCTTCCTGCCCAGGTGGATTCATCGTATTAAACCTGAGCAGGTCTTGAGTGAACTGGAGACTGTTGAGTAGTGGTTTCATAGTTGTGATTTTATGGTTTCAAGGATCTAGAGAATTCGTCCTACCAATAGCCTTAACAACTTTATCCTGAATATGGACGGCTCAGCCTGTTAGAGGTCGCGTGCAAACAAATTAACTTCCGAACTGTTTTCAGACAACCTGATCACTTGTTCGAATCTTAAACCTAGCTTTTCGAGAACTTTGATTGAGCTGTGATTGTCCAATGTAGTTACACCCACAATGCGATTTAGGACCAGCGCATTTTTTGCGAGTCCTATCACAGCAGAGGCTGACTCATAGGCATATCCATTACCCCAAAAACTTGGCAAAAAAGCAAAGCCGATATCTACATCCTTCAAGGATTCCCTTTTAATCAGACCACAGATTCCAATCGGAATTCTGCTCTGCTTCAACTCAGTTAGGTATAGCCCGAAGCCAAACTGCTTATAGCTGTGAATCGGGCCTTTCAAGATATAGTCACGAGCATCATCAAGGGTTTTCACACCTTTGTCTCCAATGGAGTGCAACCAAGAGGGCTCGTTCACAAGCTCAAACATAAAATCTGCGTCTTCGATAGATAGTTTGCGAAGAATTAGCCGGTTTGTTTCCAGGATTTTCATAGTAAAAGTGTTTCTTCTGCATCTAACCCTCAATATTAGCGACTTACACGAATATCTGACGACCAGATTTAACACTCATGGTGGTATATGCCATTGTTATACAGCTCTAGTTACGTTCTCTAACCTCGCTATTGCTTGCATTAAATTTGCGCGGGCTCTTGCCTCGAACCTCTCTCTATACTCATCAAGATGATAGATGTGCTGCCGGTTCAGGAAGCTGCGTAAAATCTCTACCCTCTTCTGCCTAAAGAGGCTTTCTGGAACCCAAGCATACTCCTTCCTAATGTTCTCTTCATATCGCCAGAAAGTATCCTCTTCTCTGCCTAGGATTGAGAGGTCTACATCGATTAATATTTGTGCATCTCTGTCTTTTAGTTTGGCATTGTGACGGGTAGCTAAGATCAAGCGAGAGACTCTTTCAACAATAGCGTTGCCGAGACCGGATTGGTTAATAACAAACTGTGCCCACTCAGCACTTTTTTGCTCGTTCGCGCTTCCTCTTGGGTCATAAACAGCGTCATGAAACCAAATTGCTAACTCGATCTCTTCTGGGTGGGTAGCCAAAGATTTAGCTTGCTCGAATATGGTGAAGCAATCTTCGATATGGGTGAGGTTGTGGTAGAAGCGATGGGGTGAAGAATAGGCGCGAATCAACTTTTCCAAAACGTCTTGAGACACCGTAGGAGCCTGTAGTTTCTGCCAAGTCTCTTCCCAGTATTCTCTAAGCATTACCTACATCTTGTCTAACGAGTCTTTTAATAACTAACAACTAAGGAAAGATAACATCACTCGGAACCAAGGTAGCATCTTCGGGCAGTTAGCCTATGAAAACGCCACACGAAAATCACGCCAGCGACGGCTACCCCAATTGATTGTCCTGTCCACAGTCCAACACCTCCCAGCCCTAAGGGAAATCCCAGCAGGTAGCCACTAGTCAATCCCACACCCCAGAAAGCGAGCCCACTTAAAAACATCGGTAGGCGGGTATCTTGAAGTCCATATAATGCACCCATTGCGACCCGCTGTACCCCATCCAAGAGTTGAGCTAACGCGGAGATGAGCAGCATCGGCACGGCTAATCTGATTACATAAGCATTCTCTGGGTTGTCAATATCCAAGTAGAGGCCAATCACCTGTTGACGATATACGATTAAAGCGATGGCTGTCAGGACCATGAATGTTGCTGCAATGCCAATGCTGACATACCCAGCTCGTCTTGCCCCTTTAAGATCTTGCTGTCCGAACCACTGACCGACGCGGGCAGTAACTGCATAAGACATCCCCAAGGGAACCATGAAAATGATGTACATCGTTTGGTAGACCGTCTGATGCGCCGCTAGGACTTCGGTTCCCAAGATGCCCATGAGAAATGTGATAACTGCGAACAATCCATATTCCAAGGCAATAGTAACGGCGATTGCGACTCCAATCACCATTAAACGCTGCAGAAGCTGAGGCCTCAGCCGATGCAGATTCTGCAAGAAGCGGTATTCCTTTAACTGTGGATGCCTAAGAATGTAGATCAGGAAAATCAGGAACATTAACCAGAAGCTTAGCCCACTGGCTAATCCTAGCCCCGCTAACTCCATGCGTGGAAAGCCAAACTTACCGAATCCTAAAATATAATTGCCTGCCACATTGAACAGCGTT
The DNA here is from genome assembly GCF_014696065.1 of Leptolyngbya sp. FACHB-261. NCBI lineage: Bacteria > Bacillati > Cyanobacteriota > Cyanophyceae > Leptolyngbyales > Leptolyngbyaceae > Leptolyngbya > Leptolyngbya sp. FACHB-261. The sequence goes on along the minus strand of NZ_JACJPL010000031.1, from coordinate 936,721 downwards.
CCGATCACGACAATCACGGTCACAACATGGGCTTGGGAGATAGCCGATACATAGCCTCTCAACATCGCAAACCCCAGCGCTGGAAAGATTCCCCACAGGATGAAGTTGAGATACTGATCTGCAAGGGCAACGATTGGCGCAGGTTGCTGAAGCAAAAGTAATGCTGAATCTAAATGCCTAATTATCAACATCAGAGGGATGCTGAGAAGCACCGATAACCATATTCCTTGACGCGCAATTTGCTCGATTTGCCTTTTTCGGCCTGCCCCATAAGCTTCTGCGACCAGTGGGCTGACTGCCATCACGATACCGCTCGCTATGTTCAAGACAAGCTGAAAGGATACTGATGCTAAGCCGCCAGCTGCTAGACTTTCCGTGTTTAAGTGGCCCATCATAATCGTGTCTACAAAGCCAACAGCAGCTTGGGCGACTTGAGCACTGGCTAGGGGGACGGCAAGTTTTAGAAATTCACGACCCTCTATCTCAATGCTCGATTTAACTAACCTTTTAGTCACGATTGCTGTGCCTCTTCGCCATAATACTGATTCACGGTTTACAATCTAAGAAATTTGAATGCCGACTGACTACTCAAACCTTGCGCAACTATCAGCATCTTGCGATAGGTTCTAAATTCTAAGCGGCTACCATCCTAAAATCCCTTAAACTAAGGCAGATAGAAAGGTCTCTGCGATGCAATCACCAGTGACAACATCAATGCGGACTGTTCAATCGCCAGAGGCTAAACTCCAGCCCCCGCTTGTCTCCAGTCAAGTTTATGGTTGGAAGAACCTTGTGGTGGAAGAGTTTCATCAACCTCCGGGGCAAGAGCAATATCAGAGCCTAGCAGAACACACCCTCTGCTTATCGTTGAACCGTCGCCCTTCTCGTTTGTTGCAGGTGTTAGACGACCACCGTCAAACCAGCCTTTTCAGCAGAGGCGACTTAACCATTGCTCCTGCGGGAGTGCTCCTATTCAGTCAATGGCACCAAGATGATCGATACTTACGGATTCGCGTTACATCTAAGTTTCTAGAGCAAGTTGCTCAAAATGCACTTGAAATTGGCGCTAGTCGCATAGCACTCTTGCCAGAATTCAGAACTAAAAACCCTCAGATCGAACAAATTGGCATGATGTTGTTGAGTGAACTCCACGATGGGGGACCCGCAGGACGGCTCTATGTCGAATCGCTAACAAACGTGTTAGCTGTGAATTTGCTCAGAAATTATTATGCTGTTCAATCATCCGTTGTTTTGTACGCTGGAGGATTAAGTGATTGCCAGCTATTGCAAGTTACAGACTACATCAATGATTGCTTAGCAGACGATATTCAACTCTCTAGTCTCGCTGAAGTGCTGGGATTAAGTCAGTTTCATTTTAGTCGGCTCTTTAAGCAATCAACAGGAGTATCTCCTTACCAATATGTCCTTCAGCAACGGGTGGAACGCGCCAAGCAGTTACTCAAAACGACAGACCTGCCGATCATGGACATTGCTCTACTCTGTGGGTTTAGTAGCCATAGTCATCTAGGCAAGTGGTTTCGACAGTATATGGGGGTGGCCCCGAAAACCTATCGAACTAGCTAGACTAGCTAGACTAGCTGGAATAAACTATCTTTGAACTGGCTTGGCTTCATTTGCTGATCAACTCTTAATCGTGTTTCCTCATTGAGAGGTAGAGCAGGTTTGGTACCTCTGTTTGATTTTTTTGGGTTCTTAAAGTTTGGATGAAGCTCTGCCGGAACTTGGCTCAAGCCAACTCCAAAAACTGTCTTCTGAGGAGAGGTGCGTCTTGACCCATCACATCAGGCACCGCAAATTAAGTGAGTCAGACAAACATGGATTTAAGAACTCGAAATCCTATCCTTGCCATAGCCCTCTTCCTAATGTTGGCTGGACAGGCTGAGCAAGCCCTTGCCACAACAACCGATTCTGACAAAGTTCGTATGTATACGGAGGCAGCCTGGCAATACGCTGCAATTGCAGACTCAGACCGAGCGATCCAGGTCTTAGATCAAGCGCTGCTACTCACTAGAGGCATGCCGGAGAAATGCTTCCAGGGTAATTCGTTAGTTAGGGTAGCCGGGGGGTACTGGCTAGCGGGTCAAGAAGCTAAAGGCAAGCAACTGTTGGCAGAATCAATTCAGGTTGCTCGCGCTCAAGCAGCGACAGGTTGTAGTCGTAGTGCCACCTCACCTGATGAGTCGCTGCTCAATCGTGCTAAAGAGTTTTCCCAAGCTGGACATGAAGACATTGCCACTGCAATCGCCACTGGCATGGGCGATCCGATCACCCTGGCAGAGATTGCCAATCATCGTGCCGAAGATGGTGCCATCAAGCCAGCCAAGCAGCAGGTGCAACAGGCACTGACCTTCGCCCAAAATGTTCCCGCTGACTATCGCACCCTCATTTTAATTGGGATGGCTGAACGGCTGAGTCAGCCTGAACTCAAACGGCAGATGCTGCCTGTGTTGGAGCAAGCGCTTCAGCAGCCAGTCGAAGGTGGGGAATTGAGTGAATCCGAGTCATTGCAAATCGGTCAAAAATTCAGAATTGCCAAGCAGTTTGCAGAGGCGGGGCAACAGCGTCGAGCCATCGAAATCCTAGATCAAACGGTGCCTCAAATTCGGACCTTGGTGATTAAGCTTTACCCTGGTGCAAGAGTCTCTCTCTTGAGTGAAGTTGCAGAGCAATATGCAGTCCTGGGCGAGCAAACTAAAGCAACCGAGGTACTAGCTGAAGCTAGAGTGCTAGCGCAGGCAATCAAGCAACCGCAAGCTAGAGATTTGGGATTAGTTAGTGTGGCAAGAAGCTATGCCAAAGTTGGCAATTTTGATCAAGCTCAGCAGATAGCTCAAGCCATCGAAGAGGTGGAGGAACGCGAAGGTGCGTTGAGCGGAATCGCGATTGGCTATGCCAAAGCTGGAGAGGTGGAGCGGGCAACAGAACTCGCCACCCAAGTAAGAAGCCACCGAAACAATACGCTGGCAGAGATCGCGAGGCATTATCTAGCGCAGAAGCAGTATGACCAGGCGCTACAGTTTGCCCAGAAATGGCAAGTGAAGAGTGTTTTTCCGGAGATTGCCTCTGGTTATGTGGAGTCAGGGCAACCCGACCGAGCCTTGCAAGTGGTGAAATCAATTCCAGCACCGCCTGGTGAAACACAACACATGCAATGGATTTTCCCAGAGTTAGCTCGTGGTTTTGCTGAGCAGGGACAGTTTGAGCAGGGGCTTCAACTTGCTCGGACGATAAGCGAGCGACAATACAAGGCTTATGCCTTGCTAGGAATCGCCAAACAGTATGTCCAGCCCAAGACTGAGGGAGGACTTCAGGGTTTTGCTGCTGCGCTAAGCGATTGGTTCCAATCTTGGTTTGGAGAGTCGGATCAGGAGCGCTCCTTGAAAATTTTGGACGAGGTGCTGCAAGTTATTCAATCTGATCAGTAGACAAGCTAAGCGAGCAGCCTAACAACTCACCAAAGTCCCTGTGTTCGCTGACGTTGTTCTGATTTCTGCCCGCAAAAATAGCTTGAAAGCCAGACAATCTAGATTGTCTGGCTTTCAAGCTATTACCTACTGTCTAGTTGCCTAGAGCATCCTTGACGCCATCAACAGTGCGTTCGACAGCATTTTTGCTAGCATCTATTGCTTTTTGAGTCCGAGCCGCATCTTCATTTGCTCTCTTCTCAATTAAATCTCTATCTCTCTTGGCTCTACGCGCAAAGAAGCCACCCTTATCATCCGATGCTTTTTCAACCCGCTCAGCGTTTTTGTTGGCAGTTTTCTTAACTTGTTCTGCAGTATCTCGAACGAAACCTTTGGTCCGCCCAGCATCTTCACTCGCTTTGCCTTGAGCCCGAGAGCCTGCATCTGCTGATGCGATTAGGTTTGTAGCGGGAGCAGCCATTGCCGCGGTGTCAGAGAAAAACGCACCCTGCCAAACGAAGGTGATCGCTGATAGAAATAACAGTGTTGTCGCCAGCCAACGTCCTGCAGTCGCGAACCCTTTCATAAAACGATTTAGTTTCATAGGATACGATCTCCATTAGATTTAGCATTCCATTTCTACTTTATTTGAAGGCAAGCTAAATCTTTCCTTAGGCAGAGGTTGTTTTTATTATAAGTTTTTGAGCTACTAGAACTGGTCATCACTCAGTTCAATGAGGGGCTTGAGGTTAAGAACAATAGAAGTTATTACAGGAATTGGGCAGCTTGACCTTGCTCGTATTGTAGCGACTTAAACCCAAAGACCTAACGCGACGCGCAAAATCAGAAACAAAGCAAGCTAACTTTTAGCGGCCTCCGGTGAACATTGCTTTTGGAATGAATAGGATGTGGCCTGAAGCCTCCTTGAAGGTCACGCCAGAATCTGACCATTCAACAACAGATTTCTTGATATGTGTCTCAACATCGTCGTAGCCGGGATGAAATGAGAAGTCAATGTAGTGTCCGTATGTTGGACTACCGCTCTCAAGACCGACATAGATGAAATGATTCCGTTCGATGTGTATAGGAAAACCCCGCCAATCTATATCACTTTCAACTACAGACAAATAATAAGGTCCAGGTGATTGGTAATTTACGGATGTCGATTGGGGCCACTGACTGATCAATCTGAGGGATGGTCTATCCAGTAGGGACGCGATAACGGGCGCAAGAATAGATGAGCTAAGGATAATGAGAAGAATATTCCTAATAGGTTTCATAAACCTCAGCTGTGTTGTTACACAATCGGTTGATAGTTTGTAACTGGATTAGTCATTCCATGAATCTCGTTCCTGATCAACGTACTCCTGAGCATCAATGCCTTGCCAGATTTCTTTTCCTAACCCTTCCAGTTCCATGATGCTGTATTTAGGTTTTGGAGCCATGCGACGGCTTACTATTCCAGCTAACCCCGCTAACAAACGCAGTTGCTCATCGGGTTTAAGATTTTCAACTTGACGGCGAATGTCCTGACAAGTCGTCATGTAACTTACTCAATCGCCTTTACCGGCAATCATGTCATACTGTTCATGAATTAAGTATTCTCTTCGGGTGCGAGCATTTGTTAGACATCATACTTTCACACTTGCTATCGTTACCTCCAGACTGGTTATTGTTACTTACTTAGTACCACTTAGAACTTCTGCTATTGTCGGCTTCCAATATCTTGAGGGGAGAAATCTCCTAGAGGATGCTTGCGAAAGTAAAGTGAAACATTTTGTCTAAATGCTTGGTCTAATTTAGGAGTAATCTCAATCATTCTATCTCTAAGCATCTCGACATTATCCATTTTTAATGGGGCTAGAAGTTTCTGGGCGTTCTTAATTCGATAAGCCTCGATTAAATACCGTGGTGGTTGTTTGACGTAGATAATACTCCATGCGGCCCATCCAGAGAAGGCACTAATTGTGTATGGCTGGAGTTCTGCTCTCAGAAATAGAAAACAGTCAGCGTTTATGAATTGCTGCATGGGAACAACTTCAGCTAGATCTCCTTGAGTATGACGCTCGTTAAGTAGGTCAGCATGTACAGATATTGTATTGAGATTAAGGCGTTGTCTTCGATTCTCTAGAGAGTCGAGAGGTGAGCATATATAGGTAAATGGTACATTATCAGGCTTGCTATAATCGTAAGGTCTTTCAACGTATAAGTCTTCATCTAAGATTTTTGTAATAATCTCCCATTGCTCCTCGCGAATTAGAAATGAGAAAAACATTACAAAAAACTCATGCCCTACAAACTTGTAAAAGTCAAAAGCCTGCTTATAAAAACTGCCTGCAAATCCAGTTGGTGTACCGTAACGATTGAGAACTTCTTCAAACCCCCTATACATAGCCGTTGCAGCATTTAGCGCACTCATTGATGCAATGGCTTCTGCAAGATGAGAAAACTCTACTCCAAGTTCAATAGTTTGCCCTATTGCATCTATGATCATTTGGTCGGAAACCACTTCCGTCAAACTTGGAGCGATAGAATCAAGCCGCTCCACCAAGTCGGTCATGAACTTACGAGTTAAAACCTCCTGATTAGGTTGGGTATTTTCAACAGCTATTCTCGCTTGCTCACCTATGGATATAGGTTGAATGATTTTGCCAACTGTTTGCAATCTATGATCTGTAAAGATAGTGTCCAATGCAGCCACCAACTTCGTCTCAAGTTGTCTGCGTTCTGATGCTTTTTCTGTAGGTGCTTCGGGTATTTTGTAAGTAATTACTCTTCTCATTCGCAAGTCGAATGGAAGATGTTCTGGTACGCCAAATGCTGTATTCATAATCATGACGATCCGTTCCGGACCAAGAGTTTTGATAGCATAACCCAGTTCAATCAAAACATTCGGATTTGGTGTTGGACGGAATTGACTTCCTGAATTAATAATCGAAATATCACACACGAAGATGTGAGTTTGCTCGATTTTGGCAAAAATAGTACTTGCAATATCAGGTGATCCAGGAACACCAGTAGTATCACGATCTACAACTGGTTCAACTTCTATGGACTCATCATTGCGAATTGATTTCACCGCATTTTCAAGGGCTTTTTCGATAAAGCCACGATTAGTAGAGTTGGGTAAGTCTGACTGCCATGAATAGAATACTTTGCATTCTGGCATGTTGTGCACACTAATACTACTTCAGCTTTAGAATAACACTTGAGAACTTAACAAGTGTGACAGACAGCTACTGCAACAGTCCTAACAGATAATCAAGTGGACTGGGAGTTTACTAGACAGAAGCTATCTGCATGTTAACCTCAGCACTTGATGGGCCGAAGGTCTCAGCCTATGTCCAGGTAAAACGTTGAGAGTGGCAAGAACCTGATTTTTTCTACCTGTCAGAGTCGCACCAAGGTAAACGGTAACCCTGGTTAGAACAACCGTAGTCGGACAGGCTCCTTCACTGAAGGCAGATTTCACCTGCGTCTGGTCAAGTTTCAGAGCAGCGGAAGTGTGAGCAAGGCACCAGCTTGTGATCACAACAACCAGACTTGCTGTCGTTACTCCCGGACTTGCTGTCGTTACTTCCGGACTTGTTGACGTTACTCCCGGACTTGTTGTTGTAGGGACAGAAGTTGTTGACGTTACTCCCGGACTTGTGGAAGTAACGTCAACAAGTCCGGGAGTAACGTCAACAAAGATTTTAGTTGATCTTTAATTTGCTTTACATTTGTCATTGAGAATTGATCAGGCTACCTTTTGAACAGCCTCAGAAAATCTACTGAATTTTCTTGAAGAGGTAGTAAAAGTCTGTGAGATCCTCGTAAATCAAATTGGTAAACAGCCTAAGGAAGGTGGGAAATCTGACACTAGACCTTTCACTTAAGGGATGAAATCATGGCTCGCAGAAAGCGCACTTCGAGAGTTTTAGAAAAAGCTGAACTACGCGCCTCTGGCCTAAAAGCCGTTGATCCACAACTGGAGTTTGACAATTCGGTCAAGTTGAGCAACTTTACTAGCACTATCGAGAGATTACGGCTCAGAATTGATGCTTATAACACTGCTCTGGCTGTCATTGATTCTTCTACGACCGAGATCGCTGAGCTAGAGAAAAGCCTGGGTGATATGGCTGACAAACTGTTGATTGGCATTGCCTACCGCTACGGCAAGGACAGCGTTCAGTACGAAATGGCCGGTGGCGTGCGCAAGAGCGAGCGCGTGCGTAGGAGCAGCCAGAAACGCATCCGGGAGTCAGCAAGCCAATCCAACAATAAGCCTCAGACCGCCTAGGGAATGACGCAAATTAAGCGCATGAGCATCGGTAGGGGCAATCCCTTGTGGTTGCCCAAACTCTTTACTCAACTGACACAGGGCATTGCTGGCACAGAGTTCTGCGCCTGGATCAGAAGCCTCTGAAATTAGTCTCAAACTGGGCTTGCCAAACGCCTTACTTTGACTTATCTTTCGTTCAGTCCAGTTCTCAAAGCGCCGCCGAGGGTTGATAACCGCAACCCTCGGCGACTGACCTCTAGGTTGGTGTTTGCCAGCCCAAAGGCTACGACGGAGTTTAGCACTCCGTTGGGGTCAACCTATTCCAAGCGGGTCAGGCGGGAACCTAGAGAGGGAGCGAAGGGGCAATCTTCACCGGTTGCCCCTCAAAACCTATTGAGGATTTTTGGTTATGACTCAATCGCCTGCACCCACTTTTAGCGACAGCGATTTGAATATTTTGAGGGTCTTAATGCAGCGCTATAGTCTCTCGGCAGTTGTCGCTGCTCTCAGTCGAATTTGCTTTTGGCAAGCAGAACAGGCCGTGACCCAACGGCAAAACCGAGAGACCATTCGCGAATGGCGAGAGGATGCCAGCATCTTGAATAAAACCGTCGTTCAGCTCAATCACTGACGGTTAGTTTGTCCTGCTCAACTGCCGCCACAAGTCAGCTCAGACATGACCTCATGCCCAAGAAGATAGGGCTTGGACTAGCGAGAGCAACCTCAAATTAGCTTGCTATAGCAGGGACATAAACTATATGTCCCTGCTTAGACTCGAACTTAAGCTAGGCGACGTTAGTTACACCACAAAGATTTGACTTGTGTTGTCACTCAAAAGACTGGCTGCTTTCTTCGTCACCACCGCGAGCAGATCATCCCCTTGGAAAATCTGGGCACCATCAGTACTATCCGTAAAGGACAACGTATCCAGGCTAGTAACCTGAAACTTAGTTGAGCCCAGTTTGAAGTTATTGATGGTATCGAAGCCGTCACCCAGCGATAGCACCACAGTGGCCATACCAGGACCAAGCCAGATGGTATCTAAACCAGCGCCACTATTGATCGAATCCGCGCCACCTCTACCGTAGATCGTGTCATTGCCAGCCCCCGCTGTGATCGTATCGGCGTTGGAACCGCCATAGATGAGGTCATCGCCCGCGCCACCGTTGACTGTATCGTTACCGCCACCCCCATAAACCGTGTCGTTGCCAGCCCCTGCCGTAAGCGTATCGGCGCTGGAGCCACCGTAAATCAGGTCATCGCCATTACCACCGTTGAGCGTATTGGTGCCGCCTCTGCCATAAACCGTGTCGTTGCCATCTCCAGCCGTGATCGTGTCTTTGCTGGAACCCCCGTAGAGAGTGTCATCCCCAGCACCACCAATCAGAACATTGATGCCACCCTTCCCGTAAATGGTATCGTCACCATCGCGGCCAAAAATCACTTCAGCGGCGTTCGTACCTGTTAGGGTTTGGTCACCAGTTGGATCAGAGGATAATCCCAACTGGGCAATCGGTGGAATCTCACCGCTGTAAATCCAGTCTTGAAAGAAGGCACTCAGTTCTTGCCCACTCACTTCTTCAGCTACGCCAAAGAAGTCCTCACTCGTGACATTGCCATTACGATAGCGTTCGTAATAAGTCTGCAAGGTATCGAAGAAATCGGTATCGCCGACTTCTAGCCGTAGCGCATGTAAGGCCAATGCCCCCCAGTCATACACACCCGAGTTAAACAAATCATCTGCTGGTGGCAAACCGGGCGCAACTAATTCCGCCTTGGCATCTACGACTGTGTTGTACTTGTTGACTACCCACTCATCTAGAGCATCGCGGCCTTGAGTGTTCTCAATCCACAACCCTTGCGAGTAGGTAGCAAAGCTTTCATTCAGCCAGATGTCGCTCCAATCGGCCAAACTCACGCTGTTGCCAAACCACTGGTGAGCTAGCTCATGGGCAACCACCTCTTCAGTACTCGAAGCAAACCCACCTAGAAAAGCTGGGTTCCGGCCCAATTGACCCGTGCCGAAAATCGACAGAGTTTGCGTCTCCAGGGCTGCGCCTGTGTCTGTGTTCATAACCACAGAGCCATAGACATCAAACGGGTAAGGACCAAAAAGCTCACTAAAATAAGTGAGCATCTCCGGCTGAAGATCAAACGGCTTGAGTAGGTCTGGCGCAATGCCCTCAGCGAAATAATTGCGAATCGGAATTCCGTTCGCCGTTCCATCGGTATCGAGATCAAATTGACTGATATTAACTGTCGTTAGGTAGCTCGCCATCGGATCGCGAGCTTCAAAAATATAGGTAGTCGTATTGCCATTGTCGATGGTTTGCTCCAGCACCCCATTCGCGGCAACCTCAAAGGGTTCTGGAACTGTAACGCGGAATGTATAAGAAGCTTTGTCCAGCGGGTGATCGTTGACTGGATAATAATTCGCCGCGCCATCTGGTTCACTGAGAACAAAGCTGCCCCCATCAAAGATCACCCAGCCAGTCAGCACTGGAATTGCCACTGAGGTGATCTGCTCCGGCGAGCCGTTATAGTTCACCTTTACTGTGAACGCTTCGCCTTCAGCAAGCGTCTCTGCTGGCGTAATGGTCAGCTCCTGCCCATCACGGCTATAGGTTGCAGGTTTGCCATTGACCGTGATGCTGTCAACCGAGAAGCCAATGAGGTCCAAATTGAAGCTGGTGAGACCCTGAGTCGCCTCGGCTTCAATCGTAGTGATGCCAGTCAGAGTGCTGGTGTCAACGTCAGAGACGTTTAGATCAACGGTGTAATTTTGAACATCATAACCACCGTTACCAAAGCCTGGGTAAAGTGAATCGCCGACCCCGGCAGCACCCGCTGAAGGAGCCGCATTGGCAAGAGCTGCCCTGGAAATTGTTCTTGGAGTTGTTTCAGGTAGAGCGTCACTCAGGTTACGTAAGCTACAAAAAAGACACATGATACTTTACTAAAACTGGCCTTCGTAAAATACACAAGCATTGCGTAAATTTACTGTAGTAAAGCCTACAGGTTGCAGCGAGATCTTTGCTTTTTCTGAACAAAATTTCACAAACTCAATAAAGGCTTGACCACTGAAGAGGTGGCAAGCCCAAAGTTGCTAGATTTTGAATCACATATGCCAGCTCAAAATACCTTTCTTAGCACAACTTCCATCACAAAAGCGATTAAAATAATACTTGGCTGGCTTGCTAAACAAACAAGAGCAGCACTACCTTGATTTGTTTCAGCCTAACCTGAAAAGCTGCAAGATTAAGAAATATCTGCCCAAACAGCCACGGGCTAAAAGCAAGTTTAGACGGAGGAGTGAACTAGACTAAAATCTTGCGAATAAAATAGTGATTAAGATAGTCAAGACAAATAGCTACTAACTATTGAAAACAATTTGGTAAATTGAGTGAACAGATTATCATCTATGGCTTATGGGGCACACGTCTTTCCATTTCCTTTAGCAAAGACTGCCGCAGCACACACCTTACTGTCTCAACCAGTTCCATCGGTTCAAATGGCTTGGTGATGTAAGCATCAACTCCTTGCTTCATCCCCCAGTATCGATCAAACGCCTCGCTTTTAGCTGAGCACATAATCACCGGGATGTGCTGACCTTTTGGGGTGCTCTTCAACCAACGACAGAAAGCATAGCCATTCATTCCGGGCATTACGATGTCCAGCACGACCAGATCAGGAAGCTGATCTTGGACCATTTCCATACCCTCGGTGCCGCTCTGAGCTTCGCGCACCTCAAAGTTGCTTCTGCTCAATACTCTGGCAGTGACAGTTCGTGCCAACTCGTTATCGTCTACAACTAGAACTGTCCTCATGGTCCTCTACTGAATGAATCGTTGACTTAGAAGAGATGAAGCAACGCCAGATTTCTAGCTGTTAGTTGCGTTGGCTAATAGCCTACCAGCCACAGAAAAAGGTGAACACCGTGAAGATGCTAGCTGTTGAACTAATGATGACCTATCTCTAAGCAGAACTACAGGGGGCGAAGGAGCATAGATCTGTATTAGCTGACGTGAACTTACACAATATAGTCTCTCAACTCGCTATGTAGTGCTTGAAGAGAGCTTTTCAGGCATTCCGAGTGCACCCAGCTAACATACCCTCCATAAACACATTTTCCTGAGCGATCAGTAATGAACACATGATCAACGCCTGCATAGTTTTTCTAGGTGTAGATAGCTATGCCATTTCTGAAAACAATATGAGGATGAGACTTGGCAAAATCTGCTCTGTTTGCATCAGTTATGCCCTGCACCCGTTGAAGCTGATTGATGAGTTGTATGATTGTGGGCTTACTCGTGTCCCTTACAACATTTACTTCTATAGATGCAATGATGTTTTCCTTCCCTCCTATGATGTATGCACCTTGTATAGAGCGATTTGATCCTGTACATCCGCTTCAATAGCTTGCTCTGCCACCTCACACAACGTATTTTTTGATTTTCAGGGAAGTGACCTTATAATTACTGACAACCTTGATGCTGCTTCACTGCACCTTTACAGCTCTCTGTGAATACATCTGTCAAGGTAGACGCAGTGTTCTCAAGCTTGTAGCCAAGGTTCTAGATGGACGAAATAGTCAGAAAACTTGCTGCGCTGGGGCTTCCTGGTGTCATGCTAGTCGTCACAATGGCATTCAGTGGTTTTGCTGGCGCTGCCGCAATCACAACAGCTCTAGCAGCCCTAGGTGGCCCATTCGGTATGCTAGGTGGCATAGGGCTGCTAGGAATTGCAGGACTTGTTGCTGACGCTCTAAGCAAATATGGGATTGATTTTCTGCTTGCCGGTGTTTATGCAGAACGTAGAAAGAACGAGTCCAAAGAGAGTCTTGCCAGGGAAATAGATAGTCTACCTATCTCACTTGAACTGAAGCTCAAGCTAAAGGATTCTCTCTAAGAGAACTGTAGGAGTTGATAATGCAAGAGAATGACGTCAAAGCTCTAGCTTCCTTCCTAGCTACGCTTGCCTCGGCAGGCGCAAGTTTAGGCTCAATAACGGTAGCCACCATCACTGCTCCAATGCCAGGAGTATTAGGATTTGTTGGCTTAACCACAACCACCACTGTTGCATTGCCAGTAGCAGGGATCATAGCTGCAGGCGGATTGGCTTATTATGGAGCCTGCAAAACGAATGAGTGCATAAGCCCTCCTCAAAAGTAAAAACCAGAACTTAACTACGTAAGTAGCTCCTAGACAATAAGACTTAAAGAGCTATTTGTCTTCTGTTTTTCTATTCACTGCTACACAGCCCTAAAGCAATGAGAGCACCTGGAGTGAATAGATGGCTTTATCCATTGAAGAGATAGAAGAAAGAATCAGAGACATTAAGCGTCATGTCAACCGGGACAGTGAATTTTATGGCAAGCTACTTAATTGGCATGACTTCGTGTGGCATTACGGAATTGGGCTGTCAGATGACCTGATCTTTGATACGGGGCAAGGCATGCAGACCTTTGAAAGCCGTACAGTCAACGCTAACTTTGTGCTTGGTATTGACCAGATCGCTTTCAATCCTGGTGAGACTATCGAGCGTCTAACCCATGCCCTAAGATGTTTTGGCTCTTGGGACTACGGATTGCTTGGCTGGAATTGCGAGCATTTTGCACGGTTGATTGCCACTGATGTAGCAATCTCATACGAGGTACAGAAGACCCTATTTGCGTGGTTGAATCATGGAGGTTATCACCCAACAGCTCAGCAAGACTTCAGAGCTTACTTAAGCAAAGAATCACCAAGCTTAAATCGATAGGCTAGCTGGTCAAAATGGTTCTAGTGGCTAATAAGTATGTGGCTTACCTCTGAAGTAGCACTAGTAACAGGGTCTACCGTTACGGTTATTTGTTGCACTATAGCCTGAGTAATCCCTATGGCGAACAGCCTAAAATCTTGCCCCGATTGTGGGCACATGGTCTCACCCAAGGCCGCCAGTTGCCCTAACTGTGGTCGAAAGCTTACATCAATCTTGAATGATTCACTCAGGGTTGCAGTAATACTAGTCTTAGTCGTTGTTATTTTAAGTGCTGGGTATAGTGTTCTTCAAGTTTGGTGGATTGCTTCTCAAGACCGGGGTGGAGAAATTGGGGAGCAGGCGAGGCAAGCTCAGCAGAGCTTAGAAGATTTAGAAAAAGCTGTGGAGGAAGCGAGAAGCAGTAGCGAAAATGATCTAGCGTCAGCAACAGAAACCAATGCTGGCGCTTACTCTCCACCTACGCTAGAAAAATCTAACCCAGGCACAAGCTCAAGCAGCTCTCTCACTGACCAAGATCTATCCCTGAACTAGAACAGTTACCAATCAACCTGTGGGGATCCGTATGATCCGAATGGGACGTACTGGCCCGTGTTTGTAGATGGGGGCAACTTGTCAGAAGTCAGAGCCAATATCTGTGGCGATGCTCAACAGACCATTCGCAAGGACACTGGAGCTGCCTCTGTGCAAGTTGCTTCATTCATTCACTTCTTACGCTCACGCAATTGCTTTTGCTGACCGTATTGGTAGAAGCGTGGGGCAGCATACTTCTTATCTCAATGGAAAAGCGGTGAAGAAAGGCCAGTAAATCAGAGGTCAGGCTTCATCCCCGGACTGGGGTAAGCTCCCGCAGGTCAACTCCTTCGTATTTTGAACCATCTGCCCCAAAGCGCTAGCTGGTAATACTGTCTGAAATCATCGACATGACCCGTCGGCTTCACCACCCGAGGTGTGCGAGACAGAGGGCAGTGCTTACTACAGCGACGGGTTGCTTTTGCAGTTTAAGCGCCGATGTTTGAGGTGTACCAGGAGATGCCAGGAACCAGACTTGAACTGGTGACACGAGGATTTTCAGTCCTCTGCTCTACCAACTGAGCTATCCCGGCGTTGAAGCTTAATCATCCTAGCGCTGCCATTGGAAGTCAGTCAAGGCCTTCAGCCAATTCATTTGGCTTTTAGGGATGAAGGTTGTACAAGCACAGATATGGTAATCTAGTTCAAATACCCTTCAATAAGTTTTTGAAAACCTCTACCTGAGCGCTGACCCTACCTGAATTGAAGGTCAGGTATTTTCCAGCTCCATTGCCTGTAAGAGGACACTTGACGGTGGTTCCACAGACCCAAATTCCCGATGCACCCATAGAGAGTGCCTACCAGATTGAGCGCCAGATGATTGCAATTCTGGATTTCGGCTCCCAGTATTCCGAACTAATCGCACGACGCATCCGGGAGACCCAGGTTTACTCTGAGGTTCTTTCCTACCGTACAACGGCAGAACAGCTCAAACAACTTAATCCTCAGGGCATTATTCTTTCGGGTGGTCCCAGCTCGGTTTACGACAACCACGCACCCCTATCTGACCCAGAGATTTGGAATCTAGGTATTCCTGTGCTGGGTGTTTGCTACGGCATGCAGCTGATGGTGCAGCAGTTAGGTGGTCAGGTTGAGCGGGCAGCGCGAGGAGAGTACGGCAAGGCCTCACTCCAGATTGACGATCCCACCGATCTGCTGACCAATGTCGATGACGGCACCACGATGTGGATGAGCCATGGCGATTCGGTGACGGCTCTGCCTAATGGCTTTGAAACCCTGGCACATACCGCAAATACTCCCTGTGCTGCCATCGCTCACCATGAGCGTAACCTCTACGGTGTGCAATTCCACCCGGAAGTGGTGCATTCACTAGGTGGCATGGCCTTAATTCGCAACTTTGTTTACCACATCTGTCGTTGCGAACCCACCTGGACGACAGAAGCCTTTGTGGAAGACGCTATTCGCGAAGTGCGAGCCCGGGTCGGTGAAAAGCGGGTACTGCTGGCTCTATCGGGCGGAGTTGATTCTTCAACGCTGGCCTTTTTGCTGCACAAGGCTATTGGTGACAAGCTCACCTGCATGTTCATCGACCAAGGTTTCATGCGTAAGGGTGAGCCGGAGCGGTTGCTGAAGCTGTTTCAGGAGCAGTTTCACATCCCTGTAGAGTATGTGAACGCCCAAGAGCGTTTCCTTGATCAACTTGAAGGCGTTACCGACCCTGAAGAGAAGCGGCGACGCATTGGCCACGAGTTCATCCAAGTATTTGAGTCGGAGTCTAGGCGTCTTGGTCCCTTTGACTATCTAGCTCAAGGGACGCTCTATCCGGATGTGATCGAATCTGCTGATACCAACGTCGATCCGGCAACGGGCGAAAGGGTCGCAGTCAAGATCAAGAGCCACCACAATGTCGGTGGTTTGCCTAAAGACCTGCGTTTCAAGCTAGTTGAGCCCTTGCGTAAGCTCTTTAAAGATGAAGTGCGCAAGGTCGGGCGTTCATTAGGTCTGCCCGAAGAGATTGTACAGCGCCATCCGTTCCCGGGTCCCGGTCTAGCGATCCGCATTATTGGTGAAGTGACCTTAGAGCGCCTAGAGATCGTACGGGATGCTGACCTGATTGTGCGCCAGGAAATCAATCGTTCCGGTTTCTATTCCCAACTCTGGCAAGCCTTTGCTGTGCTGCTACCCGTGCGTAGTGTCGGCGTCATGGGTGACCAGCGCACCTATGCTTATCCAATTGTGTTGCGCCTGATTAAAAGTGAGGATGGCATGACGGCAGACTGGGCGCAGGTTCCCTATGAGTTGCTGGAAACTATCTCCACCCGCATTGTCAACGAGGTCAAGGGAGTCAACCGTGTCGTCTACGACATTACCTCCAAACCACCTGGCACCATTGAGTGGGAATAAAGCGCTTAGGGCTACCGCTTTGGGCCTTTGAGCTCTAGATCTCTAGTCCAAAGATCTCTAAAAGCTCGCTAAGTTAAGCTAAGTCAAATCGTTCAAGAGCCCCAAGTTCAACCTTATGTAAGGGAAGCCTGGGGCTTTAACTTGCTGTCAATCAGCTGTTTCGAGCAAGCTGCTTTCCTCTTCGGCAGATTCTGCTAGCAGTTTTCACTCTGCTAGAGCTGTCTTATAACCAAGCACGGCATAGAAAGGATCGCCTGCGGGTAGCAGCCAACCGAGTGGACCTGAACTGCGGCCCTGGTTCTGTACTGCCTCAATCCGCTCAAAGCCACCAGCGTTCTGGAAATAGCGCTTCACCAGTTCTACCCGCTCTGTCTCATTGCTCTCCATCCAAACGCGAATCGCCTTTTGATGAAACATGCGATTGCTGAAGCTGGTGATTACAACTCCCCCAGGGGTCAGGAGCCGCTGTAGTTCCTGAAACAGCTCCAGAGGACGGGTGACGTACTGGATAGAAACAGCAATTAGAATTGCGTCGAAAGATTGATCCTCGAAGGATAAACGTGGATTCTTATTCAGATCTTGCACAACGAACTTAGCCAGACTGGGATTGCGCCCCAGTTCCTCTGCGTTCAGACCATGACCTACTACCTCACGCAAAGGTAATTCGGAGGCATCCGGCAGGTGTGATACCCAACTGCTCATCAAATCCAGTACCCGACTATCTGCTGGAATACGCTCGGCATAAAGGCGGGTGAGTTGATCGATGAAGCCGTCATCGACATGGGTCACGAAGCGCGGAAAGCTGTAGAACTGCGGATCAGCAGACTCGTCTAGGCGCTGAACATCTTGGTTGGAGAGCAAATCAGCCATGATTTTAAAAGGGAAAGCTTGCGATAGAGCGTTGCAGTAGGGGCGGTTGCAGGGAGCAGTTTCGATCCCAGCACTCATGGAAATGAGCTGTTATAACTTTTGTAACAGAAATTTATCTAAACTCGGGCCTCAAATCGAACCAGGCGATCCATCCCTGGTCAGGTTATAGGTTAATCAAGTTATAGCCGGATCTATGGTGAGAGCATGGCTGCGCGAATGGTTGCTTTCTGCCGATATATCTGGGAAGTTCTGCATCCCGACTTTGGCTTGGGTTGGAATTTATTCCTCGCTTTGATTCCGCTAGGGCTGAGCTTGTTGCTGTTTAGAGGCAAAGCTCGTGGACAGGGTGGGCGACGAGGGACGCTTTGGTGGTTAACAGCAATCGCTTTTCTGCTATTTCTGCCGAATGCGGCTTATGTGCTCACTGATGTGATTCACCTGATTACTGAGATTCGCCGTGAGCCGCCTCTGCCCCTGTGGACGATTGTGCTGATTCTGATTCCGCAGTATGCCCTGTTCATCCTGGCGGGCTTTCAAGCCCATGTCCTGTCCCTTCTAAATCTGGGCCACTATCTGCAAAAGCAACGGCGGCCGTCCTGGGTCTTGCCTATGGAGTCAGGGCTGAACTTGCTGTGCGCGATGGGTATCTATCTAGGCCGCTTCCGACGCTTCAACAGTTGGGATATTGCCACACAGCCAGAAGAGCTGCTCTATACCACTCTCAATGACTTCACCAGCCGCTTTCCCCTTGCTGTGGTGACGGTGACCTTCGTGGTGATTACGGGATTGTACTACCTGTTTAAGGGGGTGGACTTAGCGGTGTTAGAAGCTTGGCAGCGACGCCACATCAAGCCAGAGCCACCGGCGAAGAACTAGGCCCAAAACTAAATCTAGAGCTGAACCTAGAAGCTAAGTCTAGAACTGAGCCTTGCTTTTGAGTTGCCTCTATCTCTATTGATGATCCTCGGCTCGGGGAGTCCTACCTCTCTGTTGCTCGCGACGAAAGGTCAAGAACCCTGGCTGTCTTGCAAGGCGCTTGAGTTGACTGCAAGCATCATCCCTACCACTGAGAAAATTGTGGACAGCCTGCAAAGCCAGAGCTTCGCCTTGGAGTTGAGCCACAATCTCCGACATTTCCGGATGCCTGCCGATTGCCGCCAGCCTACGCTTGATGGCAATTTGAGCCGTTTCAACTTCGGTTAGTAACTTGTCCACCTTGGTCTTTGGCACAGATCCCTCCCAGTCCGGAATAGGTCCTGCCTTCCCCGAGGGAGACTTAGGCATGACCTCTGTGGTCCATACTACTAGGCGAGCTTACCCATTTTCTAAGGATTTCAAGTCATTAAGACTACACGTAACTCAGAGTTAACATTAGACCTTCCGGGTCGGGCTGGGTCTACAAGGGTAATTGTAGAAGCACTTCTAAAGCGACTATGGCTAATCTGTCAAGGCAGTTATGCACAGGCATCGGCTGTGTCGTTGAATACCTTGATTCGGAGCAGTTCCTAGGTGAAGCGGCAAAGTGGTCTGCCCTGTCCTTACAGGTGGCAACTGTGCCAATGATCATCAAGGGCTTTATTGCCCATACCGGCTTGCCCTTGGTGATGACCTTGCCCACAGTCTGTGTGTTTGCCTTCCGAAGCCGCTACGGCTGGAAGAAGCAACTGCTAACCAATCAGTCCGACTACATAGGCCTGCTGGTTTGGAGCATCTTAGGTCTACAGTCAATTACCTTCAAGAGCAGCATTTTCTGAGCGCTGCTCTAACTGAGCCTCAGGCTAAGGCTGCTTGCAGGGTGTCTACTAGTTTTTGAAGATCTTCTGGTGTACTCAAGTAATGGACGGAGGCCCGAATGCAGTTGGGATCAGCAATGGTACGTACAAACACAGCTTGCTCCTCCAAGGCTTTGACCAGGCTAGCGTGCTCCTGCCCATTGACCTGGAACGAGACTAAGCCAGCTTCTGGCGCAGTCTGACGCAGGCAAGTGATGTCTGGGATTGCCTGCAACTGTTGCCAGAGCTGAGTACTGAGGCTAACGATACGCTCATAACGCGCTTGGGCCGTCCCCCAAGCTGCATGTGAAGCGATAGCCTGACGCAGCCCACCGTACAACATGAAGGCGGAACTGGCTACTTCATAGCGACGGCAATCCGGATGCCACTCAGCAGGTGCCGCAGAAGAGTAGGTGCGAGTGCTACGCCAGCCAATAAAGGTTGGTTCCAACTCGGCCTGAGCTGCGACGCTGACATAAAGCCCGCCAACCCCTGCGGGACCACACCACCACTTGTGCCCTGTAAAGGCGTAGAAGTCGACTGCTGATTCAGGCAAGTTTAAGGGTAGAACGCCAACTGATTGAGCCGCATCAACTAGCACCCGGGTGCCTTGAGCATGACAAACACGGACAATCTCAGCAAGAGGTAGGACTTGCCCAGTGTTCCAGAGGATGTGGCTAATCACCAGTAGTCGTGTGGCAGGACGCAGGTACGCCTGCACGATCCCCACCGCATCGTTTGGATTCAGGGTTGACTGCAGGGGACAAAAAGAGACCTCAATGCCAAAACGCTTCTGCAGCTGAAAGGCGGCTGCAACGATACCAGGGTGTTCACAGTCTGACAGCAGCAGATGATCCCCAGCCTGCCAAGGCAATCCCCAGAGGGCAATATTGCAGCCAACTGTTGTATCTTCTGTCAAGGCTATGGTTTGGCTGGGGGCGCCTAACTCAGCCGCAATCGCAGTCCGAGTTGCTTCACACTCAGATGCAATCCAGGCGTTGACTTGTGCACTGAAGGGTCCTAGCTGGTCAATCTTGCGGTAATTCTCTTGAATAATCTCTAGGGCAGATGAGGGAAGTGGGCCCTGGCCGCCATAGTTGAAATAAGCTTTGTCAGCGAGAGCAGGAAACTGCTGGCGATGGACACCCAAATCAGACACAGGCAGAACTCAGACTCTAAGACTTCTGGATTCTAGCCCAGGCATAAGCTCTCACCTCTGGGTCTAGAGCTCAAAAGCATAACCTCCACGCCGGAGTACCGTTTAGGCACGATGGCGTGGAGGTCCGATTCCCTGAAACCAATCGTCTCAACCAACAGAAGCAGCCAACTCTTCGGCCTCTTCCGGTGGCTTGAGGCTAGGGAAGAGGAAGTGATTTTCTTCTACGTATTGTGCCCCGAACAGGCCCTTCTCAGCCCAAAAATAGCGGTCAGTGGTGTGCTCGTTCCGTCGAACGAGTAGCAAGGCAGGTGGTGCAATCCCGGCAGTATGGATAAACTTACGGGCCGCTGTGACCGGCTTATCGTCGCCACTGTCAATGCTGAACTGAGGAACGTGTTCTAGGATTCTACGTCCCTCTAGACGCCGCCGACTCTTCCGTTTCCGTCTCCTAGCCAAACCTCGTACCTCCTTGAGTGTTGCGGTAGCAGCTTGCAATCCTGACTAAATTGTGTTTGCGGCTACAAAATCCGTTGTGAGTATATCGGTTCGGCACTAGGAATTCAACTTTTCTTAACGGAAAGATACAGATACTTGATGAAATGTCTAGCTATTGGTTAGCAGAACAAATCAGGCCGCCGTAAAACTCCACGTTGGATAGCTACCCAGCGCAAATAGCCACAAATAGTCGCTGCAACTGAATGCAGCTTACCGGAATATTGCGAAAAATTTAACTTTGAAATGGCGCAAAAACTGTCTAGCGTTCTTTAGCGTCCGGGTTGAGAGGGTGGACGTAGTAAGAAAAAGCTTACGCCAAAGGTAGAGACGGCAAATGTCAAAACGACTAGGGCTAGAACCACGGCTGGCAGCCAACCCTTGACTGCCCGATCAGAAGTGCCAGCGCGGAGGTCCAAGCTCTCTGCTATTTGAGACTCTTCTTGATAGAGCAATGGTTCGTGTTCTGGTATTGGTCCGTCTGGGGAGCTTACTTCAGGTGCAGTGCTGTTGCTCTCCCCTACAAAGCTCCGCGCAAGCCGGTCAGCGACACTAGCCGTTCTAGCAGTTATTGACTCACCCTCTACCTCAGAGCTGTGAAGAGAGTCAGCAATCTGCTTGAGGCGAGCACAGGCGCGTACGGTGGTTTCAACCTCAGCCCGGAAGCGCTGATTTTGCCGAACCAATTCCTGGTTCTGCCGAGTCAAGGTTTCTAGTCGTGTCCGGGTGACCTGCAACTCACTAGCCAGCTCTCGATATACAGAGATCGGAACTGAAGCTTGCTGTGCACCCGATCTAGACTCTGTACGAGGTGAGGAGGTATTGAGGTTGGAGGTCATAGACGCGGGTGCCGCTGAGCGAACGGCAGCAGAACGAAGAAAACACTTGCAGTTTACAGTAATCCAGCCGAAGCCGCTTTAGGTAGTGGCTTCAGACATCTCAATAACTCGACCTTGGCGATCCTTAACTAGGAAGTTCAGCGGTTTCTCGGCCCGAATCTTATACTTTACGCCTCGAGTCTGGGCGCGCATCAATACCTTTTCCAGGCAGTCACGGTCAAAGCAAACGTGACGGTCGCGCTTGGGGCTCTGAGAATTAGCGCCGCTAATCACATGCAGTTGGACGTTCTTCTCAAGCTGGTACCACAGTCCGTCTGGAGCATCAGTGCGACGAGCAGTTGCGACACTGCCACGCATATCAGCCGGGAAATACAAAGGATCGACCGCGCCCGCCCCTAATGTCTGCTCATAGTTGTAGTAGTAGTGCAAGGGCACATCTGCAGCGGGCAAGTCGAGCTGACCTTCGTAAAAGCTACGGGCTTGGTCAAGATCAGACACCATGACGGTATGCACCTTAGGCGCACTGGTTAGAAACATCCACATCGCGACTGCATAGGCACCCAGCAGCATCACCATGACGCTCTGGGTTGAGAACAGTGCATCCAGTGGTAGCAGAACACTCAGGCTTGGCCAGGAGTAAGCAGTCAGCAGTGGCATTCCATCCATGGCAACAACAGGCATCAGTATTGATTTAGTTGGGATGTGATCAATGAGTCAGGATGAAGGCAGATCCCTCCTCCTTATCCACCATACTAATACTTACTTCCGGGAACACTTGCTACTTCCCTGGGGGTGACAGCGCTAGCTTTAAGGCTTCTGAAATTAGGAACTGCACCGCCTGACATTGCGATTTCAGGGCCAACGCAGGAGGCTCTTTTAGAGCCTCCTGCGTTGGTAGTTGCTCGGGTAATAGAGGCAGATGCACGAAGACTGCCTGTAGCCGAGGCTGTTGACTATTCTTCTGAGTGTTGTAGTAAGCGTTGTAGTACAAGCTTTGATAGTACACCTGGTTACAAAGATAGGTCCCTGCATCCTCAGAAACTTGGGTCGCGATACCCTGCTCGTTCAAGGCGGTTGCCCAAGCCTGCAACGGTAAAGGGCTAGCTAAACTCTCGGGGCCTTCAGGCTCAATGACCTGCCGCTGAGGTTGTTGACCCATGTTGTCAGGGATCGAAAAGTCAAGGCAGTTGCGAGCTAACCGTTCCAGACAAATCTCAGCTCGTCCAGGCGCCTGTCCCAAGCAGATCAGCACCGATGGTTGCTGGCTTGCCAGAGCTGAACTCAGAATCTGCCAGGCTTGCTGACTGGCACAAGGAAGCAATAGGCTCTCTGCCCCAGGCAGATGCTTCAACACCCCGATCTCTAGATGCTGAAGAACCTGCTGCGAAGCGTTAATCGAGAAGTTGCCGTAGGGCTCGAAAGCTGTCAGCAGCAGCTGACAGCGACTAGCTGGACTCACGGGGTAGGCGATGGATTCGGTGTTGGGGCTGAAGCAGCTGGAGTAGGGGTCTCGGTAGACGAATTCGCACTGAACACTTCCTCGGCAACGGCTCCTGGCTGTCCCAGTGCCCGAGGCGGTTGATTACCAGAGGTGACTTTCACGCCGCCCGCATTGCCGACGCGCAGCAAGATCTTAGATTGAGCAGACCAGTTACGTTGATCTCCCTCGTGTAGGATGCCTTCAAAGGCGGTTTTACCGTCGCTGATCACCCGTACCCAGGACTGATTAGTCAGAGAGATCCCCACGTTGACTGGTTGGTCCGCACGAAACTGAAACGGAGCATTAGTGCTGCCATTGCTCGCGTTCACTGGCGGTGAGGCCCAGGGGCTACTACCACTGGCAGGCGCGGAACTGGATGGGACTGGTGCAGTTGGCGAAAGCTGAGCTGCACTCCCTAGAGAAGTTTCAGAATCACTTACCGTTTTGCCAGAATGGTCGAGCAGCAGGGATAGACTCCCTACCGCACAGGCAATCAGGGCGACATAAAACAGATAGAGATGCATCGGACGCAACTGAGCGGCGGCCGACCCTCGCCAAGCTTCGGAAGAATTGGGCTTGAGATGCACTGGAAATGAGTAGGCAAGCTGGGCGCCATCAAGTCCTAACGCATCTGCAAATCGCCGAATAAAGCCCTGAATGTAAACTGGCTCTGGCAACTGGTCTAGCTGCCCTTGCTCGATTGCGCTCAAATGCTTGATCTGGATCAAGGTCTGAGCGGCAACGTTTTCCAAGCTCAAGTTCAAGTCTTCACGCGCTTGGCGCAGATAGGCACCAAGTTCAACCAGACGCAGCGATTGCTGCTGGTCCGTTCGGGGTTCCATGACAACGCTGTTGCTACGCACTCCTAGCACCTTGAATACCTCTGATGTCTGAATGGTCAAAATCACTGGCGCTGCTATAGGCTGCTTTGAGCTGCTGCACTTCAGCGGGTGACAAAACTCGATAGGCTCCAACTGCCAACTTACCCAAATTGAGGGGACCAATGGCGAGCCGATGCAGTTTCAGAACCGGATGGCCCAACTGCTCAGCTACGCGCCGGATCTGACGATTGCGTCCTTCCTGAAGCACAATCTCTAAAGTTGTGGTGCGCTCGCCTCGGTGCAGCACCCGTACCTTGGCTGGCAATGTGAGTCTGCCATCTAGTTCTATGCCTGAGCGCCACTGAGCTAAAAGCTCGAGTGCTGGATGACCCTGAACCTGGACTTGGTAAGTTTTAGCAACCTGCTTTTGGGAAGCGGAGCCAGGATAATGGGGATGGGTGAGTCCATAGGTCAGCTCGCCATCATTTGTGAGCAGCAGGGCACCAGTACTGTCTGCGTCTAAGCGACCCACCGGATGAAGGCCCTGTCCTGAACGCCACTGGGCTGGCAGTAGATCCAGGACGGTGCGTCGAGCTTGGGGATCGTCGCAGGTAGAGAGCACACCGGCTGGCTTGTTCAATAGCAAATAGAGATGTGCAGGCTGGTTTTCAGACTCTAGAGGCCGCCCATCCACCTCAATCTGATCAACCGTTGGATCGGCTTTGTGACCCAAGGTTGTAATTACTTCGCCATTGAGACGGACACGCCCAGACTGAATGAGTTGCTCAGCCTGTCTGCGCGAGGCAATCCCCCAGCGGGCAAGAATCTTCTGGAGGCGTTCAGCCATGACTACTGTTTTCGGGCGACTTTACTGGAATGAACCGTCCAACGAACTGTCCGGGGGCTAGCAGTTGTCAATGAACAACTGGCTCGGTAGATAAACGCTACTGAATCAAGCTTACAAACTCGGCCAGCCTTAGTTACAAGGCTATCAATGAGGCTAGCACCATGTACCCACCATGTACTCAAGATATTACTGGTAAGCCCCAGAGTTGGGAATAGCCGATTGAACTTCTTGAATTAGCGTAGAACCTAATAGGCTTAAGGTAAAGCTGTAACGTTGATGCTTTGCGGTACTGCTTGAATGCGGGGTAGGCGAATACACAGCCAGGCCCCGCCTGTTTGTGGGTGATTCGCCGCTGTAATCGTGCCACTGTGAGCTTCAACGATCTGCTGGGCAATCGCGAGCCCCAAACCGCTGCCGTTAGGGCCCAAATGGCTAGGCTGGGCAACTGCTGGCGCAAGATGGGTTCGAGCAGCATCAGCACGGTAGAAGCGTTCAAAGACATGAGGAAGCGCTGCTTCCGGGAAGCCAGGACCCCAGTCGATGACCTCAATGGTGATCATCTCTGAGCCGTCCGTTTCAGGGTTAGAACTGCTGCCTTCTGGCAACGCACTGCTGATGCTGATTCGGATCGGTTGACCATTCTCGCTGTGCTGGATGCTGTTGTCCAGTAGATTAAACAACACCCGGTACAGGCGTGGCTCGTCTGCCTGGATCGTGAGTTGACTAGGCCCCACGTAATCTAGGCGCTGTTGTTTCGCACTACTGAGAGGGGTCAGGTTCTCCCAGGCGGAACGCACTAGAGCAGGTAAATCCACTGCTTTGATAGACAGAGCTCGCACTGCCTGCACATCGAGACGGCTTAGCTCTAAAAGATCCTGAACCAGACTGCTCAGCCGTTGAGTCTCGTTAAGCAGGCGATCTAACCAGGGACGCACCGAGGCGTCAACCTTGGATTGCAACATCTCAGCGACGAGCCGCACTGAGGTCAGAGGCGTTTTCAGTTCGTGGGCGACGTCGGAAGTCCAGCGGTTGTGCTGCTGAGCGATCAGAACGGCCTCGCGTCGGTCTTCCAGATAAACTCCGACACAGCCTTCGCTGAGATGCACGCCCAGACCCCGGACTGGCACAGGACGACGCTCGGGCGGTGTGGGGGGGAAAGTCCATTCTGCCTGAACCGATCGCTGCTGCTCCCGAGCAATCTCAATCAGCCGGTCCAGCTCGTAAGAGCGAACAACTTCCAGCAGCAGACGCCCCAAGCGTGGCTCCTGGCCATGCTCAATCCCTAACAGCTTGCGAGCTAGGACATTCCAGTAAACCAGGCGGTTCTCTCCATCAACCTGGAGATAGCCAATCGGCGCTTCGCTTAACAGCCGTTGGTTGTCGGTGAGCTGCTGCTGAAGTTGGTAAATTTGTTCCGTCTGTAGGCTTACTGCAGCAGACAGCCTAGAAAATAGAGCTGAGGGCTGAGGGGTTGAACTGGGAGGACTGGTGCTTTCCACAATCGAGAGTAGTCTTCGCAGCCTTCGATGCAAACGAGCCTGAATGATCCAGGTCAGCAGCACACCCAGCCCCAGACCAGAGGCAAAATAGACAAAACTGGGGAAAGGCACCACAGCTAATACAGCAGCCAGGATCGCTTCCCCCATTAAACTTACTATCCAAACCGATAGCCAAAACCCCGAACGGTCACTAGATAATCGGGATGACTGGGATCACGCTCCAGCTTTTCCCGCAGCCAGCGGATATGAACATCTACAGTTTTGCTGTCTCCCATAAAGTCTGGTCCCCAAACCCGTTCTAGTAACTGCTCCCGCGACCAGACCCGGCGTGGGTGAGTCATAAACAGCTCTAGCAGGCGGAACTCCTTGGGTGAGAAGTTAACTTCCTGGCCTCGCACCAACACCCGACATTCCTCGGGGTACATCACGATCTCGTTGAACTTGAGTATGGCTCCCTGTACAGGCTCCCACAGGCGGTTTTGACGCCGTAGGATCGCCCGCACCCGTGCCACCAATTCCCGCATGCCGAAGGGTTTGGTGAGGTAATCGTCGGCACCGACCTCTAAACCCACCACCCGGTCGGTTTCACTGTCACGGGCACTCAGAATCAAGATCGGGACACTATTGCCTTCATGACGGATCAAACGGCAAAGGTCCAAGCCGTTGAGGTAAGGCAACATCAAATCTAGGATGATCAAGTCTAGAGGCTCCACAGATTTGGCGGTCTCTAGTGCCTCACGACCGTCAGCTGCGAGCAGGACTTCGTACCCTTCTTCATCCAGCGCCATAGCGATGGTTTCGCGAATCAGGGCCTCATCTTCGACTACCAAGACTCGACCAGTGCGAACTCTTGCAGGGTTCGTCGCACTCTCTAGGCACATCATCATAAAGTTCTGGGGGGACCAGCAACAGCCGGGCTCATAATACCACTCCCCCAAACTGTACCGCTGAAATGCTGTTGTGGACGATACAGTTCGGGGAAGTTTTAGCTTTGGTCGAAGGGTTCATTCACGCTAAAGGCAGTGACCAATCCGAAATCTAGACCTTAGCTTGCTTTAGACCAACGCCCGTCCGCCCCTTCAACGTAGTGGGTCCGAATCGTGTCCCAAGCAGCATGCTCAGCCTCGCTAGCACTGCTGGTTTCACTTAGAGCCCGGTTGTAGTGCTCGATATAGGTTTGTTGCGCTTCATCAGACAAATGAGAGCGCACTTCAGGCGATAGGTCCTGAACACTTTGAATAGGGCCAGTGCTTCCCCGAGGCAAAGCAGTCTGAGTGGTGCTTACTTCCTCGCCACCTGCACTTTCTAAAAGCAGTTGAATTTCGCCGCTTCGGTCAGCTGGTACTTCTGCCATCAACAGAAAATCGCCAGCTTCAACTCGAGTTTGGTAGATCGCTGCTTTGTCTTCGGGCATTCCCAAGGCTGCGAAGACAGACACCAAGCCAGCTCCCGCCGAACCAGCAATCGCGCCACTAGCAGCGCCAAGTAGCACTGCCCCCAGAGGACCCGCAGCAACTACCGGGCCAACAAAGGGGATAAACAACACGCCTACGCCGGTCAAAAGCGCTAGAACCGAGCCGAAGAGAGAGCCGAAAATGCCACCATTCTTGAGACCACCCAGGATCACATCCCGACGGGTCAGAAAGCCGGTAATGCGAGTTTCTGTGTGGAAATTACGGCCCATGACCGAAATATCTTCCCGTAACACCGCTCGATCCAGAAGACGCCGGATTGCGGCGTCAATCTTGGCCTGGTCGGTAAAGACGGCAGTGACAGCCCGTTCAACCTGCTGACTGGGTTGGGAGGCTGAGGTAGACGTGGCGACCATGATGTCAGTCCCTATTCGGTTGCTTACAGCCAGAACGCTAGCAAGGCCATTCTGAGTCTATAAACGCCTAGCGATAGATTCAGCTACTAGTTAGGTTTTAGTGGGTCTAGTAGCTGACAACTTGGCGCAGCAACACATCAACTGCGGCAGCCGTCGGTTGAGCTGCAATGGCACCGGGCGCGGTAGTGGTCAAGGCACCGACAGCATTGGCGTAGCGGACTATGGCCTGAGCGCGCTGCGGATCGTTCAGGTTGCTCACAGCAGTTTGGTTCAATTGGTGTAGCAGGCCTGCCACGAAGGCATCGCCTGCACCTGTGGTGTCAACGGCTTTGACTGACAAAGCAGGTACTTTGCCTTCGTTCCCGCCCAGACAATAAGCACAGCCTTGCGCTCCAGCAGTGACAAATACACCTTCCACCTGACCTAAGCGATGGGCGATCACACCCGGATCCATAGTGCCGAATAGCCACTGGGCTTCCTCATCTGAGAGCTTCAGAAAATCTACCCGTTGCATCAAGGCCCGAATCGGTGCTTCTGCCTGAGCTGGATCGGGCCAGAACATGGGTCGCCAGTTGACATCCAGCAGAATTTTGACGAAGTTCTGTTCGCAGAGTTGTAAGGCGGTTTCAATCGCCGCGCGGGTTTGGGGATAAGCCAGTTCCAGTGTGCCCAGAACCAAAAAGTCAGCGGCTTCAAACAGGGGCACAGGTAGCTGGTCCTGGTTTAAAAAAGCATCCGCGAAGCGAGTGGTATCCAGGTCACCAAAGCCTGCAAAGGTACGCTCCCCCTCTTCAGACCGGGTGACGTAGACCAGACGGGTTGGGGCTGTTGAGTGGCGCTGGACGCCGCTGACTTCGACTCCGTCACTGCGCAGAACTGAGATCAGAGTGTCGCCAGCTTCATCGCTGCCCACGCAGCCGATAAAAGCGCTGGAGGTCCCCAACTTGGCAAGGCCACAGGCAACATTGGCCGGAGCCCCACCCGGATAAGGAGTCCAGGAGGTTACCTCCGCATATTCGCGACCTGACTGATCGGCGAGATAGTCAAACAGCACTTCACCCAGGCATATGACATGGGGGCTTGTCATCCCAAATTCCCAACACTGTGCCCCCCAGACTAGCAAAGGCTGTACCCGACACAGCGCCCGATTACCGAGAAGAGGCACACTAGACTCTGGTCAGGAGCTAGGTTTTGTCTAGTTGGGTCTTTCCAGATTCAATGGGACTAGACCTCACCCTAAGAATTGGATTGAGGGAATAGGCGGTTGAAACTTTCACCTGCAGATCAAATTATTGTGGCTTTGGATGTGGCCGGTGAGCCCGAAGCCCTGGCTTTAGTTGCTCAGCTGCCAGAAGTCCGCTTTTGGAAAGTGGGCCTAGAGCTATTTATTAGCTGTGGACCTGGCATTGTTCAGAAGCTGAGGCAACAGGGCAAGCGCATTTTTCTAGACCTGAAGCTGCACGATATTCCCAACACAGTTGCTGGGGCAGTGCAGGTAGCAGCTAGCTACGGCGTAGATTTGCTCACGGTTCACGCAGTGGGTGGACGAGCCATGCTGAAAGCGGCAGTGGCTGCAGCCGAAGCTGGTGCAGCCAAAGGGGGCGTTGCACCGCCTCGGCTATTGGCAGTTACACTGCTGACTAGCCTTTCATCCCGAGATCTGGCTTTTGACCTGAACGTACCTCTGGAGTTGCCAGAATACACACTGAAGTTGGCGCTGTTGGCGCAGGAATGTGGCATTGGCGGAGCTGTTTGTTCTCCTCAAGAGGTCGAAGAATTGCGAACGCGGCTGAATGATGGATTTTGCCTGGTCACACCGGGGGTGCGGCCAGACTGGAGCGTCGCGAACGACCAGAGCCGTCATACAACACCAGCCTCAGCTCTGCGTTGGGGAAGCGATTACTTGGTCATTGGCCGACCTATTACAGCCGCGCCTGATCCTGCTGCTGCCTTTCGCCGACTTTGTACAGAACTGTCGGAGGTTGGTGTGTGAGGCAAGGTCCAGGAGCCATGAGGCTGGGGCATCTCGGCTGGCTGTTGCTACTCCTATGGTCACCACCAGCCTTGGCTGGGGAGAGTTGTCCCGCAGACCTGCCAGGTCTAGCCCAAGGCCTAGTGCGCGATCTACCCAGTTACGCCAACCGGGCTTATGCGCGCTACAACTTGCGCACTCATTTGGTAGTGGCAGGTCGTCCTGAGTTTGATCCCCTGCCCACTGGTCCTGGTCAGCTCAACCGGGATTTAGGTCAGACTGCTGGCACGGCTGTACCTAACCGTGACGACGATGTGAAGCAGCTTTTTTTCAGTACCTTGGAGCGGGCCTATACGCCCGAGGGAACGCAGACAGTAGAGCAATTCCACTGGCTGTTTTTGGCTCAAGATGCAGAAACCTGGCGGTTAGCTCTACTATTCACCCGTACAGGGGCTCGTACAGGTAATCCTCCTCTGCTCACGCCCCCTCGCGATAACAGCAACGGCGCTCTAGCTGAAGCGATCCGAACCTGGCTGCGAGACTGTCAGGCAGGTTATTTGCGCCGTACACCATTGCGGTCTACGCCACCGCAGTCTATACAGCAGCCTCAGCCATAAGCTCGTCGTAGCGCTGGCGCACCTTTTGGATGTCTTGCCACATCAGCCATTTTGGGCTGCCTTTGTCCCGCGAAGGGTTGCGCAGCAAGTAAGCCGGATGAAAAATGGGCATGCAATCTCGTCCATTCCAGCTCAGCCACTCGCCTCGAATCTTTGTAATCCCCTGCTTATTGCCTGTCAGCGAACGTACGGCAGTCGCTCCGGTCAGCAAAATAATTTTGGGATCGATCATGCGGATCTGCTCTAACAGATAGCCCTTGCAAATGTCTGCTTCTTCGGTTGTAGGTGTCCGGTTACCAGGAGGGCGGCACTTAACGATATTGGAGATGTAAACATCGTCCTCGGTCAGCCGCACGGACTCTAAGATCTTCTCCAGCAACTGCCCAGAACGCCCCACAAATGGGATGCCAGTTTCGTCTTCGTGCTGCCCTGGCCCCTCTCCCACAATCATAATTTTGGCGTTCTCGCTGCCTCGACCGACCACCGCATGGGTCCGCCCCGCCGCTAGCTCACAGCGCACACAGCTATTGCAGTGCCGCACGATCGTCGCGATATCTGAGTAGCTGCCTGGAGGGATCGGTAACGATCCGTCTGTGGGAATCAGTTCTGGATCAAAATTCGTAGCAGCCGCAGGTTCAGATTGACCAAATAGGCTGATCTGCTCTTCGAGAGACATGGTCTAGTGTGGGGCAATACCCTGGCTATCTTACCTGACTGTCTTTGGCCCTGCTCCATTCTCCGGATGGACGCTAGTCCGCTGGAATCAGTAGAAATTAGCCCTAGCACAATCTGGATCTGCACTGAATCTGCACAGCCTGAAACGCTAGGGAGCTAGCCTACCTTCCCGCTGACCGTTCAAGAACTTTATTAGACTTGTTAACATATCGTGACACATCTGTCTTAAAGATTCTTAATATCTCGCTCTACTAAGAGGTTTTCCTGTGATTAGTCGAATTTCTATTTTGGTCCGTGAAACTGAAGGTCGATACCTCTACGACAGTGAGCTGAGTGTTTATACTCGCTATCTCTCGGAATTAAAAGCCCGCATTGCCGTTTACCAAAAGCTTCAGGCGCTTGAAACTGAGGTGATTGCTGAAATTGAAGGCAAACTTCGCCATCAAGATTCCAGCCTATTTCTCTACGGGGGTGAGGATGTGTCTTCCAAATGGAAGCGGGACACGCTGCTGACCTACCGAGCGATGGCTAAGGCTGTGCTGCTCGACGACGTAGACTACCTAAAACAAAGCTTTCTGCTATGGATGCAAACAATGATGCGAGCTTTCGGTGCTCTACGGAGCTGCGCTGAAACCTACATGCTGATGGGAACTGTCTTGCGCAGACGGCTGAGCAGCCCAGAGGTTGCCATACTGATGCCAGTCTTGCAAGTCATCCAACAGACCCTTGCTGAGTGACTGGGTAAACGGTGCTGTTAGACAGTACCTGTATGTTGCTCACGATAGGCAGCGTAGACCCCCTGCACGTTGTACCAATTTAGAAAGACACGGGCCAATTCCAGGGCTAGCTGAGGTTTGCCTCGGTCGATCAACCACTGCAACAGGGGTGCTAGAGTGCGCTCGTTAAGAGTTCCACCTAGAGATAGCAGCCCCCACAGCAGCCGGTGCAACCAGGTCATCTGAATCATCAGCCGCACTTCCCAGGTTGGGTGCTTCTGGTAAAACAACACGCCCATGCGTCCCCGCTGGATCTCCCGGTCGATCAGGTGAGGAATCTGCTTAAGATTGAACGGGGGATGCCAGTGGTAGCCGACAGCATCCGGGCACTTAATCAATTTGAGCCCCCGCTGTTTCAAGCGCACTCCCAGTTCTAAATCCTCCCAACCATAGAGTTGAAAGCGGGTATCGAACAGTCCCGCTTTCAACAACCAATGGCGGGCAATGGCAACATTACCAGTGGCGAAGTAAGCTGCCGAGAAGTCAGTAATTTTGTAAGGCTCGGCTGTGGGATCGTCAAAATTGGCAGTGTTAATCACCCGTCCGTAGGTAAAGGCGCGATCATTGCCTTGACTGCCCCAAGCCTGGTGTAAGCTCCGTTCATGAGCGCTGAGGAAGACGGGGGTTACTACCAGGTCACTATCGATGAAGATAATGACATCGCCAATAGCCTTCTCTACGCCCAGGTTGCGGGCAGCAGAGGGACCTGCATGGTCTTGCTGAAACAGGCGTACCTTGGTGAAACGCTCGGCATTGCGCTGCAAGAACTCGACCGTGCCATCCGTAGAACCATCATCTACCACCACGACTTCATATCCCTGACCTGCAGGCTGTTGCTGTTCTAGGGCATGCAGGCACTTCGTCAAGATGGGCAGACGGTTATAGGTCGGGATAACAACGCTGAAAAACATGGGCCGAATCGGGGCAACTGCTTACCACTGACAGAAGGGCTGAGATTTCGTTCCTCATGAGTTTGCCACAAAGCGGTTGATTTCTGCTGCTACGAGGGGCTGTCGTGGCGGTGTAGAAAGGTTTTGAGCTAGCCAATTAGCTACCTGGTGAACTGCGAGGTGAACTGCCATCAGAAGTTGCTAATGGTTCAACACTTGCCTTTTGCAGCCTTTCTCAGAGCAATTTGAGGTTTATAAAAACTTGGGATATTGCTGAATTTCCCAGTCAGAAATAGTAATTAAAAGTAATTTGGGTGAAAACTTTTCCTGACATATTTCAAGATGGCTAGATGGCTAATCCTTAGTTGAAGTTATTGAACGAAAGCGAAGGTAAATCTCCTTTCTGATGGTGAACTCAGCCCGTGATCCAGCTTCAGTGCTCATTAATTCCTAAGCAAGCCTCTAAAACTGAGGACAGGGATTAAAATTTCGGGGTATCCCGGTTGTCGTTCCAACCCATGCCTCACCCGCTCTACGTTGCCTTCATCTGGCACCAGCATCAGCCACTCTACAAGAGCCCAGTTGCTGGCAAGTATCGTCTACCTTGGGTGCGTCTACACGGCACCAAAGACTACTTGGATCTGATTCTAATTCTGGAGCGCTACCCAGCTCTGCACCAGACCGTTAATCTAGTTCCCTCATTGCTGCGTCAGTTGGAGGACTACGTTCAGGGAACTGCCTTTGACCCTTACCTCGAACTGCTGCTTTCACCCATCGAGAGCCTAGATCCACAAAAACAGCAATTTATCGTTGAACACTTTTTTGACGCCAACCACCACACGCTCATTGACCCCCATCCTCGCTACGCTGAACTCTACAATCAGCGACAAAGTCATGGTCATCAATGGTGTCTGGAGAACTGGACCAAAACTGAATATGGTGACCTGTTAGCCTGGCACAACTTAGCCTGGATAGATCCTATTTTCTGGGACGATCCTGAGGTAGAGCAGTGGCTGCGACAAGACCGCAATTTCAGTAACAGCGATCGCCAACGCATCTACAGTAAGCAACGGGAGATTCTGAGCCGGATTATTCCTCAACACCGCAAGATGCAGGAGTCGGGACAATTGGAGCTGACGACAACTCCTTACACCCACCCTATCTTGCCGCTGCTCGCTGACACCGAAGCTGCCCGAGTCGCTCTTCCCAACCTGCCTCTCCCTCGCAATCGTTTTACTTGGGAGCAGGATATCCCTTTGCATCTCACTAAAGGGGTTGAGGTTTATCAACAACACTTTGGTCGACAGCCACGCGGCCTCTGGCCCTCAGAACAGTCCGTCTCACCAGCAATTCTGCCCTATGTTGCCAAAGCTGGATTTAACTGGCTTTGCTCTGACGAAGGGGTATTGAGCTGGAGCTTGCAGCACTTATTCCGGCGAGATGACCACGGCAATGTGCTGGACCCTGAACTACTCTATCGCCCCTATCGTGTTGAGACTGCTGCGGGCGATCTAGCCATGGTCTTCCGCGATCACCGTCTCTCCGATTTGATCGGCTTCAGCTACGGTCCCATGCAGCCCACTGTTGCGGCCCAAGACTTTATCGGGCATCTAGAATCAATCGCCAATTCCCTCAAGACCCGTCAACCGGGTGGTGGTACAGCACTTGCGCAGCCCTGGCTCGTGACCATCGCTTTGGATGGCGAAAACTGCTGGGAATACTACGAGCGCGATGGGCTGCCCTTCCTAGAAGCTCTATATAGCCGCTTGAGCGAGCATTCTGAGTTGAAGTTAGTTACTGTCTCTGAGTTCTTAGAGGAATTCCCTCCCACGGCTATCCTGGCTGCCCAACAGCTTCATAGCGGCTCCTGGATCGATGCCAACTTCACGACCTGGATTGGCGCTCCGGTCAAGAATCTAGCCTGGGAATTGTTGACTGAAGCGCGCCGAGTCTTAGCCAATCATCCTGAAGCAACCCTAGAGAACAATCCAGAGGTTTGGGAGGCACTGCTAGCGGCTGAGGGGTCAGATTGGTTCTGGTGGTTTGGCGAAGGCCACTCTTCGAACCAAGATGCTATGTTCGACCAGTTATTTCGGGAGCATCTCATCGCCTTATATCGTGCTTTGAATGAACCCGTTCCGTCCTCACTTCTAGGTGATCTGGAAATTCATGATGGACCTGGCGATCACCTACCCCGTGGCTTTATTCATCCTTATATTGATGGCTTGGGCGATGAACAAGACTGGGACCGGGCAGGGCGCATTGATTTAGGGGGTGCTCGCGGCGCCATGCATCAGGCAAGCGCCATCCAGAGGCTGTGGTATGGCGTTGACCACTTCAACTTCTACTTACGCCTAGACTTTCGTAGCGGTCTCACACCTGGGGTTGATACGCCTTCACAACTGCATTTGTTCTGGTTCTACCCTGGTCGCATTCACCACAACAGCCCCGCCCCTCTAGCAAACCTGCCCGATCAAGCCCCGCTCAACTATTTCTTTCACCACCATCTGCTGATCGACTTAAAAACGCAAACGGTACGCTTCATGCAGGCGCGGGAATATTATCACTGGGAGCAACGCACCAATAACGTCCAGTTGGGACTCAACCAATGTTTAGAAGTCGCTATTCCCTGGAGTGATCTGGGCATTGAGCCCAGTTGTCCTCTACGGTTGGTGGCGATGCTTGCTCAGGACGGTTGTTTTCAAGCGGCTCTCCTCGACAAGGCTCTGCTCCCCATCGAAGCCCCCTAGGGTGCTATTGGCATACTTACCCTGAAACGGACGCCCATCATGAGTATTGAATCGATTATTGAACAGGCTCTTCAAGACGGTTATCTCACCCCAGCTATGGAAGCTGAGGTTGGCCGTATTTGTGACAGTGTCTCTGAGCTGAGCATTGAAGAGTACATGGCCCTTGACCGTCTCATGGGGGCGCTGCTAACTGGCGAAGTGGTTGCCGTTCCTCGCAAACAATTCATCAACGTGATGGAAGAGTTAGTGCTCACTGAATCAATTACCCGAGTTGCAGAGATTGAGGCTAACAGCGACAGAACTTTGGATTTGGGTGATATTGCTGCCTATGCTCTCAACCGACTGCCACCGCTTTATGCCACGACTGAAGAAGGGGCAAACTACCAGCGCCAACGGGCTCGCACAGAGTTACAAGAGCTAATCTCCACACAGGTGCAGGAGGCAATTACCCATAATCTGAATCGTCCTGAATTCTTCCCTGAGCGTCAGGCTCTGGGCAAAAGCTCTAACAAAGAAACCCTCAGCCAAGTCAGCTCTCTGCTGCAATCCTACGCACCCAATTTCGAGCACCAGTCCAGCCCTAGTTAGAGGTTCTGCCTCAAGCAGAGTGCGCAGCAAGGTTAAGCCAGCAATCTCCAGTAAGATTGCGTGAGACGGAGATAGAACGAGCCTCTAGCCAGACGACGGAGGTTGTGGCTGCAACTAGAATCGGGTTGAAACAAACTGAAGTTGAACCTGATCTCATGCTTCCCGTTAACCTTGTTCGCTGGACCGGTACTTTGGTTGTAGGGTTGGCTGGTCTCGCTGCTGTCCTGCCTGTCCAGGCTCAATCCAGACCTAGTGTCTTTAATGAGCCTCCTTACACCCGCCCAACGACTCAACCCTCAGCCCCTTCCTCCACTGCGCCTCCTGTTGAGAGGCTACAGGCACCCTCGGCGGTTGTCAGCCCACGGAATGGTCAGATCAGTATTGTCTTAGTGAACCAAACTGGTACAGAGGTGACCTATCAAGTCATTGGGGACACCAGCGAGCGCAGTCTCAGCGCAGAGTCAACCTATACACTGCGCGACTTGTCTGTTCCCACCAACATGAGCTTCTACCGCCCTGATCGTGGTCCCCTCGCCGTCGCAGCTGACTCACCAGCCCCTGGCGAATTACGGTTAGTATTCAGCCGTGGACCTAGCTTTGATGTCGACCGAACTTCGCTGACCGTTCAAGCCTCTGGCCAGGCTTTTTTAAATTAGGCTCTCTTAAGCCAGCTTTTCGAACAGGTTGTCTTGAACTGGTTATCTTAAACTGGTTATCCCGGACGACTCTCCTAGCCAGCTTCAGCTCGTTGGCTGCAATGTCTAACACCTAATCCCGGTAAAGCCCATGGGCTTCGATATAGGCCTGCACAGCGGCAGGAACCAGCCCTGCAATTGAGGTCCCTTGGGCAACAGCCTCTCGGATCTGCGTTGAGGAAACAGCTAGAGGCTTTAGGTTCAAAACAGACCATCTGAGAGGTAACTCTCGGGTGGTTAACTGTTGCTGCACCTGAGCAATCAGAGTCTGCAAAGGTCGACTCCCTGCGCGCGGAACGACTAACCAGTGACAGTGCTCTACCAGCTCTTCTAAGTCATACCAACGGGGTAGGCTAGCAAAGGTATCGCTCCCGATTAACCAGTGCCAGTCGGCTTGTGGTTGAGACTGGCGCAACTGCCTGAAAGTTTGTGCTGCAAACGAGAGCCCTGGGCGTTGCACTTCTAGGGTTGAAATGGTTTGGTTCAGCTTAGAGGCCAAGGCTAGTTCTAGCATTGCCAGTCGGTGTGCAACCGGCGTTGTTACTCTGCCAGATTTGTGGGGCGGATTAGCTGCCGGAAGCCAGAGGATTTGCGCTAGACCCACTTGCTGTTGCGCTTGCTGCGCCATGTTTAGGTGACCGCAATGCACAGGGTCAAAACTGCCACCGAAGATTGCTAGCCGTTGTGATGAAATCCCCTGAATTGGGAATGCTGCATCCATAAGATGAGGCATTACAGTGTGGTCAGCCAAGCTC
Organism: Leptolyngbya sp. FACHB-261; assembly: GCF_014696065.1. Classification (NCBI taxonomy): domain Bacteria; kingdom Bacillati; phylum Cyanobacteriota; class Cyanophyceae; order Leptolyngbyales; family Leptolyngbyaceae; genus Leptolyngbya; species Leptolyngbya sp. FACHB-261. Next base: position 899,013 of record NZ_JACJPL010000031.1, on the reverse strand, counting down.
TGTAAAGGGCCTAGCTTCGATCGAATCGGAATTTCAGAGCGAGCTCTCTGTGAAAACTCAACTTGAAGTTGCTTAGCCGCAGTTAGATCGCATTTCTGCCTCACCGATTCTCCCTCACGGTACATAGCAGCTCTGAGAATGTGCCGGATGATTAGATCAATCCGGGGACTACTTCCAACCTCGTGTAGCAGGATCATATGCGAGGTCAGCAATACTACCGGCAACAGATGATCCTTGATATGATGTCGCTGTCAAATCGGTGTGGTGTGGTGTTTGAGGAGCTAGGATGCTGAACTCGCTTGATTTCAGCGGTGGATCATTTCACTTTATAGGCATCGGCGGGATTGGCATGTCAGCCCTGGCCTATGTTTTAGCAAAACAGGGAAAATGCGTTTCTGGTTCAGATATTCGACCTAGCGCGATAACAAAACGTTTAGAGGATTTAGGCGTTCGGGTACTCTGGGGACATCAAGCTGAAAATTTGACTTTATCTAGTCAGGTATCAAAAGGCACTTGCGCACAGCTTCCTCAAGTTATTAGTTCCAGTGCCATTGATCCCCAGAATCCCGAGTATCGGGCGGCCCAAGACTTAACACTGCCCATTTTTCATCGGTCTGATTTGTTGGCTGCTTTGATCCAGCAGTATGAGAGCGTTGCGGTAGCAGGTACTCACGGCAAGACCACGACCAGTAGCTTGATCGCTTACCTGCTGTTGCAGGCTGGGCTTGATCCTACGATTGTCGTTGGCGGTGAAGTCAACGCTTGGAACGGTAATGCTCGGCTAGGTCAGAGCCCCTACTTAGTTGCTGAAGCCGATGAATCAGATGGCTCTCTGGTTAAGCTAATCCCTAGCGTTGGGGTCATCACCAATATTGAGCTGGATCACCCAGACCACTATGAGAGTCTCAATCAAGTCATTGAGACTTTTCTAACCTTCGCTCACCATTGCAAAACGCTAGTTGCCTGTTTGGATTGTCCAACTGTCGAACAGAATCTCCAGCCTGGCGACAGCTACGAGCTAATTGGTTACAGCCTCAAGGGACACCCTCAAGCACGTTACCGAGCAGATCGGGTGAGTTACGGCGCTGAAGGAACCTACGCCCGCATCTGGGAGAGCGAAACGGTTTTGGGCAAGATTCACCTCCGCCTGCTCGGTGAACATAACCTTAGTAACACTCTGGCTGCCATTGCGGTTTGCCGTGTCTGGGGTGTGGCTTTTGACGATATTGCTCAGGCGCTATCAAGCTTCAACGGCGCCCGCCGTCGCTTTGAGGTGCGTGGACAGTTTAAGGGCGCCGTTCTCATTGATGATTATGCGCATCATCCTAGTGAGATTAGAGCAACGCTGGCTGCAGCTCGTTTACAGAAGCCTAATCGGGTGATCGCAGTTTTTCAGCCCCATCGCTTTAGTCGTGCCCTAACCCTGCTGGAAGATTTTAGTCGAGCGTTCTCAGATGCAGATGTTGTCATCGTCAGTGCCATCTATAGCGCTGGAGAAGTTAATCCTGGCACTTTGAGCAGTGAACAGTTTGCCCAAAGTATTGCTGCACAGCATCCAGCAGTTCACTACCAAAGCAGTCTTGAGGATGTGCGCCAGTTTCTGGAACGCTTTCTAGCACCGGGAGATTTGGCGCTCTTCTTGGGTGCGGGCAACCTGAACCAAATCATTCCTCAGCTCTTGGCTGCTGAGCCCCAGGAAGTGGTGCTGTCATGACGATCTTTTACCCTGGGCTCGAAAGCCTCAGCCAACCAGAGCTGCCATCGCCTCCATCTCTGGTCCAACGCAGTGTTTCTCTAGCGCCCCTGACCTCCTTCCGTGTTGGCGGTCCTGCTGCCTGGTACGCTGCACCACGCACCTTGGAGGCCCTGCGAAGCTGTCTTCAATGGGCTCAGGATGGCGGGTTGCCGTTAACCTGGTTGGGTGCAGGCTCCAACTTGCTGATTAGTGATGCAGGCTTACCGGGTCTAGTCATTCACACTCGCTATTTGCGGGGTTTGCACTTTGATGATGAAACCGGACAGGTGAGAGCTGCTGCGGGGGAATCGATTGCCCGCCTGGCATGGCTGGCAGCAGCTCGGGGTTGGGAGGGACTTGAGTGGGCAGTTGGCATTCCCGGTACCATCGGCGGTGCGGTAGTCATGAACGCTGGTGCTCACGGTGCTTGGACATCTCAGTTGCTCCGTCAAGTTGAGCTGCTGTCACGTTTTGGCGGCAAACCTCAATTAAGCGAGCCTGAAGCCCTGGCCTTTAGCTACCGAACTTCTGGTTTACAGACTGGAGAATGGGTTGTAACCCAAGCTCAAATTCAGCTAGCGCCTGGTGGCGATCCTCAACGGGTTCGGACCATCACAGCAGAGCACTTACGGGCTCGCAAATCGACACAACCTTACAACCTGCCCAGTTGTGGTAGCGTTTTTAAAAATCCAGGCCCTCAAACAGCTGGCTGGCTAATCGAACACACTGGGCTGAAGGGTTATCAGATCGGCCAAGCCCAAGTTTCTCAGTTACACGCTAACTTTATTCTCAATTGCGGCGGAGCAACTGCCAGCGATATTTGGCGGTTGATCTGTCATGTTCAGGACCAGGTTGAGCAGCACTGGTCAATTCGCTTACGCCCAGAGGTCCAGATTTTGGGCGAGTTTCCTGCTATCTAAGCTGAATCTAACCTAACCTATGGCAAGGATAAAGCTTGCTTGCCGATGCAAAGGGGTTGGGAGTGCCATAATAAAGGCTGCCCTTCACTGGGATGTTCTCAAGCATAGTTGGTAAGCCTAGTTATGGCAGAAGGAAAGGGATTTGGGTTCGGCCTCGGCAAAATGAAAGAGCTGACGGAGGCGTTTAAGAAAGCCCAGCAAGTCCAAGAAGGGGCCAAACGCCTTCAGGAAGAGTTGGAGGCCATGGAGATTGTGGGTGAAGGCGGGGGCGGCTTGGTGAAGGTCACAGTGAGTGGCAACCAAGAGCCTCTAGGTGTTGTCATTGCCCCCGAAGCCCTCAACGAAGGTGCCGAGGTGCTCTCCGATTTAGTAGCAACGGCTATGAAAGACGCCTACAACAAGTCAACGGCCACTATGCGTGAGCGCATGGAAGAGCTGACAGGTGGCCTAAACCTGCCCGGCCTCTAAAACCCAGCTCCAGACTAAGAAGCGACCGGTTGACTTACTTCTAAGAGCCTCTCATGTAGAGGCTCTTAATCTTGTTGGTGTGCGAAACGATAAGCTCCGGCTAACGATAACACCACAGCCAGCAGTGCCAGGACCAATAAGGTATACCAGGGAAAATCAGCCAGTTCTCGAAGGGGAAGGTAAGCAGCTGCTCGCAAACCCACGCTGGCATAGGTTAGTGGTAACAGATACACAATTGCTTTGAGGAAGCCTGGTAACTGGGAGGGGTCGAAAAAGGTAGCTCCTAGAAAGGACATTGGCACAATCAAAAAATTGTTGTAAAGCCCTACGCTCTCTAAAGATTCCACCTTCAAACCAACCAAAACCCCCAGAGCAGAAAACACCATACAGTTGAGCAGCAGCAACAGCAAGAACATTGGATTGACAAAACTCACGAACTTGCCGGTTGCTAAAATGCCAACTGCCATCACCGAAGCGGAGGTCATTAAACCTCTTGTGACCCCTGCTAGCATTTTGCCCAGATGTAAGGCTAAAGGATGAACGGGCAGTAGCAAAATTTCTTCGAAGGTACGGCTATAAAGGCGCTCACCACAAATCGAGAACGTAGTGCCGCCAAAGCTGATCGTCATTGAGGAGAGGGCGACCATACCGGGCAAGATGAACTCAAGGTAGTTGTCGCCAAGGACCGGATCGGTGATGCGATCCATGGCAGAACCAAGCCCTAGACCAAAAGCCAGAATATAAATCAGAGGGGACACCAAGCCAGAGGCGATGATTTGTAAAATCCGCACTCGCAAATCCAGCCAATCGCCCCACCAGATCGTTAGGCTGTCTTCAAGGATTCGCTTGAACTGTGTTGGCGTAGCAGGCGTAGAAGCAAGCGACATAAGGGAGCTGTTGAACTTAGGGGCTAAAAAGAGGGGCAGATTCAATGCTGAACCTAAGCTGCATTATGACATCCTGCTTCTAGGTCTCACCTCATTAGCCGCAACCTCTAATTGACCTCACAGTGGCCTAAAGTTGACCATCTAGCTGAAGTTGCCCTAAAGCAAAGCAGCCTCAAAGAAGGAAAGAGGATTGCTTGAGTAGCAATCCTCTTTCCTTCTTTATCTAAATTAGTGGAGTGCTAGCTTGAAGACTTACTCTTCTTCGGTTCCTTCTTCGGTTGCTGTAGGCAGATCCTCCAAAACCGGAGCTAAGTTAACCTCAACATCACTGACAGCTTCTACGCCATCATCGCTGTCAGCTTCTACGTCATCATCAGTCCGACCACCGCCCAGCATTTGCTCGCGGTACTTAGCTGCCATCACCTCAGCATTGTCATAGACCAAGTTCGGGTCTTTAACCATGGCGCCAGGTTCTGGCTCCAACTGCTTGGTGGAAAGCGAGATTCGGCCTCGCTCAGCATCTAGGTCAATGATCATTACCTTGACCTCATCGTTGACATTGAACACACTGTGAGGCGTGTCGATGTGATCGTGTGAGATCTCGGAGATGTGCAACAAACCAGAAACACCGCCAATGTCAATGAAGGCACCGTAGGGCTTGATACCACGAACCACGCCTGTCACCACCTCGTAGAGTTCGAGACGGTTCATCTTCTTCTCAACCAGAGCACGACGATGGCTCAGGACTAAGCGGTTGCGATCTTCATCCACTTCCAAGAACTTGAGGGGTAATTCCTCTCCCACTAGTTCCTCTTTCGGCTTACGAGTGCTGATGTGGGAGCCGGGAATGAACCCCCGCAGCCCTTCAATGCGCACCAGGGCACCGCCTCGGTTAGTCGCGAAGATGAGAGAGCGCACCGTGGCGTCTTCCTTCTGGAGCTGACGCACCCGTTCCCAGGCTCGCATGTATTCGATGCGACGAATGGAGAGGGTGAGTTGTCCCTCCTCGTTCTCGTCTGTCAGAATAAAGAACTCGCGGGTCTCGTTCGACTGGAGGACCTCTTCGGGACCGTCGATGCGGTTGATTGACATCTCCTGAATAGGGATGTAGGCAGCCGTTTTGGCGCCAATGTCAATCAAAGCTCCGCGTGGCTCGATGCTGAAGACGGTTCCTGCAACGATGTCGCCAGGGCTGAAATGGTAGTCGTATTTGTCTAGAAGGGCGGCGAATTCTTCGTGGGTAAAGCCGACATCGATTGCTGGGTTGACCATGCTTGCTAGTGTCCTGGTGATGATCTCCGTATGGGATTTGCCTCCTGTGAGTGCACCGCACGCTGCGAGAGCGGGCATAGACGCTGCTGATTCAGACACCGAGATCGGTGTGCTGCAGACAGCACTAGAGGGCTAGATCAAACATCATAACCGAATCGGGTCGATGAAGAGAAGTCAACCTAAAGAACCACCGGGCTGCTACTCTCTCGGTTACGGCTGTCGCTGACTGCTGGTTCGACGTCACCCATCCGATTGCGCAGTTGATTGAGTTCTTCCGCAAAGTCGCGGATACCTCGAAACTGCCGATAAACTGAAGCAAAACGCACGTAAGCAACTTCGCTCAAACCTTGGAGCTGCTGGAGAACCATTTCACCAATTTCAATACTGGCGACCTCTCGAGTAGCCTGCTGCTGAAGTTGGGCTTCAATCTCATCGACTAATGCCTCGATTCGCTCGGCATGAACTCCTGTCTTCTCACAGGCTCGAACCACACCTCGCAACAGCTTAGAACGGTCAAATGACTCTCGCTGCCCATCCCGCTTAATCACGGTGACAGGCACGAACTCGATCCGCTCATAGGTTGTGAAGCGACGCTTACACTTGAGGCATTCACGGCGTCGACGAATACTCTGGCCGCTCTCCGCTGAGCGCGACTCCAAAACCCGGCTGTCAGTATGTTGGCAAAATGTACAGCGCATAGTATTTCGTATATTGGCTGAAGCTGACCCAAAAAACAATCTTTTGCAAGGCAAGCTTAGGAAACAGTAGCTTCAAGCTGTCGGTTGAGTGTCTGGCACCAAGCGGCAGCCAGGCTGACTTCGGTAAAAGGGATTTCTGCAGGTGGGTCAGCCACTAACTCTAGAACCACCCGCTTGCCAGTCACTGGTTTGCTAGCCGGTTTGTCAGTCAATAGCTCACTGGGGTCGATCCGTTGCCCATCTACATTTAGGTAAATGGCTTGCACCTGCTGTAAACGAACTCGCTGTAGCTCTACAGGGCCACGGCGGGTAGGCTTGCCCCAAATTAGATCTTCTCCATCCTGACCCAGGACAGCATAAATGTCATACTTAGCCCGTCGGAAGCCTGCAGCCCAACGTCGATAAGCCTCCACTTTCTGGTACTCGTTCCAACCAGCCCAGGTTAGCCAGATAAACAGGGCTAGCAGCGGCAGCCAGAGTAGTCCGCGCTCCATATGATTTTTTACATTTAGGACCCTGCTCTATTGTGACCGATTGCTGGATCACAGGGGTAGGCGGATCTACATCTGGAACCGCCCTCCAGGGACAGAAGCCACTTGCTATATTGAAGGTCGCACGCTCTGCATACCTCATAACTGGACTCTACGCAATGGCCCCTAAGTCAACGGACAGCCCCGACAAACAAAAGGCCTTGACCATGGTGCTCAACCAGATTGAGCGCAACTTTGGGAAGGGCGCGATCATGCGCTTAGGGGACGCCACCCGGATGAAGGTGGAGACATTTCCCAGTGGCGCGCTGCCCCTAGATCTGGCGCTCGGCGGTGGCTTGCCCAAGGGGCGGGTAGTCGAGATCTATGGCCCAGAAAGCTCAGGCAAAACCACCTTGGCTCTGCACGCGATTGCGGAAGTGCAGAAGGCAGGCGGCGTTGCAGCTTTTGTGGATGCAGAACATGCTCTAGACCCAGTCTACGCAGGGGCTCTGGGTGTCGATATTGAGAATTTGCTAGTTTCCCAGCCAGACACTGGCGAAGCTGCGTTGGAGATTGTGGACCAACTCGTCCGCTCGGCAGCTGTAGATATTGTGGTCATCGACTCTGTGGCTGCTCTGGTACCTCGCGCAGAAATTGAAGGCGAGATGGGTGACTCTCATGTGGGTCTGCAAGCCCGCTTGATGAGCCAAGCTCTGCGCAAGATTACTGGCAACATTGGCAAATCGGGTTGCTTGGTCGTTTTTCTCAACCAGTTGCGTCAGAAAATTGGGATCTCCTACGGTAACCCTGAGGTCACTACAGGCGGTAACGCTCTGAAGTTCTATGCGTCGGTGCGCCTGGATATCCGTCGGATTCAGACTCTCAAGAAGGGCACTGAGGAGTACGGCATCCGCGCCAAAGTAAAGGTTGCCAAAAACAAAGTTGCTCCTCCCTTCCGCCGTGCTGAGTTCGATGTGATCTTTGGTAAAGGCATCTCAACCATAGGTTGTTTGGTTGATATGGCTGAGGAAACTGGCGTGATCACCCGCAAGGGTGCTTGGTACAGCTACAACGGCGACAATATTGGCCAGGGCCGCGATAACACAATCAAACTGCTGGAAGAGAAGCCAGAGTTCGCTCGTGACCTGGATGCGCAGGTACGACAGAAGTTGGAGATGGGGGCAGTGGTCTCCGCTAACTCGGTTAGCCCCAGTGACGAAGGTGAGGAGGACGAAGAATACTTCGAAGAGGATTAAGGCTCCTCTGCTCGCTTGCGGCCAGCGACTGCCAATCTAAGTGCCACCTAAGCCTAAGCACCTAGTTAGACGAGATAAATAATTATCCCCAGTCCATCACTCTTCAAGGGCTGGGGATAGTTCTTAATGGAATTGAGCTAGTGGCAATGGGCTACTGGCGATGAGCGACTGGTGATAGTTTACAGACGGGCATCGCTGCCGAGCAGTTCGGCAATGGCTTGCTGTTCGACCGCTGGTTTGATAGGAGGGTGAGGCTGGCGGGCATCCGTGATTAGCCAATCCAAAGCCGCTGCTTGCACGTCGATAGTTGCCCCAGTCTTGTCTACGCAGTAGCGACCAAAGACGAGCTTGTCCACCAGTCTCACATCTGGTCCCAACCGCGAGTATTCAAAGATGACGCTGCGTTCGACCGTAGCACCACCGCAGATGTGGCAGTTGGGGCCAATCATTGTTGGTCCAATGATCCGGGCGCCATCATCGATTTTGGTCATACCACCGATGTAGACTGGCCCTTCAACCTCAACTTTGTCCCAGTTCACAGCCACGTTCAAGCCGGTGTAAATGCCAGGGGCAACTTCGTGGCCAGGAATGTCAACGTTTTTGACCTTGCCGCGCAGTACATCCTGGATGGCTTGCCAATAATCAGGAACCTTGCCAATATCAACCCACTCAAAGTCCATGTTCACGCCGTAGAAGGGCGCATTCATCTCGACCAGCTTGGGGAAAAGCTGACTACCGATGTCGTACTCTTCGCCAGAAGGGACATAGTTAAGGACTTCGGGTTCGAAGATGTAGATGCCGGTATTGATACAGTTCGAAAGCGCTTCTTCGACCTTAGGCTTTTCCTGGAACTGACGAATGCGTCCGTCTTCGTCAGTAACAACGACCCCATAACTGGAGACTTCTTCCTTGGGCACTGTCTTCATGACAATGGTGGCAATGGAACCTTTTTTGCGGTGCCACTCCACTACCTCGCTCAGGTTCAGATCAATCAGACCGTCACCGCACATAACGATGAAGGTGTCATTGAAAAAGGGCGAGAAGTCCTGAATCTTTTTGAGCCCGCCTGCTGAGCCTAGGGCTTCGCCAACTAACTCGCCATTCTCATCAATATGGCCTTCGAAGGAATAGGCGATCTGAACGCCAAATTTTTGGCCGTCTCGGAAGTAGTTCTCAATTTCGTTGGCGAGGTGACTGACGTTCACCATGATTTCGTCAAAGCCATGCTGACGAAGTAGTTCCACCAGGAACTCCATGACTGGCTTTTGCAGGATGGGAATCATCGGCTTGGGAATCACATAGGTGATCGGACGGACGCGGGTTCCCTTGCCCGCCGCCAGGATCATGGCTTTCATAAGTTCACTCTCAAACTTGGGCGATTCGGATACGGAGCACTAGATCTTAGGGGTGTCCTAGACACGCCCTTTTGCCTATTCAAGTTAGGGGACCAGAAACAGGATGGCATACCCAAACGCTGTTGCCACCCACTTAGCTGTCTCCAGAGAGATCCAGAGGACGGAGCTTGAGGTCAATATAAAACTCATCCTGTGACAGTTCCACTCGGGACCGGGCCGACAGCAGCAACAACGCCCAGAAAACGCCGACCCGGTCGTTATAGAACTCTAGTAATCGGTCCAGGTCTAGCCACCCCTCTGCCTGTGGCACCACAGTGGACCAGTGATTCACCAGAAAGTGCTCTAGCTCTTCCACCACTTCGGAGAGGTTTTCTCGGTGGGCTAGCTGAGCAATGGCTTGCAGGGCCTTGGTCCGTGATGTGCGTCCATTGTTTGGTAAACCGCGCTTAGGTCTGGATGGACCTGACTGCTCCAAGCTAGAGGCCATGATCTCTAGCTGAGTAATCAGTTCCTGCAGCGTAATCGGACGCGCTGTTGGGGGCAAAGCGGCCGGGCGGCGGCGTAACTGGTGCTCTAGAGGGTAAGGCAGGCCATTGCCAAGGGCTACTGCATCTAGCAGCTCCAGTAACTCCTCAGGCTCATCGCTGGACTCTTGCTGCGTTTCCATCTGAGCCAAAGTTTGTGCTTTCAGCAGAATCAGGGTCGAGGCGTAGAGTAACGCCTGCCCCGATTTGTATAGGTCCTGCTGGTTTTTGGGTGCCAGTTCGGTAAGGAATCGGTCAATCACATCAATGACGTGAACATCCCAGGGATTAATCTCTCCCCGTTCTGCTAAATCAATCAGCAGCGAAATCGCATCCTGGGCGAGAGAATCCGCCATTGCGTTATTTCTGGTTCCTTTCGCTGGTTCAAACCTTGTAGTGATTCTAGTCGGGATGGCCTTGCTTTGTCGGCATTTCGCTGAACTGCTACTTTGCTTTCAAGAAAAAGATTGCGGCCCCAACAATTAGCGCCAGCAAAGCCAGAGGTACCCAGCTATCCCACTCCATTCTTAATCAGAAGCAATTTAGAGGCATCTGGAAGTTAAGAGTAAGCTGGCTTGCCAGAGCTGGATTCAACCGTCTCAGCATCAATCGCTTCACTACTGGGTGCAGGAGGCAGTTGCCGCTGTTCCTGAACAGCTACTTCGAGTTGCTGCACCTGCTGCTGGAGCTGCTGAATCTGATTATTCTTTTCGCGCAGAGCCATCAAGCGCTGTAAGCGGCCCCAAACGCTAAATAACCAGGCTAGAACTGCGCCTAACCCCATCGCCAGAATCAATTCCACTGCGATAGGTGCTTGTAGCTGAAGACGATCAGTGAGTTGAATGCTAGCCAATTCTGTGTTCTCCAGGGAGAACAGAACTAGGGCGAGGGCAATGACAAAGATTAGAACAAAATTGATCTGTCGCATGCTGTTTTCTCCGTTCACTTCTCAGACGCTAACAGTATAAACAGGCTACCCAGTTTTGCTGCCCGGTTTATTACCTAGTTCTGCAACCTGACTATGCCGTTCTAGTTGAGTTTTAGGGGCTGGGTAGAGACTGCTTACGCTTACCTCCGGCTAAATCATCAAGCAAGGCGTAGGCAACTGGAATGACCACCAGACTCAATAGGGTGGAGGCAGTCAGGCCACCAATAATGGCGATTGCCATTGGGGCTCGTGTTTCTGCACCAGCACCCAGTCCCAAAGCGACTGGAACCATGCCTAATAGGGTCGAGACTGTGGTCATCAAAATCGGTCGCAAACGCACTGGGCCTGCTTTGAGAATGGCCTCCGTGCGTTTGAAGCCTTGCTGCCGTAGTTGATTGATGTAGTCCACCAGTAGAATCGCGTTTTTGTCCACCAGCCCCATCAGAAAGATCACCCCAATCAGAGAAATCATGCCGAACTCGCGACCTGTCACCAGCAACGCCACGACTGAACCAGTCAGTGATAACGGCAGCGACAGCAGAATGACTAGGGGGTCCGTCCAACTGCGCAGCAACACGACCAGGACAACCAGGATGCACAGCACCGACAGCGACAGGGTCGTACTAAAACTACTGAATACCTCATTCAGCCGCCCAGAGTCGCCGCCCAAGTCCAAGCGAATACTGGGTGGTAGATTCAAGTCTTTAGCTGCTGCCACTACCTCTGCAGTCGCATCACCCAGACTGGTATTGCGTGCCAGGTTTGCAGTAACCACCACAGCTCGCTGCTGATCTTGCCGATCAATTTGAAATTCACCCAGCGGGGTTGCAGTGACGTCTTCCAGGCCTCGAAGTTGGCCCAGACGTTCCTGAAGGCGACTGGAAGCGTCCTGTAAAGCTTTAATCTCATTGCCAAGCAGCACTGCCTTCAGTGGTTTCTCTCCTCCTAGATCAACTACCTGTGGATCTTCGACGCTGATGTTGACGTCGGCTAGCTGGGGCAGGTTGTCTCGAACCTGCTCTTGCAAGTGAAAGGTGCTGATCTGGCGCTGTTCAGGCGGCACAAGTTTGACGTAGAGACTGCCGCGGTTGGACTGACCTTCGCGAGAACCTACGGTTGTGAAGACTGTTTGGATATCTGGAAAGCGTTTCAGTGAGGTTTCAATCCGCTCAGCAATCGTGACCGAATCGGACAACTGAACGCTGGGCGGGGCTGAATAAACAACGTTGAACTCTCCTCGATCCAAACGAGGAATAAAGCCCTTAGGCACCAGAGGGATCAGGGCCAGGCCAAGCACAAAGGTTGCCAGGGCACAGCCAACTACCAGCCAACGATGGCTCAGCCCCCAGCGCAGCAGTCGATAATATTGCTCGACTAGGGTCGTCCAGAACTGCCCCTCTTCTGAATTGCTCCTCTGAGGGCGATTGGAGGGTTTTAGCCAGTGGGCAGCAACCACGGGCGAAAGCGTCCGCGCCACCAGCAGAGAAGCAAGAACAGCGGCAGACACTGTGATGCCAAAGGGTTTGAAGAATTGCCCGATGACATTACCCATCAGGGCAACAGGCAGAAACACCGCCACAATTGTGAGGGTGGCAGCAGTCACTGCCCAACCGATTTCTGACGTTGCGTCAACTGCTGCCTCATAGGGGGACTCACCAGCTTCGATATGCCGCATGATGTTTTCCACGTCCACGATGGCGTCATCGACCACAACACCAATCACTAGGGCGATGGCCAGTAGCGTAATCGTCTCCAGATTGAAGCCGAAGCTTGCCATCACGATGAAAGTTGCCAGCAGGGAGGTAGGGATCGCCAAGGCTGAGATTAGTGTGGCCCGCCAGTTCCGCAGAAATGGGTAGATGACCACCACAGCCAGGATGAGGGTGAAACCCAAGTCGTGCAGGGTAGATTCGATAGCGGCATGGATATAGTCAGCCTGATTCGCTGCCAAAATCAGGCGTGTCGGAGGCTTCAAACTGCCTCGCAACTGCTCGATTTCACGCTCAACCCGACCCACCACATCAAGGGTGTTAGCATCTCCCCGTTTCACCACCCGTAATCCCAGAGCCGCCTCGCCATTGAAGCGAATGCGGTTAGAGCTGTCAGGGCTACCTAAGATTGGCACCTGTAGCACACCGGGTACCTTCTCTAAGGCAGGTACCAGTTGATCGCGAGCGAGCTGGGCAAGCTGTGCTACGTCTTCCCCTTCCAAGACATAGCTGAGGGGTGCTGTCTCGTTGAGATTAATCGGCGTGACCTTAGTGATTGCGCCGGTAGGTAGAGAGACCTGTTTGAGCGCAGCCTCAACCCGTTGGGTAGCATTAGCCAGATCAGTGCCGACATCAAAGGGCAAGCTGATCACTGCCTGTCCCGGATAGCTGGTCGATTGAATTTCACCTGCTCCCTGGAGCTGGCTCAGCTGACGTTCCAGGGGCACAACTACATCGGCCTCAACAGTGGCGGCACTGAGTGGTAAGGCACCACCCGGCAACGAAATCCCCACCGGCAGCTCACCACTGGATGGCAAACCGGAGGCAGGCGAGTCGGCAGCAGCAGCAGGGACGCTGACACTAACAACTACGACTGGAAACGTGATATCCGGAAACAGGGCGTACTTCAGAGAGCTAAAGGCCAGCAGCCCTGCCGTCATCACTGCCAGCCAGAAACCTACAATCAGTCGCGGGTGTTGAATGGCCCAGCGTGACAGGTTAAAGCGAGGACGTTCCGGTAGAGGTGAAAACGGACGGGACATGATTTAGAGGCCAAAAGACGCTCCAAATGTATCACCTTGACCGTTATCACTCAGCCTTGGCATCCCTCTTCTGTTGTTTTTCTGAGGGATTTCAGGATGTCTCACCTAACACAAATGGGGCGCGACGCACTTGCTTGATCAACCAACGCACCCCGCGGTCACTAACGACCGACATTGGACCCGCTAGCATCAAAGACTTCACCTCGTTGCGGGAAATCTTGACTGAGCCACCTGACTGCAACATCGCGGTTGACTGGCACAAATCACGCAGCGTTGCATAGGCAAATAAGAGCGGCAGAATGCAGAACAACCGAATGGGCACCGCTGCTCGGGGGATGAGTAGGGTATATTCCAACGCTTCGTCTAAGTCACGCCAAGCTAGCTCAATCAAGCCAGCAACTGCAGCTCGGTTGTGCTCTGTGTGCTCTGGACTCAGCAGCAACTGATGACTGCTACCCACCGCGAGCAGCGATTGCTCCGGCACATAGATCGCATTCTCGTGCTCGACGTCCCAGGCAATGTCCTTGAGGATGTTCACGGTCTGGAGAGCTTCACCAAAGGCTTCGCACTTAGGCAGCAACAACTCGTACTCCCGCTCACCCACGAGTAACGAATGCTCGTGCCACAGATCGCTGAGCAAGTGGCCGACTGTGCCAGCCACGTAGTAGCAGTATTCTTGATACTCAGAGAGCGTTTGGATTCGGATGCCCTGAGGGTGGAGGCCAACGAACTTTTTCATGCCTCGCACCATTTCCACAACCCAATGGCGCACTCGAATTTGTGATTGCGCTGGTAGGGTTCGGAACATCACAAAGACGAGATCTGTGTGCTGCACCAGTTCGACATGCGCTGCCTCACCCGTAACTGGATGGGCCAGAGCCGCGAACTTATCGGCTAATTCGCTGCTCTCGAAGCACTCCAGAAAGCACTCCAGCAGCAAGACTTTACGCTCAGTAGCAACGGCAGGATCGTCTTCTAGCGTGTCAGCAATCCGGCACAGTAAATAAGCACAAAGTACAGCTCGGCCCAACTGACCCGGCAAAAAGCGAATACTCAGGGCAAAGGTTCGCGAAACTTTTGACAGAATCTCTTGGCAGAAGCGTTCAGCCTGCTTTTCAACCTGCCTCTGTTGCTTAGGCTGAAGCAGAGGCTCAAGTGTTGTCTGAATCATTGCGGATCGCTCAAGCAGCTAGTTCACTCACCACACCCAACGCCCGACTTCCCGTAAAACCGAGAATAAGGGACCATAAATAAGCCAGGAGTAGCAATCAGCAATCGATAGCTCTCGCATCCTGTGCTCTGCGAGGAAGATAGCATATGCCTGTTGAATCAGACCTGCCCATTCCTGTGAGATTAAACGCTTCTGGACCTTTAACAGGTCCCTCCGCTCTAATTAGCGGCATTGATGCAGTTTTAGTTCCCCAAGGCGCGGAGTACCAGGCAGTAGTGCGGGCGCTGCCCCCCAACGGCCCTCTTGTGGTTCCCTTGGCTATTGGTCCTGCCCAGGCGCAAGCACTAGCCTTGTCTCTAAAAGAGCGCCACTGGCGACGGGTTTTAATCACAGGCGTATGTGGCAGCCTTGCTCCCAACTATGGCATAGGCACAGTGGGCGTGTACGAGGGCTCAGTCAATGGCACAGACTCAGAACTGTGTGACCCAACCCTGACCTCAGCACTGTTGACAGCACTGCCCGAAGCGGTAGCAGTGCGAGGACTGACGACTGAGCGGGTGTTGTGTCAAGTGGCAGAAAAACGCTCTGCCCAGCAAACTTCTGGCGCTCAGGTTGTAGACATGGAGAGTTACCCTCTCTTGCAAGAGCTATCGGCAGCAGGTGTGGCGGTAGCCGTACTGCGGGTGGTGAGCGATGACTGCCAGCATGACCTGCCTGATCTCAACACCGCGATCGATGCTCAAGGGCAGTTACAGCCTCTCGCCCTAGCCTGGCAACTCTTGTGTCAACCCCTGGCAGGCTATCAACTGGTCAGAGGCTCTTTGCGTTCGCTGCGGGTGTTGCAGCAGACCCTCAGGTGTCTGTTCCCGGCGCAGCCTCAGTAAGGCTATAGGTGCGGCCTTTCCAAGCACCGCCTCGTCCGCTCCAGTGGCGCAGGGCAGAATCGATGGTCATGGCGGTATAGAGCAGGCCCGCTAGGGGCAGAGTGAACGCCCACCAGGGCGAGCTGCCATACAGTCGTACGGTTGGCCAATAGGCTAGCGACATCAGCAACCAGCTCCCTAATGTCAGCACGGGGATCAGGTACAGCAAAACCATACCCAGCACTGTCCCGGTTAGCAGCCAGGGCGAGTAGTCTAACTGCGTAAAGGCCGTGCGGGCTACCATATTCCAGATCTCACTGAGCGTATCGTAGGGCCGTAGGCTGAGAACATCGCGAGTTAAGCCAAGCCAAACTCGGCCACCACTCCGCTTAATTAGGGCAGCCAGAGCGCAGTCGTCAATTAAAGCCCCACTAATTGTCTGAAGTCCTCCGGCTTGCATGAGGCTTTGGCAACGTAGCAAAACACAGCCCCCCGCGGCGGCAGCTGTGGCTCGGGCTGGATTATTGGCCCAACGGAAGGGATAAAGTTTTTGAAAAAAGAACACAAAAGCGGGGATCAGCAGGCGTTCCCAAAAGGTTTGCACGCGCAGCAGCACCATTAGCGACACCAGATCCAATTTTTCCTTCTGCGCTTTGCTAACTAAGGTGCGCAGGCTCTGAGGCGAGTGGGCTATATCTGCATCAGTAAACAGGAGAAACTCGGCCTGGGCCTGGGCAACCCCTTGATGCATTGCCCAAAGCTTGCCGGTCCAACCGGAGGGCAATGGCTCGGTTTGAATGACTTTAAGCCTGCCGTTGCTATCCAAACTCCGGGCAACTTCGCCGGTTCCGTCTTCGCTACGGTCATCTACCAGAATGATTTGGAAGGGACCCGGATAATCTTGCTGTAGCAATGTGGGCAGGGTTTGGGGCAAGACGTCTGCTTCGTTGCGGGCAGGCACAATGGCACATACTGAAGGCCAAGTTTTTGATTCATTGGTAGACTCTGAAGCTGAAAACTCTGAAGGTTCCAAGTGCTGATCGCAACGCCAGAATTGGCCTCTGAATAGCAGCAACCACAGCCAAGCGAGCGCGGATATTGCAGCGAGAATCAACCACAGACCTGCCACACTAAAATCTCCTCACGTGATAAATCTCTTATATCAAGATGAGCGTCGTTCATACCTTCACGCGTCTTGCCTTGAGAAAACGGTTGCCGTCAGGATCTAGAAAATCAATCAAATCTACTAGCGCATGTTGCAAAAGAATCAGGCGTTGTTGATGCTCTCCCTACTCTTAGGCTAGGAGTTTAAGATCATGGCGTAGGTCGTCAAACCAACGGCTAAAACTCGTATCTTCTTTTTCTAAAAACATCACCTACTAATACTGAACTTCTTGAGTCAAAATCTCCAGTCATCCTAAGTATTTTGCCAGAACACACAAAGTGTATTGAATGGCATGCTTTTTCCCTGAAAATGTGTCATTTCCGCAAAACTATTTGAGAAAATTCAGGTTCACATTACTAAACCAGCGGCTCTGTAAATCAAAAGCAGCCCGCAGCAAAAACGTGTGGCAACGACAAGCTCAGTTCTCACTTTCTCAGACTCCTAGCGGTGGTCTTGAGTCTAAAGGGGTGCTTCGCTACCTCTAAGCCAAGAGCATACGGCTTGTCAAAGCTGTGGGTCCCCCGTATGCTAAATCGCGTGTGGTGGAGACGTTAGGGTGACTAGCATTCAGGAAAACTACACGGCTAGGGGAGCACTCCGGAGTCGTGTCGAGGCCGTAATTGCCAAATCTCAGAACTATTTGCTTGCCACTCAGCATGCCAAGGGCTACTGGTGGGCCGAACTGGAATCCAACGTCACGATCACGGCTGAAGTGGTCCTTCTGCACAAGATTTGGGGCACAGATGCTCAGCGACCACTGCACAAGGTGCGAACCTATCTGCTCAATCAACAGCGTGCTCATGGCGGCTGGGAGCTGTTCTACGGTGATGGCGGTGATCTGAGCACGTCAGTCGAGGCTTACCTGGCGCTCAAGCTGTTAGGGGTGGCTGAGTCGGCAGAGCCGATGCTGCGGGCACGTCAGTTTATCTTGGCGCGGGGCGGCATCTCCAAAACCCGCATCTTCACCAAGCTGCACCTAGCTTTGCTGGGTTGCTACAACTGGCGTGGTGTGCCCTCGTTGCCGCCCTGGGTGATGCTACTGCCCGATGAGTTCCCCTTCAACATCTACGAGCTATCCAGTTGGGCAAGGGGTAGCACGGTCCCTTTGCTAATTGTGTTTGACCGCAAGCCTGTATATCGGGTTGCGCCGCAAGTCAGCCTGGATGAACTCTATGCGGAGGGGTTTGCTAACGCTCGTTTTGAACTGCCTCGGCACGGCGACTGGACCGACTTGTTTGTTGGTCTCGACTCCCTGTTCAAGTTTGGTGAACAACTCGGCTTCGTGCCTTTCCGCGAAGAAGGCATCAAAGCTGCGGAAAAGTGGGTGCTGGAGCGGCAAGAAGCAACAGGCGACTGGGGTGGCATTATCCCCGCGATGCTGAACTCGCTGCTGGCTTTGCGCTGCCTGGACTACGCTGCTGACGACCCAGTTGTAGACCGGGGTCTGCGCGCCATCGACAACTTTGCTATTGAAACCGAGACCGAATACCGCATCCAGCCCTGCGTCTCGCCTGTATGGGATACAGCCCTGACCATGCGAGCTTTGGTCGATAGCGGTCTTGAACCCGATCACCCTGCCCTGGTCAAAGGCGGCGAGTGGCTATTGGAGAAGCAAATCCTGGACTACGGCGACTGGGTTGTGAAAAACAAAGTCGGCAAACCAGGAGCCTGGGCCTTCGAGTTCGACAACCGCTTCTACCCGGATGTAGACGATTCTGCCGTGGTGGTCATGGCCTTGCAAGGCGTGAAGCTGCCCAATGAGGCCATTAAAAAAGCGGCAATGGCTCGGACGGCAGCTTGGATTGTGAGTATGCAATGTCGACCTGGCGGTTGGGCTGCCTTTGATCTCAATAACGATCAGGACTGGCTCAACGCCCTGCCCTACGCCGACCTCAAGGCGATGATCGACCCTAACACTGCTGATGTGACAGCGCGGGTGCTGGAGATGTTTGGTCGCTGCAATGACTTGCCCCTGGATGAGCCGGTGAAAACCAGAGCCCTGAACTATTTGCTGCAAGAGCAGGAGTCGGAAGGGTGCTGGTTTGGACGCTGGGGCGTGAATTACGTCTACGGGACCAGTGGCGTGTTGGCAGCTCTGGATGCGTTAGGCACGCAACCTCAAGCGATTCAGCGCGGTGCCGCCTGGCTTGTCAGTTGCCAAAATGCTGATGGGGGTTGGGGTGAAACTTGCCGCAGCTACAACGATCCCAAGCTCAAGGGGCAAGGGGTGAGCACTGCCTCTCAAACCGCTTGGGCACTGATTGGCCTACTGGCTGCTGGTCAGGCTCAAAGCAGAGCGGTCGAGCGCGGAATTGTTTATCTCCTGGATACGCAACGCTCAGATGGTACCTGGGACGAATCAGAGTTCACTGGCACTGGCTTTCCCGGCCACTTCTATCTGAAATACCACCTTTACCAGCAGCATTTCCCGCTCACAGCCTTGGGCCGCTATCGCGCTTTGGTAGGCTCTCCCTAACGGGGCTTAAGGGCACTGGGGGTAGATCCTGAAGCTTTCAGTTGAGTCTTAGGCCATTTAGCCTCAGTGCCCCACTTGATCTCGCTTTGATTGTCTTTGCCAGCTCTGCCCGGTTCCGGCGCTGTGCTGGCTTGGCCTGTGGAAGACGACCGCCTGACGCTTGACGAATCGCAATAGTCGTTCGTTAAGACATCTTGGCATTGCAGTTGGTTTCGCCAGCCGCTAAAAGCATTTCCTAACCGTTAGCAAACCCACTCTAGAAGGCAGATACTGCAAGCTTTTGCAGTATCCGGAAATTTTGCTTGCCGTTTCGCGTAATTGGCGTGCCTGAGGTGGCAAGCAAGCTTGCGCAAAAGGCGCATGTGTTGCTCCAACCACTCCTCTACTGTGTGAGTGAAGCAAACAAATGACCAGTCGGTCAAGCCAGTATGCGCAAAGTTGTAAAAAATTTCACTTATGAAGAAGCCATGTTCACAGAAGAAGATGCTTTCAAGTGGCTAATTGTCAGTATTGCTGTTTACGCCAGTGCCATCGCTGGTCTGGTTATTCTCGGCTACGAGGACCAGGTCAAGAACGATCAGGGCTTTTACAACCCTCTGAGTATCACTAGTGTAGAGACAAGTGTGGCAACCAACTAAGGGCATTGAAGCGTACACGACAGCTCACCCCTTAGCGACCCTCAAACTTTGACCGTCAACTCAATGGTTTTGTCTAAACCATCTCCCGCTGAAATTTGCTCCTCTGGACCAACTCAATTGGGCCAACTGCAATTGTGGGAATTAAATGATCTAGACCTGATCACTTCGATAAGGTCAGAGAACGCAGCAATTTTTCTGTCTGTAAATCTCAAATTCTGATTGTGTGATCCAATTCCGCATTTGCGTTCCAGCTCTTGGCGAGAACTGCTTAACAAGGTTCATGAGGGGGCGGGATTGCGAAGATTGGCTTTGATCAACTGCCATCAAGTTCTGACAGAGCCCCCATAGCCAATCAGTTTAAGAACCGAGTAGCCCTCTCCTCGCAATAACTGAGAGCTTCAGGATGGGCATAGTAAAAGCAAAACATCGCTCAAGTTTTGGGATTTTTAGAGACTTGAGCTGAGGCACGGACTCGCGAGCAGATGGCAAGGTCGATGACCTGTGTTACCTCCTTGGTGCGCAGATCTAAGCCAACCTAAATTGATTAGAAACAACCCCAGCACGAACTTGCTAGAACTGGTTTGTAGCGAAGGATTCGAAGAATTTATAAGAATCTAGTAGGATCAGTTTTAGAGTCCGTGTGGTGTCAGGAGTAGAGTGCTGTGTCCATCAATCTGAAGCAGGCGATTGAGGTTGGTAAGTATTTGGTGACCCAACGCCTGATGGGTCGCAAGCATTATCCGTTAGTCCTGATGCTGGAGCCTCTGTTCCGCTGCAACTTGGCATGTCCAGGCTGTGGCAAGATCCAGCACCCAGACGAAATTCTCAAGCAGCAACTCACGCCAGAACAGTGCTTCAAAGCCGCTGAAGAGTGCGGTGCACCGATTGTCTCAATTCCAGGCGGTGAGCCGTTGATGCACCCGCAGATCGACGAGATTGTGCGGGGCTTGGTGGCTCGGCGTAAGTTCGTTTACCTCTGTACCAACGCTCTGCTCCTTAAGCAAAGCCTGCATAAGTTCACACCCTCGGACTACCTGAGCTTCAGTGTTCACTTGGATGGCTTACAGGAAAAACACGACCACTCCGTCGATCGCAAAGGCACCTTTGACTTGGCAGTGACAGCGATCAAAGAGGCCAAAGCCAGGGGCTTCCGAGTCACGACCAACACCACGGTGTTTGAAGGCACCACTCCCGAAGAGATGCACGAGTTTTTCGACTTCGTGTCTGGTTTGGGTGTGGACGGCATGATGATCTCGCCCGGCTATAGCTACGAGTTGGCCCCTGATCAAGACCACTTCCTCAAGCGGGAGCAGACGCGGGCTTTGTTCCGCGAGATCTTAGAACCTATGAAGAAAGGGCAGAAGAAGTGGAACTTCAATCACAGCCCCTTTTTCCTGGACTTCTTAACAGGCGAGAAAGACTACGAATGCACGCCTTGGGGCAGCCCAAGCTACAGTGTCTTTGGTTGGCAAAAGCCGTGCTACCTGCTCAGTGAGGGCCACTACAAGACCTTTAAAGAGCTGATTGATAAGACTGACTGGTCCAAGTACGGGCGCCAGAGCAACAATCCCAAGTGTGCCGACTGCATGGTCCATTGTGGCTATGAACCGACTGCTGCTGTTGATGCTATGAGTCCTGGCAATATTGCCCGCTCGGTCGGCAGCTTGATTGGCTAGACCCGAAATCCTCTAGCAGTTTCCATGAGGGCGGGGCAAAAAACCCGCCCAATGGTTTTTCAGCAGGTTCATTAGCGCTTAAGCGCCAAGGTCAGCCCATCGCCAATAGGTATCAAGCTGAGCGTAACTCGCTCGTCCTGGTGCAGTTTTGCATTAAGGGCTCGAATATTTTGAGTGCTCTCGTCCTGAACTTGGGGATCCGCAACCCGTCCTGACCAGAGGACGTTATCAATCGCAATCACTCCGTTGGGACGCACTAACTGGAGAGCTCTTTCGTAGTAAGCATCATAGTTCTGCTTGTCTGCATCGATAAAAGCAAAATCGAAGCTGCCAGCCTGTCCTGATGCTAAAAGTTGATTCAGGGTATCCAGGCCAGGCACTAGACGGAGATCGATTTTGTCGCTCACGCCCGCTTCTTGCCAGTAACGACGGGCAATTGCTGTCCACTCTTCGCTCACATCACAGGCTACGATTTTGCCCTCAGGCGGCAGAGCAAGGGCCATGCAGAGCGAACTGTAGCCTGTGAAGACGCCAACCTCCAATACTCTAGTTGCGCCGATCAATTGCAGAAGCAGTCCCATGAATTGCCCCTGTTCCGGGGAAATTTGCATCAAGGCCTGGGGTAACTGTGCTGTTTCTTCGCGTAGACGCAACAACAACTCGGGCTCTCTTAACGAAGCAGATAACAAATAATCGTGCAGTCGGTCACTGAGGGGCAGGGTTCTGTTGGCCATAGTTGGCGGTTTAAGACAAACGGATATCTGGCAAGGGGGCGGCTAGCCGTGATTCTAGCGAGCTGGAAGGGAAGACTCTAACTTAGCCCCTTACGAATTACTCCCCCAGGTAGGGCGTTATGAGCACAGTTTTGGTTGTGGATGATTGCCCTATACATTGCAGAATGATCGGGGTGCTGTTAATCAAGGCTGGCATTGAAGTAATTCAAGCAGCAGACGGTATCGAAGCCCAGGAGCAGATCCGAGCTCATTGTCCCGATTTGGTAATCATGGACGTGGTCATGCCCCGCATGAACGGCTATGACCTCTGCCGTTGGGTCAAAAACAACTTAGAAACTAAGAACGTTCCAATTGTCATGTGCTCTACCAAAAATGAGGCCTTTGATCATTATTGGGGCATGAAACAAGGTATAGACGCTTATATTGCTAAACCTTTTAATCCAGGAGAAATGGTAGATACCATCCAGCAGTTGTTACGGCAAAAGTAAAGTGCTTAACCCTGTCTTAGTTGTTTGAGTCTCTATAGAGACAACTTTAAGTAGCCTCTCAAGGGTCAGCACAAAAAGTTAGGGCAGTCGGCGGGCAGCTATTCAGTGAAGGATGGCTGCCCGTCGATTTTGCATAAAACGCTCAAGCTTCTTATCGCTACCGCCCATTGCTCGGCTTGAGACTGCACGAACTCAAATAGTTCTGTTGCTATAAGCATCACCATCTATATCACTGCTTCTACCTATAGTCGTAAGCTAGAATATATCTTGGGATAGTAGAAAAACGATTATCAGATCGACATCAGTTCAACAAGTCTGTATGTTTCATTAAGAACAAGCAATGTTTTTTCAAAAAGCGTTGATGCTATATCTCAAGTGTTTAGAACGTCTGTAGCTTTATGAATCACCTTTGGCTAGAAGCAAAAAGTAGGTTCTCGGACCCAAGGCCCGAGAACTCAATTCAGGAAAAGCAGCTCTTAGAAGAGAGCTTAACGTCTTGCCGACCTCAACCTGAGCATGCACAAGAGGCAGCTTCTTCGAGTGAAGATGAACTATTAAGAACCTTAGCCTACCAATTACGCACACCCTTAACTGCGATGTTGGGTTGGGCTCAGTTGCTGCGCAGTCACGAATTAGATGAGGAGACTATCGCCCGAGCCCTTGAGACGATTGAGCGCAACGCCAAAATTCAAGTTCTCTTGATAGAGAAGTTACTGGAGAAGCCTTGTGAGCCCAAGCGGTAACTAGTCAAGCGAGATGTCTGTTTAGGTTATAGCCAGACTTACGCCAATTTATCAAATTTATTAGGATCAGTATAGAGCAAAGGCAGGCTAAGAGTATTGCCTAGACCACAGGCTTTTAGGCTATAGGTGTTTCTCGACTATTCACTCTTGCTGCCAAAATTTTGTCGGTTGAGAGGAGAGCTTTAGTAACCCCTCAGTAACCCCTTTGCTGATTCTAGAGAGCTTTTTACTTGACGCTTTGATTTGGTGTTTCAAAGGGGAGAAGATGATCAAGGTTACTCGCGAGTTGTTACCCTACAGCATTGCTGTTTTGGCCGATGGGCTCGCCCTACTGTTGACGAGCCTCCTGCAACCTCTGTTGGCACCAACTGTTTTCGCGCTCTTTTACCCGGCAGTGATGATTAGCTCACTATATGGTGGGTTAAAACCGGGGCTATTCGCGATTGTTTTGGCAGCGCTAGGGGCGAAGTATTACTTTCTGCCACCTTTATATTCTCTTGCTATCACTGACTTCAACGTGCTAGTGCGCTTTAGTATACTAGTGCTAGTCTCGTTTATGATCTATGGGCTAAGCACTGCTTTGCGCGCTGCCAAGCACAAGGCTGAAATGAGCCTTCGGTCTTTGCGCGCGAGTGAGGCTCGCTTTAGCCGTCTGGCTGAGTCTAATCTAATTGGTGTTCTAGTCGCAGACATAAATGGCTCTGTGCTGGACGCCAACGACGCCTTTTTACGCACTGTTGGCTACAGCCGCGAGGATTTACACGCTGAGCGAGTTCACTGGGGTGAAATGACGCCACCCAAGTACCAGGAGATTAGCCGACGCGCCATTGAGGAACTTCAAGCTGTTGGGGTTTGTACCCCTTTCGAGAAAGAGTATGTCCGTAAAGATGGCAGCCGGGTACCCGTTCTGTTAGGCTTTGCTCTTTTAGAAGGTACTCGGGAGCGAGTTATTGGCTTTGTCTTGGATTTAAGTGAGCGTAAACGCACAGAGACTGCTTTGCAAGAAAGTGAGAGGCGCTTTCGACGACTCGTAGAGTCTAATATCTTTGGGGTAACGTTCACTAATTTTGAGGGTGCAGTTCATTATGCCAATGACTATCTACTAAACCTTTTAGGTTACGGGCAGGAGGAGCTATCGAGCCAAACCCATAAAAATCAGGCTCTACCGCAGAAATTAATTCCTCTTCACGCTAAAGGACTAGCAGAACTTAAAAGCCAAGGAGTCTGCACGCCGTTTGAGCAGGAGTTCATTCGCAAAGATGGTCGGCGTGTGCCTGTTCTAATCGGAGCCGCACTATTACAAGAGCCCTACGACCAGCAACAGGAAATCGTCAGTTTCTGCCTAGATCTGACTGAGCGTAAACAGGCTGAGCAGGAGCGGGCTCAACGGCTGAAATGCGAGCAAGCAGCCCGAGCCGAAGCCCAGGCTAATGAGCAACGCTACCGCTTCTTGGCTGAGTCTATTCCTCAGATTGTCTGGACTGCCCAGCCTGACGGTCAAGTGGATTATCACAACCAGCGCTGGTTTGATTACAGCGGTCTAACCCTGGAGCAAAGCTTAGGCTTAGATTGGCAATCAGTCTTGCATCCTAGTGATCTGCCCCATTGCTTGGATCAGTGGCAGCAATGCGTGGCGACTGGTGAGCGTTATGAAGTGGAGTACCGCTTTAAACGAGCGACAGATAACGCCTACCGCTGGCACTTGGGACGAGCTCTGCCTCTCCAATCACCGGATGGACAAGTTGTTAAATGGTTTGGCACCAGCACGGATATCGACGACCAGAAGCGAGCCGAGCAAACTCTGCGCTTTCTAGCCAAAGTCAGCGCCCTGCTGGCTTCTTCGTTGGATTACGAAACTACGCTGGCTAGTGTGGCAGGTCTTGCTTTACCAGCGTTAGCAGATTACTGCCTGGTTGATGTAGTCGAAGAGAACGGCCAAATCTGCCGAGTAGCCACTGTGCATACAGATCCGGACAAGGTTGATCTGGTGCATCAATTGCGCCGCTACCCCCCGAATCCCAACAGTTTGGAGGGAGTTGCCAAGGTTTTACGGACCGGCCAGTCGGAGATTGTGCCTGAAGTCTCACAACAACTGCTTGAGGCGACCACCCAGGATGCTGAGCACCTGAAGCTGACCGAGGCGCTTGGCATCAAAACTTACATGATCGTGCCGTTGCTTGCCCGCAACCGGACGTTGGGCGCGATTACCTTTGTCTTGACAGCATCAGATCGACGCTATAGCTCTGCTGATTTGGCACTTGCAGAGGAGTTGACTCGTCATGCGGCTATTGCCGTAGACAATGCTCGGCTCTACGCCCTAGCCCAACGGGAGCGAGCTGAGGCCGAGTCTGCCAATCGGCTCAAGGATGAGTTCCTGGCCACGCTCTCCCATGAGTTGCGCTCGCCCCTGAATGGCATTCTGGGTTGGGCTCAGTTATTGGGGCGCGGCAAGCTGAATCCAGAGGGTGCAACCCGCGCTTGTGAGATCATCGAGCGCAATGCCAAAGCCCAAGTGCAACTGATTGACGATCTGCTGGATATCTCACGCATCATTCGCGGCAAAATGCGCTTAGAAATCGGTAACTGTGAATTAGTACCGATCATCGAAGCGGCCCTTGAGGCAATCCATCCAGCCGTAGAGGCTAAAGGCATTTGTCTGCAATCGCTGTTAGCAGCAGACCCAAAATCGGTGATGGGTGATCCCAACCGCCTCCAGCAAATTCTGTGGAACTTGCTTTCCAATGCCATCAAGTTCACGCCAGCAGGAGGGCGAATGCAAGTCTACCTGACTTACACTGACACCCACGCTGAGGTCAGTGTAAGTGATACCGGCAAGGGGATCAGCGCTGAGTTCCTCCCCCATGTCTTTGAGCGCTTCCGTCAGGCTGATAGCTCGATTACGCGCACTTACGGGGGCTTGGGTCTAGGTTTAGCGATTGTGCGAGACCTGGTTGATTTGCATGGCGGCATGGTTTCAGTGGATAGCCTCGGCGAGGGACAAGGCAGCACCTTCACAGTCAAATTGCCGCTCAACAGCCCTTCCCCTCTACTACAAGCTTTAGAAATATGCTCCCTTCTGACCGACCCGTATGCCACCAAGGGTGATGCGGAGGTAGCCAACACAAGCCTTAAGGGTCTCTAAATTCTGCTCGTTGAAGATGAAGTTGATACCTGTACCCTGCTTGCTGACAACTCTGCTTATACCTGTGAGGAAGATCGTAAACGAGCGCTTGGGGCTGGTTTTCAACAGCACCTTGCTACACCCGTGGAGTCCAGTGAACTGGTCACAACGATCCTCAACCTGGTGGCAGAGAACGCCTAATCTGTAGTCCCCAAGCTACTGGGCAATAGAATTACCTGGTTACGATACAAGGGCTTACTCTCACTCAACCAACCGGAGAGAACAACCTTGAGCTTAACGCTTTACTTTCTGCGCCACGGGCAGACTGCGTGCAGTCGTGAAAATGCCTTTTGCGGCTCCATCGATCCAGAACTGACCTCGGAGGGCATTGAGATGGCGCAAGCGTTTGCAGAGGCTTACCGCACAACTGCCTGGACGGCAGTGTTTGCCAGCCCAATGAAACGCACGATTGCGACAGTGAACCCGATCTGTGAAGCCTTAGGTCTAGAGATTCAACTCCGCGATGGTCTTAGGGAAATTCACTATGGTCAGTGGGAAGGGCTATCGGTAGACAAGGTTAAGGAAACCTATCGAGAAGACCATATTCGCTGGACCGCTGATCCTGCCTGGTATCCCCCTACCGGTGGTGAGGCGGCTGTCGCCATTGCTACCCGTGCGCTCAAGGTCGTTGAAGAAATTAAGCAGCGCTATAGCAGTGGTAATGTTCTAGTTGCCTCTCATAAGGCGACGATCCGCATCCTGCTCTGTAGCCTTTTAGGAGTTGATGTGGGCCGTTTTCGCTATCGGATTGGCTGTCCTGTAGGCTCGATCAGTATCGTAGAATTCGGCGATCACGGACCTCTAGTCCGAGCTTTGGCTGAGCGCAGCCATCTCAGTGAACGCTTGCGTTCGCTGCCCGGCACTTAAGCCAATCTGAGAGCTGGTAACAAAAGTACATGGATCAGCGTGAAATTACGTATCTGAAACGCAGGTCAGTGCTGCTTGATTGGTCCAAACTAGTGACATCTCTAGCTTCAAAGAAAACACCCATGAACCGTAGCTTTTCTGTTGGGCAAAAGCGCTGGGCTGAACGCTTTGCTGCTCAAGTTGTCAACTCAACTGATGGTCGAGTCTCAAGCGAATTGGCCTACGAAGTGGGTCAAATCATTGCTCGTGGTGCTGTGCAGGAGCGAACCACCCAAGAACAGTCAAAGGTAGATACGCTTTGGGACTCCTACTGGGAGTTTGTGCTAGCAACAGTTTGAGCGGCGGATGAGTGAATCTGGTAGTGCTTTGCCTTCGCAGTCGCAATGGCACTACCAGTGAAAAAGAGATTTTTCGCTGTAGCTATTTAGCTGCTGGCGCTTCTTGGCTTGGTGGCTCTTGACTTGGCCTAGAGTGCCTAATCAACCTGTTCCTGCTTAATTTCCTGCTTAATTAGCTTCTGACCTTACATTTCTCGGCAGGCCCTTCACAGAAGATAGGCTCGCTAGGTCTGGGCTGGGAGAATAACTTAGTAGGAAAAGTACTGCCGATCATCCCTCTGTCGATCTTCTGATCTATCTGAATCTAAAGGAAAAATAGCAATCAGAGCTTATGGCTTGACCATTGGCTTCAAGAGGGTTCCGAAAACTGCAGCTCAAGCTTTTAAGCTTGAGCTGCAGCTGTTACTGGATGACCATTGCCCTAAAAGTCTTGTTGGTTAGCTAGGTGAGAGGCAGTAGTCAGTCAGCCAACTAGCCAGTAGAACCTCAATTCAGCGCAGAGACCATTAGGATCGATAGCATTCAGAGAAAAGCCCTACCTTTAACCATGGTCCAGTACACCCTCGCTCAAAACCCGGAAGTCATCCTGACGGTTTCCGGGAAAGACTCTGCCAAAGCTCGTGAGAAAGCGATGGACCAGCTCATCGAACTCATGGATGCCGGCAAATTAGCCACTGAGCTGGCTGACGGCTTTAGTCCTCAGCAGTTTATCGAAGTAAAAGATCCCGGTTCTGCCTCTGTCAGTGATGAGGACGCCGTGACCCAAGCTGTCCAAGTGCTCAGTAACTTAGCCACTCTCAAGCTCAAGGTCCAAGAAAGCCGCACTGAAGCCCTGGAGGTTCGCGCCCAGGTTGACGTTCTGTTTAGCGACGAAACGGTCAGTGAAGACGAGATTGCTCGACTTAAAGAAGGCTTCAAATCGCTTAAGACCTTTGCTCAGGCGAACCTGCGCTACCGAGAAGCTAGGTCCCAGGCAGAACAGGCACGCGCCATTTTAGACCAAGCCTTGCAATCGCCAGAACCAGACGCCAAGTCTGAAAAACACCCAGCCGACAAGCCTAGTTCAGCGGGTTCAGGCCCAGATAAACCTGCCTCGGACAAAAGCGCAGAGAAGCCTAACAAATAGTTCCTGAGTACCCTGAAGTAGAGTGGCACCCTTGAGCATTTTGTCTGGTGCAATGCTGCGGCGAAAGGAGGCCAACTGCGTCCTAGCACTTTAATTGCTGCTGATGCCAGCCATGCTGACCTTCGTGGCGCAGATTTGCGTCGAGCTGATCTACGCAGTATGCGGCTGACGGCTGCTTGTCTAAGAGATGCCTGCTTGAGAGAGGCTCTGCTCAACCACAGCCAGCTTCAAGATACTGACCTCAGTCGGGCTGATCTCAGTTATGCCGATCTCAGCCGCGCCTGTCTCAACGGTGCTAATCTCCAGGCAGCCAATTTGAGTGGGGCTATTTGCCAAGATACGCAGTTACGCGGCGCAGATTTGCGCGGGACAGACCTACGCAATGTCAATCTCAATGGCGCTGACCTCAACCAAGCGCGGTACAACAACCTAACTCAGTGGCCGGAGCAGTTTAAGTTTCAACACTGTGGGGCTGTGGGACCGGGCGCAGATTTGCGGGGCGCGAACTTGCGCGGATCCGATCTCCGCAACCTGGATCTGCGTGGGACCCAGCTTGCTCAGGCCAATCTCAAAGGGGCTCGCTTCAATGGAGCCCGCCTTGACAGCCTCGATCGCAGCCTGCAACACCACTTGATCCGTCTGCTAGCTTGTCCAGACCCGGAGGTGCGTCGCCGTGCTGCGACCGGGCTGGTTCAATTGCGGCGGTTTGATTCGGTTGGGGCCTTGCTGCTGGCCCTAGGGCGTGAACCGCAACCCGAGTTACAGCAACAACTCCGACAGGCAATTATTCGCCTGCGCAACGAGCCCCGCTAATCTAGCTAATTCTGAAGAGTGAACCTTTGAGAGTGAACAAAATATGAGCGAGTTTGCGATTGGTGCGAAAGTTCGGCTTAAAACCCTACCTCCCTACCTCAAAACTGCTGAACCGATGCCAATGCTGCGTCCCGCTTACCTGCTTAGCCAGGGGGCTGAGGGCGTGATTCTGGACCGACGACCAGGCGGTTATTGGGGCGTGCGCTTCGCAACAGGCGCCTATCTCATCGACACCCAGTTTTTAGAGAGCGCTGAGGATGCTTGAACCGATCGACATGGCCTATGCCAGCCCTGTCTCTGACTGAGCGCGAGAAGCTCAGTGCGCACTAGCCCCAGCAGCATGTAGACTGCGCTGTATCTTTTTTTAGACAGTTTGGTCTATGCAGTCTGCCCGCTTAGTGCGCCACTTGTGGTTATTGCTCTTGGCGCTGATCTTAGGTGGCTACTTAGTCGCCTGTGCGCCTCATCCCCTCCCCGGCTCGCAACTGGTTCTGTCGACCACCTCAGACCCCAAAAGTTTTAACCCGATATTGGGCGAAAACTCTCTGGAAGATGTGAGCTTAGTTTTTGATGGTTTGGTGCGCTTGAACGGGCTAACCGGACGCGTAGAGCCAGAACTGGCAGAGTCTTGGGAAATCGACAACACTGGCAAGCGCATTCGGTTCACACTGCGGGATGGATTGCAGTGGTCCGATGGACAGCCGCTAACTGCCGACGATGTTCTGTTCACTTTTGAAGACGTCATCTTTAACGAGCAGATTCCAGCTCGCCAACGGGATGTCATGCGCATCGGCCAAAGCAATCGCTTTCCCGCTTTGCGTAAGCTCAATGAGCAGCAGATTGAGTTCATTCTGCCTGAGCCTTTTGCCCCGTTTCTGGTCACGCTAGATGCGCCGATTCTGCCCAAGCACGTTTTAGAGAACACAGTTCAAAATCTCAATTCAAACGGTAATCCGCAGTTTTTAACCACTTGGACCGTTGAGACCAACGTTCAGCAAATTGTTGGCAGTGGCCCCTATCGCCTTAAGCAGTATCGCCCTGGTGAGCGAGTGTTATTAGAACGCAACCCTTATTACTGGCGGCGGACTGCCCAAGGTGCAGCAGAACCCCTAATCGAGCGGCTGGTGGTTCAGGTCATGGACTCCCGCGATACCCAACTGCTGCGTTTTCGCTCGCAAGAATTGGACTTCTATAATTTGCGGCCAGAGGACTTTCAACTGCTCAAACAGGAAGAGGAGCGGGGTCAGTTCACGATTTATAACGGTGGTCCACCACCGAATAGCACCTGGATCACCTTCAACCAAAGCCGTGCTCGCAATCCTAAAACTGGGAAACCATTGGTGCGGCCAGAGCGGTCGCGTTGGTTCAGGGACCTTGCCTTTCGACAGGCAGTCGCCCATGCTCTTGACCGGCAAGCGCTAGTCAACAATGTGTTTCGGGGTCTAGGCAAGGTCCAAGACTCGCCACTTGCAGAGCAGAATCCCTACTACCTTGCTCCCGACGCAGGGCTAGTGACCTACCCCTACGATCTAGAGCGCGCTAAAGCAATTTTGCAAGCGGCTGGCTATACCTACAACTCTCAGGGTCAGTTACTCGATGACCAGAGCAACCCAGTGAGATTTGTGCTGAACACCAATGCGGGTAATACCATTCGTGAAGCCATCGGCACGCAGATTCAGCACGACCTGGCTCAAATTGGCATCATCGTTGATTTCGTGCCAGTTGCTTTCAATACGCTGCTCGAAAAGATGGATGTCCGTCGGGACTGGGAATGTATTTTGCTGAGCTTACCGAGCAGCATTGAGCCTAACAGCGAGGCAAGTTTCTGGCGCAGTGATGGTCGCTTGCACTCCTTCAACCAACCTCCTAGCACCGAAGAAGGAACGCTACCGGGTTATCAGGTTTATCCCTGGGAGAAACAGATCGACCACCTGCTGATTGCCGCGGCGCAGACCTATGACGAGCAGGAGCGCAAGGCGCTCTACGGCCAATTTCAACAACTGGTGCAGGAGCAGTTGCCGGTCATCCATTTAGGTAATCCTCTGACCCTGACTGCCGTGCGTCGTCGTGTGAGAGGTGTTAAGTTTTCCGCAATTGGGGGCGGTTTGTGGAACCTGCCGGAGCTGAGCTTGGTCAAGGAGTAGAAAGCTGCTAGAAAGCCAGTGTGTGTCCCCTGTGAGCCAGTTGCCCGAATCGGCAACTGGCTCAAGTTTTTTCTCAATTTAGCCCCTGATTCCCTGAGCACAGTTAGAGAAGTTCGGGCATGTTTGATCAGGGGTACCAGACGTACGCGGGCTGAAGCCTGAGAACTCATGATCAAGCCACCGCTACCGCTAAATGAAACTGAGCGGCTTGCTACCTTACATCAGCTACAAATTCTCGATACCGCACCGGAGGAGCGCTTCGATCGGATCACGCGGATGGCTAGGAACCTATTTGGTGTGCCAATCGCCTTGATCAGCTTAGTCGACGCGGAACGCCAATGGTTCAAGTCCTGTCAGGGGTTGGACGCCAGCGAAACCTCACGGGATATCTCGTTCTGCGGCCACGCCATTCTCAGGCCAGAACCCTTCGTGGTCACTGACACCCAATTAGACCCACGGTTTGCTGACAATCCTCTGGTTGCAGGTGAACCCTACATTCGTTTCTACGCTGGCCAGCCACTGCTTTCAAGCAATGGTCAGCCCTTAGGCACACTTTGCCTAATTGACCGTCGCCCACGTCAGCTCAACGACACTGAGCTAGAGTCCCTGCGTGATCTGGCGATTTGGGCTGAGAACGAACTCAATGTGATTGCGCTGAACGAAGCCTTGGGAATTCAGCAGCAAGCTGAGGCGGCCCTGCGAGAGAGCGAAGCCAGACACCGTGCACTCCTCAACGCAATACCAGATTTGATTTTTCGGATCAGTCAAGATGGCACCTATCTAGACTTCAAGGTGGAAGAGGACAAAGATCTGGTGGTGCCACGCAGCCAATTGTTAGGCAAAAAAGTCTGTGAGGTATTGCCACTTGAGCTAGCCAAACAGTGTATGTACTACATTGCTCAGGCGCTGCAAACTGAGAGAATTCAAGTCTTCGAATACCAACTCGAAGTTGTTAATAGAATGCGGGATTATGAGGCGCGCATCGTTGTCTCTGGGGTGAGTGAAGTATTGGTGATTGTGCGAGATGTGACTGATCGCAAACAAGCAGAAAGGGCTTTAGATCGCGAGCGCCAACAGCTTCGTCAAATTGTGACCAACGCACCTGTCGCAATGGCGATGTTTGACACTGAAATGCGCTACCTGACCCACAGCTACAAATGGCTCACTGATTATGGCTTGGGGGAGAAATCTCTGGTAGGTCGCAGCCACTACGAAGTGTTTCCTGATTTACCAGAAACTTGGAAGAATAAACATCAGCAAGCCCTTGCAGGAGAGGCTCTAGCCTGCCCAGAGGAGATGTGGGAACGGCAGAACGGGACCAAAGAATACCAGCGCTGGGCCTACAATCCCTGGTATGGTCCTGATGGTGAAGTTGGCGGCATTGTTATTGTCGTCGAGCGAATTAATGAGCTGGTTGAGGCGCGGGAAGCTGCAGTGGCAGCTTCACAGCTCAAATCTGAGTTCCTAGCCAATATGAGCCATGAAATCCGCACGCCCATGAATGGTGTGATTGGCATGACTGGTTTACTTCTAGAAACTGAGCTCAATGCTCTGCAACGAGATTTCGTTGAGACGATTCGAGTGAGTGCTGATAACTTGCTAACGATCATCAACGAAATCCTAGACTTCTCCAAATTAGAAGCTGGGTCAATGGAGCTGGAAAATCTAGACTTTGACTTGAATAGTTGTGTTGAGGAAGTAGCAGATCTACTTGCTTCTCAAGCTCAGACTAAGGGTTTAGAACTTGCTACTTTAGTTTACAAGAATGTCCCCACTCAATTGCAGGGGGATGCCGGCCGTCTCCGCCAGATTCTCACTAATCTAACTGGTAACGCCGTTAAATTTACAACTGAAGGAGAGGTTGTTGTTCGGGCGACACTGCAATCGGAAACATCGGCCTCTGCTGTCATTTTGTTCTCAGTGATCGACACTGGCATTGGCATTGCTTTAGGGGACCAAGCTAAGCTTTTTCAATCCTTCTCTCAGGTTGATGCTTCAATCACCCGCTGCTATGGTGGCACCGGTTTAGGCTTGGCCATTTCTAAACATCTGGTCAAAAGGATGGGTGGTGAAATTGGTGTGATTAGTACTGAAGGGCAAGGCTCCTGCTTTTGGTTTACTGCTAGTTTTGCCAAACAAACTGACACAAATAGAACTGAGAGTTCTGCTCCAGCTGATTTATCTGGGTTGCGGCTTCTGGTTGTAGACGACAACACCACAAACCGCAAAATTTTACGCTACCAGGCTAGTGCCTGGGGTCTGCAAATAGACGAAGTTGCGAGTGGAAAAGCAGCCCTACTAGCTTTGCGGCAGGCTGCTGCATTTGGCAATCCATACCATATTGCTGTCCTCGACATGCAGATGCCGGAACTCGATGGTGCAAGCTTGGGCCAATTAATCAAGTTGGATCCAGTTCTGCACCAGACTCAGTTGATCATGATGACCTCTATCAATCAACCGGGCAACTCCAGGCTGCTTTTGGAGCAGGGCTTCTCAGCCTACCTAGTTAAACCGGTCAAGCAATCTCGGCTTCTTGCTTGCATCATCAAGGTTTCGGCCTCTTGCCTGCAGACAACCTCAACAGCCCTGCTAGAACGGACGGCCCTCTTAAGTTCTGCTAATGCCTTAATTCACAGTCAAAATTATTCTGAACCTAATATGCCAAGCCAGTCCTCCAAACTTAAAATTCTGATTGCAGAGGATAATCTCGTCAATCAAAAAGTTGCATTACATCAATTGAAGAAGCTGGGTTACGAGGCTGATATTGCCGCCAACGGTCAGGAAGCACTAGATATTCTGGCTCAAATTGCCTATGACATTGTGCTGATGGACTGTCAGATGCCGCTTCTAGACGGCTATGCAGCGACACAAGAGTTACGCCGTCGCGAAGGGCAAACCCGGCACACCATTGTGATTGCCATGACTGCCCATGCCCTCAAAGAGGATCGAGAAAAGTGCTTGGCGGCAGGGATGGACGATTATCTCAGTAAGCCCGTTCGTAAAGAAGAGTTGGAAGCTGCGCTTAAGCACTGGTCGACTCTGATTGCGAGCGGAGACGGCTGGGTTCAAGGCATTGGCCAATCTCTCAGTCCGAGCCCACCCCTTGATCTCGATCGTCTGCACCAGATCTCTGAGCACGACCTAGACTTTGAACGGGAACTCTTGCAAACCTTTATTCAAGATATCCAGGAGAACTTAGTTGTAGCCAGGCAAGCAGTCTTAGCCAGTGACATTACAGCAGTCGAGCATCACGCGCATCGGATCAAGGGCTCTAGCGCCAATGTCGGAGCTTTGACCCTACAAACTTTGGCTAATCAACTTGAGCAGCAAGCTCAGCGCAGAACCCTGGAGCAAGCTCCCGCTCTCCTGCTTGATCTGGAGCAGTCCCTAGAGCAGGTGATTGCTTTTGTCTCTCAGCACGTTTAGAGCGGAACCTTTAGAGCAGCACCTTGGAGGAAGATTTCGGTTTCGAGCTTTAACAGGCCAAAGCAGAACTCCGCTGATATTAAGATCAAGAGTAGAGGCAGTGTAAACAATCGTTGCAGGATAGTCCTCCCTTGATCGCGCAGCCCGACCGTCAACCCTTCCAGTTCGACACGATTGAAGATGCCCTTAACGATCTGCGGGCTGGCCGCATGATTGTTGTTGTGGATGATGAGAGCCGTGAGAACGAAGGAGACTTAATTTGTGCGGCTCAATTTGCTACTGCTGACACCATCAATTTCATGGCCGTCTATGCGCGTGGCCTCATTTGTCTTGCGATGACGGCTGAACGGCTAGACGAACTAGATCTACCTTTGATGGTCAGCCGTAATACAGATAGCAACCAGACTGCTTTCACGGTCAGCATCGATGCCGGTCCTCACTTGGGCGTCGGCACGGGGATTTCCGCTGATGACCGCTCTCGTACCATTCTGGCGACTCTAAACCCTCGCACCCAACCTGAAGACCTGCGTCGCCCCGGCCACATTTTTCCCTTAAAGGCCCGTGACGGCGGTGTTCTGAAGCGGGCTGGACATACGGAAGCCGCGGTTGATTTGGCCCAGCTTGCGGGTCTCTACCCAGCTGGGGTAATTTGCGAGATCCAGAATCCAGATGGGTCAATGGCGCGGTTGCCGCAACTGATCGACTATGCCCACGAGCACCAGTTGCGCCTCATTAGTATTGCTGACTTGATTAGCTACCGTCTGGCTCATGAACGCTTTGTTCATCGTGAGACGGTCACTCGTCTGCCTACAGAATTTGGTGATTTTCACATCTATGCCTACCGCAATACCCTGGACAATTCTGAGCATGTAGCAATCGTCAAAGGCGATCCGGCTACCTTCAAAGATCGTCCAGTCATGGTACGAGTTCACTCTGAATGCCTAACTGGAGATGCCCTAGGCTCTTTACGCTGCGACTGTCGTGCCCAGCTTAATACTGCGCTCAAGATGATCGAGCACACAGGTTGCGGGGTCGTGGTCTACCTGCGGCAGGAAGGTCGGGGGATTGGCTTGATCAATAAACTCAAAGCCTACTCCTTGCAGGACCTAGGCATGGATACGGTTGAGGCCAATGCAAAGCTGGGTTTTGGTCCAGATCTACGTAACTACGGGGTTGGGGCTCAAATTCTCAATGACCTAGGCGTCCGACAAATGCGCCTTGTCACCAATAACCCGCGTAAGCTCGCAGGACTCAAGGGCTACGGCCTTAAGGTCGTTGACCGAGTTCCATTGCTGACTGAGGCAAACCATTACAACGCTCGCTATCTGGCAACGAAGGCAGAAAAGCTCGGCCATTTACTCCTACAAACCTATCTGCTCACCCTGGCAATCCAGTGGGATGATGCCCCGCTTAGTCCTGAAATTCACTACAGCCGCCTGGACCAGTTGCGAGACTTAGCCCAAACGCAGGATCTCTTAGCTCAGGAGGAATCTCGTCCAGCGGTATTGGCTTTGTTCGATACGCCCTCGCTCACGATTAACCTAGGTTTAGATCAGCCAGGTTTAGCCGCAAAGGATTGGTATCAGCAGGTCGATCATCCTTATCTAGAAGCTCTCCAGCGGATTCTGGCAACTGTCGCTAGGCTGCCTCATTTACGCGCTTTTGAGTTCCGAGTAATGAGTGGGGAAGACCCAGTGGCTGGGGTGCAGGGTAGCTTAGACCGGGTTGCTAGTTCCATCAGCCAACTCAGCACAGTTCTCCGAGCAGACAACCTCAACCCACAGCGCGTCTATCATTTCAGCAATAACCCGACCCCGGTTGTTCCGAAATCTTTCGTTTAACGCATCTCTACTAGTTCCTGAGCGCAAGCTGGAAGCGTTGGGTACACTCTGAAACCAGAAGGGTAAGCCTTTCCTAGCCCAAGGCCCCTGCGCGGGGGTCTCTGCAAGACTATCGCAGCCTAACCTTATGACTCAGTCTCACAACTCGCCCGTGCCTTCCCCCTTGAACCGAGTCCCGCCTGCACCCCCGCCCGTGCCTCCTGCAATGCCCCTGCCTCCCCGTCCAGGCAGCTTGCCTGTGACCAGCATGTCTGGAGATACAACCGTCGTCAGGAATCCAACTTCCTCCGATCGTCCGCCTATCCCCACTACTCCCACTTCATCCTCCAACCCCCGGCCTACCGCAACGGCTACTACGCCCTCTGCTCCTCCCCCCCTGCCGGGTCATCGTCCAGGGGCTCCGCCACCAGCGCGTGGGGCTCGCAATCGTGCTGCTACTGGTCAGCTGACTCTGGAGATGCTGGTGCGGGAGGCCTACGAAAAAGGCGTCTCTGACATCCACTTGGGGGTAGGAGAGGTTCCTCGCTTCCGTCAGCGGGGTCACATGGAGCTAACTGAGCATCCGGAGACTGATGAGGACACTTTCTTTGACTGGCTACGTGAGATTCTGACCGAAGATCAGATCCAGCAGTTTAAAGAGACATTGGAATACGACGGTGCCACCCAGTATGACGACATGGCGCGGGTGCGGATTAACGTCTTTGTCTCGCTTAAAGGACCAGCGATGGTGTTGCGTCTCATCCCGCTCACCATTCTGACCATGGAACAACTGCACTTGCCGGAGGTCTTCCGTGAGCTGTGCCACCACCACAAGGGATTGATCTTAGTAACCGGTCCTACCGGTTCTGGTAAGTCGACCACTATGGCTGCCATGATCGACTACATCAATAAGGAGATGCCCAAGCACATCATTTCTATTGAGGACCCGGTGGAATTCGTTCACCAGAGCCGCAAGTCTCTGATCCGTCAGCGCGAAGTTGGTTTGCACACGTTGAAGTTTGACAATGCGCTCAAAGCTTCACTGCGTGAAGACCCCGATATCATTCTGATTGGCGAAATGCGCGATCGAGAAACGGTCAATACTGCTCTGAAAGCAGCGCAAACTGGCCACTTGGTATTTGGCACCCTGCACACGAACAGCGCCGTTAAAACTATCGAACGGATTCTGAACCTTTACAACCCTGATGAACAAGCGCCAATGCGGATTCAGGTGGCAGAATCTCTGGTTGCAGTCATTGCCCAATCTCTGGTGCGCACAACCGATGGCAAGCGGGCTGCAATTCACGAGATCATGGTCAATACTGACGCCATCAAAGACTTTATTAAGCGCGGTGAAGTTGATGAAATCGAAGGCATTATTCCCAGGTGCACTTTCGATGGCATGTGCAGTATGAACCAGTCACTCTACGCCCTGTATGAGTCAGGACGCATTACTGAAGAAACTGCGCTGGAAGCGTCGCCCAAGCCTAATGAGATGGCACAAACCTTGCGCGGTCGGACCTAACTCGGACCTATATGTAGACTATGGAGCGCTCCCAGGCACTTTTTAAAGGCATTGCCTTATTTACGCCTGGAGGCGATTTTGTTTACGCCGTTGACCCAAGCAAGCTGAGCTACTGGCACCTTCATCTGTGTAGTGCTTTACAACGGGCACTCTCACTTGATGAACCACCGCACTTCTTGACTCCCTGCTATACAGCCAGCGTGGATTGCTGGCAGCATCCACAGACAGGTCAAATTCACATTACTGCAGAAGCTTATCCTGCAGTGCTCCGTTATCAGGCGCTACTCAATGCTGCTTTTGGCTTGTCAGAGCATCAAGTTTGGCAGTTGGCGCCAGCGGACCTGGAGAACTGCGATCCCATTCTGATCGAAGCTCACCAAAGTAGTTTCCCAGAACTTTGGGAAGACCACGACTTGGTGCTGAAGGTGGAACGACCAGAGGCTGTGTTGCCCGTCAAGCTAGAGGCTTCTAGACAGGAGCGACGCGGTTACGAGTTCAGGCTGTTTATTTCTGGAAACAACTTGGCAACAGAGCAGATTCTCCAGGAGCTACATCTGTCGCTGGAACGGCTTTTGCACGAGCCATACAGCCTCAAAATCATTGATGTGCTTAAACATCCTGAAGAGGCTGAAGCTGATCACATCAATGTAACCCCAACGCTACTCAAAGCTTGGCCCCTGCCGACAAGGCGCTTGAGCGGCAAACTAGATAACCTAGCCCGCCTGCTTGCTTCTACTCCGCTAGAATCTTCGGCACCTTGAAGTAACCCTCCTCGCGGTCGGGGGCACAGTCCAATAGAGTTTCAGGGGCAGGCCAGGGGTGGAGAGTATCAGACCGAGTAATGTTGCGCTCGTCAATCGCTCGCGTAGTAGGCTGCACGCTGGCGGTATCTAATTCACTCAGCTGCTCTACATAGCCCAGAATGCCTACCAGCTGACTCGTGAAGCGCTCCTCCTCATCCGGTGTTAGTTCTAGGCGAGCTAGCCGCGCAACATGGCGGACTTGATCACGATCAAGCATGAAAAATTGAGACTCCTAATCTTTTTAGAAGAACACGTCCATCTTTGAGCGCCCTGTGGTTTTCAACCAGTTCTGAGCCTCAATGTAATTGTTGGGGGCAATTCGGATCGCCCGCTTCCAGAACTCGGCAGCTTGGTCAAAGTATTCGTCGGCTTCCTCGGCTTCCTCAGATTTGCCAGATTCCTTCAGTCGCTCCCCCTTGTAGTGATAGATCACTGCAATGTTGTTAAGCGCCTGGGGCAGCCGTGGGTTTAGTTCTAGGGCTTCATGGTAGTACCCCAGTGCCCGGTCATGTTCGCCATTACTGGCGTGGATTAGGCCAATGTTGTAGAGAATGTAGCTGCGATCGTATGGATCGTCTTCGAGGGTGAGTGCTTCCTGATAGTTCTCGAGAGCCTCGGCGTACTCTCCGTCAGCTTGGGCAGACATGCCGTCGCGGTAGTAAGCGAAGGCTTCCTTCTCCCTCTTACTACCGGGCATGATCTTGAGGATCATATCCGCCATGACCGTGAAGGAGCGGTCAATGAAGTTGTCGTTGCGCTGGGATCTCGGCATATTCCGGCTAGAGAAAATCTCGCTGCTGATCATGGTACTGCATCTACCCGGTGCCTGATTTCAGCTCTGATAGACCAAGGGTAAGCCCCTTAGAATAGAGCTAAAGACCTGAGTATGCGCGTCCTATGGCTCTTTCCCAGGCTACTCCCAATCCCGCCGTCATGCAGGCGGTTGAGAAGCTAAATTATCGCGTTACGGTTGGCGACGTTGCCGCTCGTGCTGGCTTGGATGTGAAACTGGCGCAGCGAGAACTGCTCACGCTAGCTCAGAGCGCTGGTGGACATTTGCAAGTTGCAGAGTCGGGAGAGATTGCTTATGTCTATCCCAATAACTTTCGAGACGTTCTGCGCAGCAAGTATTTCCGGCTCCAGCTTCAAGAGCAGTGGCAGAAGATCTGGAAAATTCTGTTCTACTTGCTTCGCATCTCGTTTGGTGTAGTTCTGGTCACCTCAATTGTGCTGGTGATTGTTGCCATTTTTATCATCATGACTGCCATGCGCAGCAGCGATGACAATGGCAACAGCAATGACCGCGATGGCGGTGGCATGTTCTATATGCCAGGTCTTTTCTACTGGCCGGATCTGTTCTGGTTTTTCAGCCCGAATTACTACGACGAGCGACCCTATACCCAGCGCCGTGGTTCTGAGCAGAAGCCTCAGATGAATTTTCTAGAAGCAGTGTTCTCTTTCCTATTTGGGGATGGTAACCCCAATGCCAACTTGGAAGAGCGACGTTGGCAAACGATCGGCAGTCTGATTCGGCGAAACCGAGGTGTAGCAATTGCTGAACAGGTTGCTCCCTACCTAGACGATCTAGGCAGTGGCTTTCGCAATGAGTATGAGGACTATATGCTGCCGGTGCTGACTCGATTCAACGGGCAGCCAGAGGTTAGCCCAGAGGGTGACTTGGTGTACCGTTTTCCTGAACTTCAGGCAACCGCTTTCCGCAGTCGAGGCATGCAGATTCCAGAGTTCCTGAGGGAGCTCCGCTGGAAGTTTAGTGAGGCCACCTCTGGCCAACTGACCTTGGCTGGAATTTTAGGCGGCGTAAACGTGGTTGCGGTCT
This sequence comes from Leptolyngbya sp. FACHB-261, assembly GCF_014696065.1. Classification (NCBI taxonomy): domain Bacteria; kingdom Bacillati; phylum Cyanobacteriota; class Cyanophyceae; order Leptolyngbyales; family Leptolyngbyaceae; genus Leptolyngbya; species Leptolyngbya sp. FACHB-261. The sequence continues at coordinate 857,914 of NZ_JACJPL010000031.1, read as the reverse complement.
TGATCCTGGGCGGTTTACTCAGGAGCGGAGCAGCAGAACTGGGTGGATTAGTTGGGTTTGCCAGTGGTATTTATGGCATCTTGCTAGCCTACGGTATTGGTTTTCTGGTAATCCCCCTAGTGCGCTATCTCTGGCTCCGGGGCCGTAATGCCAAGGTTGAAGCTCGTAACGCTAAACGGCAGCAGCAGGCCGCGAAATTAAGGCAAAGCAGCCCTGAAATCACCCGCAAGCTCACTTATGCTCAGCAATTTGCAGCTGAACAGGTGATCAGTGAAGAGGACCTGGCCTACACCACTGAGCAAGACTTGCTAGACCAAGAGTCAGCGAATAGCCGCAAAATCGACGAGGAATGGAATCGACGGCTAAATCAGGGAGACCGCTAAGTTTGCCTCTCTAAACAGTGAGCTGTTACTTGTGTTTACTCAAGGTCTTCTACTGAAGAGTGCTGAGCCAATCGCTCAATTCGATGGACTCAACATAGGAGTTGGTTTCTGGGACTGGAGAGCGTGCGAGCGCCCCAGTGACAGTGACAAAGCCGATAGCCACGCTGACTACAGCTAAGACTCCTAACCAACGCCGACGCTGTCGTCGGCCCTCAATGCGTCGAAACTCATGGGCAATAGCCTGAATGACAACGTAGGACTGAGGTTCCTGTGGACATTGAGCCAGGTTTTCTCCGGCTGCATTCCAGATGTTGAGTGAGCCGGTCTCGTCACGTTCACATAGATAGAGCTCGTAGTCAGGGGTACGAATAAGGGTATACATAGCAGTTCCCCTCGCTGAATCATGGATTCGGTTTTTGGTATCTATATCTAAAATTTACGATCTGGCCTGGGGCCTAGATCAGGGAGAAAAGATTACGATTTTCAGGGCTCTTAACAACCCCAAAGGTCACTAGGGTCACTTCAGGATGCTATTTTTGGTAAATTCAACTATAATTAGCTCACATCACCTGAAGCCGGGGTAATTCCTGCCTGTGTTTACAACTGCACGCCGCCAACCGGGCTCGCCAAGCATGGCCGAGCTACCGGATGATTTGTTTGCTGCTATTCAGTCTTTAAAGCGCGAATTGAATGCTGTGATTCTGGCTCACTATTACCAGGATCCTGATATTCAAGATGTTGCTGATTATCTCGGTGATTCTTTGGGGCTTTCCCAACAGGCAGCAAGCACTAATGCAGAGGTAATTGTGTTCGCAGGGGTTCACTTTATGGCTGAAACGGCCAAAATTCTGAATCCAGACAAGTTGGTTTTGCTGCCGGACTTGGCCGCAGGTTGTTCGCTCGCTGATAGCTGTCCTCCAGAAGCGTTTGCTGCTTTTAAGGCGGCTCATCCCAATCATCTAGTGGTGTCGTATATCAATTGCACTGCTGAGATTAAGGCAATGAGCGACATCATTTGCACTAGTGCAAATGCCGTTCAAATTGTGCGTCAAATTCCCGAGACTCAACCGATTATTTTTGCGCCAGATCGCAATTTAGGCCGCTATGTCATGCAGCAGACAGGGCGCGAGCTGGTGCTTTGGCAAGGCGCTTGTATTGTGCATGAAACCTTCTCAGAGAGGAAGTTGCTTCAGCTCAAGACAGCTTATCCCCAGGCCGAAGTGATCGCCCATCCGGAATGCGAACCAATTCTCTTGCGTCATGCGCAATATATTGGTTCCACGACGGCGCTGCTGAAGTACGCTCAATCAAGTACCAGTCAGACTTTTATTGTGGCTACGGAGCCGGGCATTATTCATCAGATGCAGAAGCAAGCCCCCCAGAAGCAGTTTATTCCTGCTCCTCCGTTGAGTAACTGCGCTTGCAATGAGTGTCCGCACATGCGGTTAAATACCCTAGAAAAACTTTATTGGGCAATGAAGAATCGAGCCCCAGAAATCACCATGCCTGAGACAACTCGGGTCGCAGCACTGCGACCCATTCAACGCATGTTAGCAATGAGCGTTTGATGCTCTAGTGTTTAGCAGCAGCGATGCACTTATCGATCAGAGGCTGCACCTTGGCTAGCCCCTGCCAGCCTTTGATTTCGGTCACCTTCTTCTCTAAGTTCTTATAGGTTTTGAAGAACTCAGAAATTTCTTCGAGCCGATGAGGGGCGATGTCTGTGATGCCTTGGACCTCTGCATAGCGGGGGTCTTTGGCAGGCACACAGAGAAGCTTCTCATCGCCTTCGCCGCCATCAATCATTTCCAGCATGCCGATAGGGCGGGCCAGAATCACGCAGCCGGGAAAGGTGGGCTGATCAATAAGGACTAACGCATCGAGTGGATCGCCGTCATCGCCCAGAGTGTTGGGGATAAAGCCGTAATCACAAGGATATTGAACCGATGAGTAGAGCACCCGGTCTAGGGCAAAGGCTTGCAAGTCTTTGTCGAACTCGTATTTATTTTTGCTACCTGCGGGAATCTCAATCAGGATGTTGACGAGACCAGGTTTTGGTTGGGGACTAATGCGCGAGAGATCCATAGGTCGAGATCCGAGGATTAAGCGGTGCAAAAACGCCAACCATTATCCGCTACATTCTGCACTCAGTGCCATCTAATCTTCTGGTGCTTCTAATTATGCCCTCGGCTTTAGGTCTCTCAGCTGGGTATTTGGGCCTCAAGCCACCAATAAAACGCTAAATCCAGGGGAGGGTATCCGTTAAAATCAAGCCGGTAAGATTGAAACCAGTTAAACCAGCCAATCACCCGCCTAGCTCAACGCTGAGCGGTATGGCCTTGGTCTGCCTCTCGTAATGACTTGATAATGACCCGCACTGGTATTGGTATTCAGACCGCTCAAACTCGTTCTGAGCGCGTTGTCGGTCAACTCCACGTTTATGACGGTAAGGGTAAGGGCAAGTCCCAAGCCGCCTTGGGTGTCGTCCTGCGGTCTATTGGTCTAGGCATGGCTCCAGAGAATCAGGCCCCCCTGCAAACTCGGGTGCTGCTATTGCGCTTCCTCAAAGGACCCGGCAGAGCTTATGCCGAAGATGCAGCGATCGAAGCGCTACAAAGAGGTTTTCCTCATCTGATCGATCAGGTGCGCACGGGGCGAGCTGAGTTTTTTGGGGCTGATCAGGTCACCCCTCTAGACCGTAAAGAAGCCCAACGCGGTTGGGATATTGCTCGGGGTGCCCTAGCCTCAGGGCTGTATTCCGTGATCGTGCTGGATGAGCTCAATCCGGTTCTCGATCTAGGCTTATTGCCCGTTGATGAGGTGGTGCGGACGCTCAAGAATAAGCCTGAGCCCCTGGAAATTATTGCGACTGGTCGGGGAGCGCCTGCCTCCCTGCTGGAGATTGCCGATCTGCACTCCGAAATGAAACCGCACTACCACACGGCAGCTCAAGCTAACGGCATCACTGGCATCGAGATTTATACCGGCGCGGGTAAAGGCAAATCGACCAGTGCTTTGGGCAAAGCCTTGCAGGCGATTGGTCGAGGCATCAGCCGCGATTTATCCCATCGCGTCTTGATCATGCAGTGGCTTAAAGGGGGCAGTGGCTATACCGAGGATGCTGCCATTGCTGCGTTGCGCCAGATTTTTCCCAATCTGGTTGACCATCAACGCTGTGGCCGGGATGCCATTGTCTGGCGTGGCCAGCAACAGGAGATTGACTATGTAGAGGCTGAGCGGGGCTGGGAGATTGCCCGTGCCGCCATTGCTTCCGGGCTTTACAAGACAATCATCCTAGATGAACTCAACCCGACTGTAGACCTAGAACTACTGCCCGAAGAGCCGATCGTGCAGACACTGCTCCGCAAGCCCCTCGATACCGAAGTCATTATCACGGGGCGCTGTAAGAACCCACCCGCCTACTTTGACCTCGCCTCTGTACATTCAGAGATGGTTTGTCACAAGCACTACGCGGAGAAAGGGGTTGACCTGAAGCGAGGGGTTGATTTTTAGACTCGTTGCTTGATCGGTTGCAGGCAGCTTTCTACCACTGCCACCACGGATTGAGCCAAGGCCCGAAAATCGTAGCCGCCTTCTAAACCAAAGACGATCTTGCGCGTTAGCCCCAGACAAAGCTCAGTAAACAGGCCATAGTCACTGGGCTGAAGGGCAAGGCTAGCAAGAGGGTCATCTCGGTTCGCGTCAAAGCCTGCACTGACAATTAACAAGTCAGGGGAGAACTCGCGCAGAAACGGCAAAATTTTCTGTTCAAAAGCGGGCTGATACTCTGCCAAAGTGCTGCCGCTCGCCATTGGCAGATTCAAGATGTTGTTGTGGGCTCCCCGCTCCTCCGCTTGACCTGTACCCGGATAGAAAGGAGCCTGGTGGGTTGAGACGTAGGCGATCTGGGGCATATCCCAGACAATCTCCTGGGTGCCATTGCCGTGGTGCACGTCCCAATCCAGGATGGCGACCCGTTGTATACCGGGCTGGCTGAGGGCGTACAGAGCTGCCACAGCAGCATTGGCAAAAATGCAGAAGCCCATACCAATTTCAGGCAGAGCATGGTGTCCTGGTGGACGTGCCAACACGAAGGCAGGCTCACCTGAACGCAATACTTGGTCAACCCCGTCCAACCAGGCACTCACCGCTAGCAGGGCAACCTCGTAACTCTGGCTGGAAACGAAAGTATCTGAATCAATCCGACCGCCGCCGGCTTCGGCCAGACGTCTAACGGCCTCTACATAGGGCTGGCGATGTACTCGCAACACCCAAGGTAAGACTTCACGCTCTTGCCAGGCTGTGGGGGTCTGCCAACTCAACTGCTCGGCAAAGGCTGCCTGACGCAGAGCCTCCACTGAGGCTGTCAGCCGTCCAGCCTTCTCAGGATGGAGACGCCCCGTGTCGTGCTGCAAAAATTCCTCGGAGTAAATGATGGGAAAGGTCACAACATCCCCCTCGCAAGATTCTGAATAGCTGAACCGCAGGTAGCGCAACCCAAACAAGGCAACGGCTAGATAGAAGCCCTCTACCTCGCCGAATGGGCTGGTATACGGGTTCAGTGTAGCTGACACCCCTAGGCCCTGAAAAAATGACTCTAAAAAAACGACCATGAAAAAACGGAGAGCCAGCAAGTAGCTCTCCGCCAAATCAGGGTGCATCTATTACCAGAGTATGCCACGAAAAGGATGAGGGGTAACACCCATCAGACAAACTTCATGATTTCTACATCGAACTCATCTGAGCCGGGGTCTGCCTCAACTAGTCATAACGCTCAGGAATTACTCATGCTGGCTCCAAGTCGAGGCAGTTTCGGGCCGGAATCCCGGCAGGACGAAGGTAGACCTGCGCAAGACTCTAGCCAAGACTACAGCCAAGACGCCCGGTTGTGAGACAAAATTCTCTCTAATGCAGAATTAGCCCAGGACTGAGCCTACTTGAGAACGAGCGGAAATCAAGTTTCTGGTCTTGCTCAGTTTACAGGTATCTAGATACATGCAAACCCAGCGCTGTTTTTACTGAAGCGTTGTTAGTTTTATGACTTATTTTTTTGCTTCACCGAGGCTTTACTAAGATTTTTATGGGTTTTCAAAGAAAGATGAAAAAAGTATCAGACCTTCAGGAGCCTATAGGTCATATTAGATATAGCAGAGTTTAAAGAACATGCTGAGTTTTATGAACAAACCCCCCTTCTAAAAAGCTCTGTGAAGCTCTGTCGAAATAGTTCGAATTGAGATATGTACTTATGACCAAAGCGTCCTTTGTTCTACGAATTGCCGGGGAATCTGGCGAGGGTGTGATTAGCTCGAGTGAGACTTTTGCACGAGCTTTAGCAAAGTTGGGCTACTGGCTGTTTACCTATCGCACGTTCCCGGCAGAGATCAAGGGGGGACCTGCCCTATTCCAGATGCGAGTGGGCTCGCAACGCCTAAGCACTCAGGGAGATAGCCTGGATTTGCTGTTGGCCTACAACCAATATGCGTTCGATCACAACGTCAAAGATTTAGCCTCTGCAAGTGTGGTGGTTTATGATTCTGAGGCCGTTACCATTCCCAATGATTTTAAACATCAAGCTGTAGGAGTTCCCTTTGGTCGAATTGCTCGGGAGGAGATTGGTTTTCCGCTAGCAAAAAATGTTGTTGCGCTTGGTGTTCTTTCTCAGTTTTTTCCAGGAGTTGAGCAATTTCTCCAGCAAGCTATCGAGAAGCAATTTAAACGTAAAGGCGAAGAAATCATTGGCAAAAACAAAGCGGCTCTGCAAGCAGGTTTAAAATTTACTGCTGATTTGCCTACAGAAGTTCTGCGTTTAACTGAACCAAATGTGGATCAAAGCCGCTTAATTCTCTCTGGCAATCAAATGATTGCGATGGGTGCTATTGCGGCAGGCTGTCGAGCTTACTTTGGCTATCCGATCACACCGGCCACGGACATCATGGAATTTCTCGCTGGGGAACTGCCCAAGGTCGGTGGGGTCTGTCAGCAAGTTGAGGATGAAATCAGTGCCGTGATGATGGCTGTCGGTGCCTCCTACGCAGGAGTTCCAGCGATGACCGCGACCTCTGGTCCTGGCCTATCACTAATGGGTGAAACGCTGGGCTACGCCTGGGGAGCTGAGATTCCCATAGTCGTTGTGGACTCAATGCGTGCCGGTCCCAGCACGGGGATGCCAACCAAGATGGAGCAATCAGATTTGAATATTGCTCTGCACGGTAGTCACGGCGATACAGCCCGCGTGGTGATTGCCCCCACTGATGTTGAGGACTGCTTCTGGCAAACGATTCGGGCCTTCCAAATCGCCGAGACGTATCAGGTGCCAGTTGTACTGCTCTCAGACATTACGCTCAGCAATCGCACAGAGAGCGTACAGCGGCCCGACCTCAGCCAAGTGAAACGGGCGGAGCGTCTGACCTACACTCCTTCTGAAGTGCCCTATCTGCGATTTGACCTGACGAGTTCAGGGGTATCGCCTATGGCAGTTCCAGGCCAGCCTAATGCTCACTACGTTGCCAGTGGCTTGGAGCACACCCCTTCTGATGCCCCCTGCTACACCCCAGAAAACCACGAAGCCCAAACCGAGAAGCGCTTCCGCAAACTAGAACAGATTCGCGCTAGTCTACCTGCACCTGAGATCTTAGGTGACCCCTCGCGAGCCGAGGTCGGTTTAATTACTTGGGGCACTGCTTGGGGGCCGGTGCAGGAGGCAGTGAAAATCGCTCAAGCGCAGGGCCATTCGGTTTCAGCGATGGTGCTGCGGACTCTGAATCCCTTTCCCACTGATGCAGTACAAGACTACCTGCGCGGCGTACGTTGGGCGATTGCAGTAGAGAGCAATTTCCAGGGGCAATTGGCCCATCTAATCCAGGCGCACACCTTCCGTGAAGTGGACAAACTGCGAGCCTATGGTGGTGTTCCTTTCAGTGTGGCTCGCATTTTGGAAGCCATTGCAGCTCACAATTCACTGGCTCGACCCGTCAGCCTCAGTCGCTAGACTTGCCGCTTGTTTTGCTGGCCGCCTGTTAGTGCTGGTTTTGAACCTTTGCCTTTTGATGTTTTGGATAAGTTTTGGATGAGTTATGGTTACCACCCCTGCCCGCTCCAGTGCCCGTGATCACTATAAGAGTCAGGTGAAGCCGACTTGGTGCCCTGGCTGCGGTGATTTCGGCGTACTCAAAAGTGTTTACGAGGCATTCAATCAACTAGAGATCGATCCAGATAACTTAGTTGCAGTCTCTGGTATCGGCTGTTCTGGACGTATTCCCTTCTTCATTGATGCCTACGGTTTTCACTCTTTGCATGGTCGTGCCCTGCCTGCGGCCTCGGGTATCAAGTTGGCACGACCAGAACTTGATGTAGTTGTGTTGGGAGGTGATGGGGATGGCTTAGCCATCGGTGCAGGGCATTTCGTGAATGCTTGCCGTCGCAACTTAGACATCACCTACATCATCATGAACAACTCGATCTACGGGTTGACGAAAGGACAAGCTTCCCCCACCAGTTCCTGGTCGATGGCAACGAAAACTGCACCTCAGGGCAGCAATGAGCAGCCCGTGAACCCGATTGCCCTAGCTTTAGTCTGTGGCGCAACTTTTGTTGCTCGTGGCTTCTCAGGGCAAAACAAAACCTTGGGTGAATTGCTCGCGCAGGGCATGTCTCATAAAGGGTTTTCGTTCATTGAGGTATTTAGCCCCTGTCCAACTTTCAACAAATTCAACACTTACGAATACTACCGAAACGAAATTCAAGCTCTACCTGAGGAACACGACCCTCACAACCTGCCCCAGGCATTGCAATATGCCTTTGCGCCAGAGACTTATCTCGGCGTGTTCTACGACAGTCAACAAGCTGTTCTGAATGACCACACTGAGCGCATTAAAACTGGCAGTCAAACAGATATTGACACTCGCTTGAATGCCTTGTTTGATAACTTTGCAACCGCAGTGTAGGAATTCAGTTCCTCTCCAAAGACTTTTTACAATGAACCCCGCTCAATTATTTTGAGCGGGGTTTGTGTTGGTGCTATGACTTTCTCTAAAATTCCCATCTTTCGCTCATGCGTTAGTGCTTTAGAGATGAGCCCAAGGTCCTCTGGTCAAAACTGCCATTGGTCTGTCCAATTCTGCTCGGATACATTGGCCAGCACAATCCGTCTCTGGTCTTGTCCTGAACCCGATATAGGCTGAGAGAAGAATCAGGGGAAAGCTATCTCCAGCAATCTGTACCTTTGTCCTTCCAGTGTTGCGCTCTCATCTATGAAATTTTCTCAAGACATCCAGGCACTTCTCGAAGAGTATGCCCAAGAGCCTCTGCCCCTGGGCAAGCTTCTAGAACGCACGGGTGAGCACGGCTTTGGCATGATGAGTGCCTTGCTGACCTTGCCCTTCCTGAGTCCCATTCCAATCCCTGGCTTCTCGACTGTCCTGGGTGCTGGGATTGTGCTTCTAGGGACTCAACTCAGCTTAGGCTTTCGGAAGCCCTGGTTGCCCAAGCGCATCGCTCAGGTTGAGCTTTCGCCCAAAGTCACGGCTGGACTCTTGAAAACAATCAACTGGATATTGAGGCCTTTGGAACGGGTGGTTCGGCCTCGCCTGTCAGTTCTAATCCGTAACCCATTGCAACGTCGTTTGATTGGTCTATCGATGGCCTGGGCTGCGATTCTGATGGCCCTACCCCTACCACCAATCATTCCCTTTACCAATACATTTCCAGCCTATGCCATCCTGTTTCTCGCAATTGGGACGATCGAGTTCGACGGCTTCCTAATCATGGCAGGTCATGGCATGACAGTTGCAACCACCCTCTACTTTGTCACTATCGCTGGTGCAATTTGGGCACTGCTGCTCAACGTCTGGGAAAGGTTACAGCAATTCCTCTGAACCTCTGCTTACTGACTGGCTGTCAACCCTAATTGGCGACCCTAGATGATGGTGCCATCCGGAATGACAGCCTTCTTGAGAACAATCACAATTCCACTGCGAATGTAGAAGCCTGCTTCTTCACGATCGGCTTCTTCAACGTGGTCTTTGTTGATGATCTGCACATTGCGACCAATGCAAGCGTCCTTGTCCACAATGGCACGGCGAATAGTTGTGTTGTGACCAATGCCCAAGGCGACTTTGCCATCGTTCAGCCCACCATCTCGCTCTACTAATGAGGTGTAGTAGTCCGACCCCATCAATAGGGAATCTTCAATCACACAGCCCGCCTCAACGCGAGTCCGAATCCCCAAAACAGAATGTTTCACCCGGCATTTTTTCAGAATACAACCTTCACCAATAATTGATTCAGTGATGTTGCAATCGAGCAGTTTAGAAGGCGGCAAATAACGGGGGCGGGTGTAAATTGGTGCTTTTTCGTCGTAGAAGCTGAAGGGGGGGCTGGGTTGACGCGTCAGATCGAGATTCGCGTTGTAGAATGCCTCGATAGTTCCAATGTCTTCCCAATAGTCATTGAATAGATAGGCTTGGACGTTGTAGCTATCAGTGGCGTCAGGGATAATTTCCTTGCCGAAGTCCGTCCGGTGTGCCGACTCCTTCAACAATTTGATTAGAGCAGCGCGGCGGAAGACATAAATGCCCATAGAGGCAATGTAGGGCTTGTGCCTTGCTTCTTCGGCGCTAAGACCCAGGGATTGTGTATCTACTTGCATGTCTCGTAGGGCATCACCCTTTGGCTTTTCGCTAAACGAGAGCACCCGACCCGTTTCGTCGATCTTCATAAGACCGAAGCTGGTAGCCTGCCGCTCATCAACTGGCAGCACTGAGAGAGTAATATCGGCTCCTGTTGCTCGGTGCCTTTCGACAAACAAACGGTAATCCATGCGGTAGAGCTGGTCCCCTGAGAGGACTACAAACTCATCAATCTCTTCCCAGGACTCCAGTAGCCACAGATACTGACGTACAGCATCAGCTGTTCCCTGGAACCAGTTGGGGTTCTCTAGAGTTTGCTGAGCCGCTAACACTTCTACGAACCCTTCGGTGAAACCCGAAAAATTATAAGTACGAGTAATGTGACGGTTAAGAGAGGCCGAGTTGAACTGAGTAAGGACATAAATTTTAGTGATGTCCGAATTGATACAGTTACTCACCGGAATGTCGATCAACCGGTACTTACCTGCCAGAGACACCGCAGGTTTCGCCCTGACTTTGGTTAGGGGATAGAGACGCGTGCCTGCCCCGCCACCCAAGATGATCGCTAATACATTCCGCATACAAAGCCCCTTGTTAACTGCTCTACCGCTGATCCCGCACTCTTAAACTAAGTGTGTGATGGGGGGGTACAGTTTGCAAGTAGGCCAGGTCACACGATTCCCGCTTAAGTTTCCAGGATCTCCAACAGGATTTCCAGGTGAGGCTGGGCAATTTTGCGAGTTCGCCCAAGTTTTTGGGAGAATAGGGCACCACTGCGCAGTTCTTGAGGGGTAAACAAACCCATATCTTCACCCTCCTGCAAACAGAGCTGATCTAGAGAAACTCCCAGCGTCCCTTGGAAAACGTGACGAATAACGGCGCGACTGGTTGTGTCTGAGCGGTATAAGGTTAGCTGCTTCGGCGCATGCCCAATCTCCTCCAGTAGCTCCCGGCGCATTGCAACCGAAGGATTTTCGCCCTGCTCTAAGTGCCCCCCAAAAAAAGCCCAATGGGCAGGCCAGGCAATGTTAGGCAGGTCATCGCGCAATTGCATTAGATAAAGGTCCCCTCGTTGAGGGTCGTCGTAGCGCAGACAAGCGATAGCAACCTCAACTGGCTGAGTCAGTGCGTCTTCCACTTCAAGACCTACTCTTGCTATAACCGTCGGATTTCCTCTAGATAGGCTTTACCCAAGTCGACATTGGAAACCACAATGCCCTGGTATTGGACATTAGCCTCTAAGCGAACCGTTGAACCACTAGGAGGGGGTTGCTGCTTGGTTAATACCCAAATCGTGCTATCTCCCTGTTTGAGTTCATAAACACTTGTGCCTAGCAACCCAACCTGGTTACCTACAGTTCCGCCAACGTACACTTTCGTGTAATTACGAGGCTGTTGCTGGATTGCCTCAATATTAGTCAGGCCAATACCAAAGCCAGCCAGTTGAGCACAACCAGTAGCTAGGCTTAAGGTTAGAGCCAGCCCCAACATCCAGGGCAGGGCAGAACGGGGGAAGGTCTTCATAACATCTTCTGTGCGCCTACGCTCCCAGTCTGACCCAAAGACCAACCCCCTGCTAAGGCCTACTCAGCTAGAGATTGCAGATCTAGCGTAAGAAACGCTGATTGTCCCAAGATTGTGGTTCGCGCCGCCGCCAGGTGTAGCAACCCTGGGACGTTTCAGCGAGCTTTTCTTTAAAGACAGGGACCAAATTATGCCAATCGAGATCCTCGCGTCGCAGAATCTGGCGTAGCTCGCGCAAAACACGCTCCTGCTGTAACTCCTCTGACACAGAAGTTAGAGGCGGAGAGTCTCGCCGGGGTGCTTGTTGGACTGTAGCTAGGGCTTGCCGCACAACCGCACTCACTTGCCGACCCGCCTCATGATTGGCTTTGAGCTGCTGCAAGCGCCAGCCTTTCTCACTGGTGGCATACAGGGGGCTTAGCCGGTTGAGGGCGCGAGCGGCAACCTCTACAGGACTAATCTGTTGACGCAAGCTAGGCGGTAGACTCTGGACTTGGAGTTCGGCCTCCGCCAGCACCAGTTCCTCAGCTGCGTTTCTGAAAGCTTTGGCTGTTTTTGAGTCACGAGTCATACCCCTTTGTTCTGCGATGCACCTCAATATCCGGAATATTAAGCCGGGATCGGGGTTAGTTCCCAGGGCATTGGGTTAGCCAGCAAGTTAAACTTTCGCAAGCTCTTCGAGAGTCTACGAATGATCCCGGCGCTAAGCGAGTGCGATACACTCGTTTACAAGACTCAGCACGCGTACGGAGGACACAGCCCATGACCGAACATCCCACCAACGGCTCTCAAAAACCGATTGTGGTTTCTCCTTCAATTTTGTCTGCTGACTTTAGTCGGTTGGGCGATGAAATTCGGGCTGTGGATGTAGCTGGCGCCGACTGGATTCATGTAGATGTTATGGATGGCCGTTTTGTCCCCAACATCACGATTGGTCCGCTGATTGTTGAGGCAATTCGTCCAGTGACTCAAAAGCCCATAGATGTCCACTTGATGATTGTGGAACCTGAGAAATATGTGGGCGATTTTGCTAAAGCAGGCGCTGATCTTATTTCAGTCCACGCAGAGCATAATGCTTCCCCTCACCTTCACCGTACTCTGGGGCAAATCAAGGAGTACGGTAAGCAGGCTGGCGTTGTCCTAAATCCCGGCACACCTCTTGAGCTCATTGAGTATGTCCTGCACCTCTGCGATTTGGTGCTGATCATGAGCGTCAACCCTGGTTTCGGGGGCCAAAGCTTCATTCCTGAAGTGCTGCCTAAGATTCGCAAGTTGCGTCAAATGTGCGATGAGCGAGGCCTAGACCCTTGGATTGAAGTGGATGGAGGACTCAAGGGCAATAATACCTGGCAAGTCCTAGAGGCAGGTGCTAATGCCATCGTTGCTGGTTCTGCAGTGTTCAAAGCTCCTGATTATGCTGCTGCTATTGAGGGAATCCGCCGCAGTCGCCGTCCTGAGTTAGCCACAGTTTAATTTTCTCGGCTTAGTTTTCCCGGTAGCGGTTAGCTAGCCGGAGCTCGAGCGCGCCCGCAAATTTCAAGTCGATTTGAATACTTAAGCTGATTTGAGGAGACGTTGATTCAACGTCTCCTTTTGCATGTCTGGCTACACTGGAGGCATTCTTTGTGTTTGGCTTGCTTCCATGCCGCGTCGCAGACGTTCGCTTGAGTCTCCCCCCACCCCAACTGACCCAATGGGTGAACAGGCGCTTCAGCATCTCTACGCGTTTTTTTGTCTCGTGCCGGTGTTTGGCTTCTTTCCAGCTCTCTGGACTCTGTACCGACGCCAAGGCACTCCTGAGCAAATAGCCGCTAGCCGTGTTGCTGTCACTTTGGCACTGAGTTGGGTGTTGGGCTACGCGCTATTTGCAACCGGCGCTCAAGCCAGCGAAGCTCTCAAGCTACCCCTGTTGCTCACCAGTAGCTTGCTATCCTCGGCTTACTTTCTAAGCAGCTGCTGGTTGATGTTCCGCCTGTGGCGTCGGCAACCTCTGCGCCTACCCCTGGTTAGCAAGGCTGCGGATCACCTGCCCTGAGTTGGTCAACAAGCCAATCCTTTCTGGCTTAAGCAGTTGGCTTCATAACCAGCACCGAACAGGGCGCGTCAGCCACTACTTGAGCACTTACTGAACCTTGCATGATGCGGTCAAAGCCAGTCAAGCCACGACTCCCCAAGACGATCAACTGACTCCGATGAATTCCGGCTAAGCGAATAATTTCTTCGGCTGGATCACCCGATACCACTTCTAGCTCGGACGGACAGGGGATACGGGCTTGGTACCCCTGAAGAATCTGCATGGCCTGATGATGAGTCAACTCCAGTTCCCCTGTTGCATGAGGAATATCTAAGGGTTGGTCGATTTCATTGGCAACGGAGGGCAAGACATGCACCAGCACAACCTGGTGCTCAGGCCCCAAAGCAAACTCCTTCAGCGTTTGTACCACCTGTTCAGATAGTTCAGAACTATCCAGGGCTACCAGGATCTTCTTGAGCAAACAGACCTCCTTCTGGCTGAACCCTTAGTCTCACCGACTCACCATGAGAATACAGCCCCTCTGCCTCAGTCAGTTGATCGATAGCTTGGGCCACATTTTGTAGAGACGCCGGTGTGTACTGAATCAGGCTGGTATGCTTCATAAAAACTTCCACTTGAAGCGGGGAGGCATACCGGGCTGCCCCAGAGGTTGGCAGGGTGTGGTTAGGACCTGCCAGATAATCCCCCACTGCTTCTGGCGTTGCATAACCCAAGAAAATAGCACCAGCGTGGCGAATGCCTTCCAACAGCGTCCAAGGATCAGCAACCTCTAACTCCAGGTGTTCTGGCGCGAAGTCGTTGGAGAGTTCAAGAGCCTCCTCTAAGGAGCCGACCACCACTACTAGCCCGTAATGGGCAATGGACTTCTCTGTGAGAGTGCGTCGGGGATGGTCTTCCAGTTGATGATTAACTTCCCGTACGACCTGAGTAGCAAGGGCCGTGCTAGGGGTAAGCAACACCGATGCAGCAAGGGGATCGTGTTCTGCCTGAGCCAGCAGATCCGCTGCAACATGGGCGGGGTTAGCGCCTGAGTCAGCAATGACCAAAACCTCAGATGGCCCAGCTAAGGAGTCAATGCCGACGTTGCCGTATACCAGCTTTTTCGCCAGGGTGACATATACGTTCCCAGGGCCAGTGACCACGTCCACTTTGGGAATCGTCTGGGTGCCATAGGCCAGTGCAGCGATAGCTTGGGCCCCGCCGACCCGATAGATCTCGGTGATTCCAGCTTCTTGAGCCGCTACTAGTACTGCACTATTTAAGGCTTTGTCAGGTCCGGGCGGCGTCACCATGGCGATGCGCTTCACTCCTGCGACCTTGGCTGGCACAGCATTCATCAAAACTGTACTCGGGTAAGCTGCTTGGCCACCAGGTACATAGATCCCAGCTGCATCCACGGGGGTGTAACGCTTGCCCAGGACCACACCGTTGTCCTCAAACTGGACCCAGTTTTGGGGCAGACGTTGCTGATGGAAGGCGGTGATGCGCTGGTGAGCTAAGCGAATGGCGCTTAGTAAGTCCTTGCTAATCTGCTGGTAGGCTGCATCCAGTTCAGCACCGCTAACGCGCAGCTCCTCAGCCCGTAACTCCTGCCGGTCAAACTCGGCAGTGTAGTGAAGCAAGGCCTGATCTCCAGTGCGCTTGACTGCTTGCAGAATCTCACGAACGGTCGCCTCCTTGTGTATTACCTGGTCATCATGAATCCGGTCGCGGATGCGCCGAAGCTCCGTCTCCGCCTCAATCCGCTGAGTGATGATTCGCAGCATAGAACCCAAGAACGCCGGTATGTCAGGCTCAAAGATCAGCGGCATACCTACCCTGAGATGCCTGAAGACCTTGAAGGGCCAGTGTTCACGTTCCTAGCTTAACCTGATTTTCTCGACCCCCAGCGCGTAAGATTCACTCCAAGGCAACCCAGTGCTATCATTGATTCTCACGCAAATTTTTATGGCTAGGGATTACTCGGCTCGTGGCAAACATCAAATCTGCAGTTAAGCGCGTAGAAATCGCTGAGCGGAACCGCTTACGTAACAAAGCTTACCGGTCTGCCGTTAAAACCCTGACAAAGCGATGCTTTGAGGCTGTAGCTGCCTATCAGCAAAGCCCCAGCTCGGAAACTCTGCGGGCAGCCCAAACCAGCCTGTCTACCGCTTTCAGCAAGATTGATAAGGCGGTCAAACGCGGCGTTTTGCACACTAACACTGGCTCTCGTAGGAAAGCCCGGCTCTCTCAGGTCCTAAAGTCGCTTGAAACTGCTTCGGCGCCCTAAACGTGCCTTCTCCGCTGATTGACAGCCACGTCCACCTCAACTTTGAAAGCTTTCAGCAAGATCTGGATGCGACAGCGCAACGCTGGCGAGAAGCTGGAGTGGTTAGGTTGATCCATTCGTGCGTAGAGCCAGCAGAGTTTAGCCAGATTCAAGCTCTTGCTGATCGGTTCCCTGAGCTTTCTTTTGCGGTGGGGCTGCATCCTTTGGATGCGGATAAGGCAATGCCCGAACTCTTGGACCAACTGCGTAGCCTAGCCGCTTCTGATCGGCGAGTCGTTGCGCTAGGAGAAATGGGGCTGGACTTCTACAAGGCAGACAATCAGGCGCAGCAAGAGTTAGTCTTTCGGGCTCAGTTAGCGCTCGCCCGTGAGCTGGATCTGCCCGTTATCATTCATTGCCGAGATGCGGCAGCGCGGATGTATGAGCTACTCTTGGCGGTTCAGGCGGAGGGGCCGCCAGTTCGAGGTGTTATGCACTGCTGGGGAGGCACCCCAGAAGAAACCAGCTGGTTCTTGGGCCTGGGTTTCTATATTAGTTTCAGTGGCACGGTCACTTTTAAAAATGCCACTCAAATTCAGGCATCCGTAGCAGTTGTACCTGACGAACGGCTTCTCATTGAGACTGATTGCCCCTTTCTATCGCCTGTTCCAAAGCGAGGTAAGCGCAATGAGCCCGCCTTCGTGCAGTATGTGGCCCAGCAGGTGGCGCAATTGCGAGGTCTATCTTTAGAGTCATTGGCCGAGTTGACTACGCACAATGCGGCTCAACTTTTCCGGCTTAGCTTAAATGATGTAGAATTTGCGTCACAAATTCTGCAAACTTGAGTTACGCTAGGAATATCTGTGGGAAGATTACAAGTTCTATGGCGGGATATTGACGCTGCCCTCCGGCTGCGTGGTTCGCAGCGGCTTAGGACATAACAACTGTGCATCAGGCTTGAGGCTTCTAAGGGTTGAAGCTTAAGCCCTCTTCTTGTTGACAATCGTGTCGAGACTAGCTTAGAATTCGGTGCCCACGCTCTCGCGTGGCCTATAGGGGAGACGCATGACTAAACAGAGCTACACAGCCCCCGCGTTTACTCTGCCGGACTTGGTAGAGATTCAGCGGGAAAGTTTCCGCTGGTTTCTGGAGGAAGGGCTGATTGAGGAGTTGGAGAGCTTCTCACCCATTACCGACTATACCGGCAAGATGGAGCTGCACTTCCTGGGCCAGAACTACAAGCTCAAGCGCCCCAAATATGACATTGACGAGGCGAAACGGCGCGACAGTACCTACGCGGTACAGATGTACGTGCCAACTCGTCTGATCAACAAGGAAACCGGCGAGATTAAAGAGCAGGAAGTGTTCATTGGTGACCTGCCACTGATGACCGACCGGGGGACCTTCATTATTAACGGTGCTGAACGAGTGATCGTCAACCAGATCATTCGTAGTCCGGGGGTGTATTTTAAGTCCGAGACCGATAAGAACGGGCGACGCATCTACAACGCCAGCCTGATTCCGAACCGGGGTGCTTGGTTAAAGTTTGAGACTGACAAGAACGATCTAGTCTGGGTCCGCATCGACAAGACCCGCAAACTCTCAGCACAGGTGCTGCTGAAAGCTTTGGGGTTGAGTGACGTTGAAATTTTTGATGCCCTGCGTCACCCCGAGTACTTCCAAAAAACTATTGATAAGGAAGGGCAATTCGGCGAAGAAGAAGCTCTCATGGAGCTATATCGCAAGCTCCGGCCTGGTGAACCCCCCACAGTCAGTGGCGGGCAACAGTTGCTTGATTCGCGCTTTTTTGACCCCAAACGTTACGACCTTGGCCGCGTTGGCCGTTACAAGCTGAACAAGAAGCTGCGTCTGAACGTACCAGACTCGGTACGGGTGCTCACTCCCCAAGACATTTTGGCGGTAGTGGATTACCTGATTAACCTGGAGTACGACATCGGTCAGACCGATGACATCGATCACTTAGGCAATCGTCGCGTACGTTCGGTTGGTGAACTCCTGCAAAACCAGCTTCGGGTTGGTTTGAACCGATTGGAGCGCATCATTCGAGAGCGCATGACTGTTTCCGAGCCTGATTCGCTCACACCTGCGTCTTTGGTGAACCCCAAACCGTTAGTAGCAGCGATCAAGGAATTCTTTGGCTCCAGCCAGTTATCTCAATTCATGGACCAGACTAATCCTCTGGCTGAGTTGACTCACAAGCGCCGTATTTCTGCCTTGGGCCCTGGTGGTCTCACCCGAGAACGGGCAGGCTTTGCGGTACGGGATATTCACCCATCGCACTACGGACGTATCTGCCCGATTGAGACGCCAGAAGGGCCCAACGCAGGTCTAATTGGGTCTCTAGCTACCCATGCCCGCGTAAATTCTTATGGCTTCATCGAAACCCCGTTCTGGCGGGTGGAAAACGGTCGGGTCTGCTTCGAGGATGACCGCCCGCTATATATGACGGCGGATGAGGAAGATGATTTGAGAACTGCGCCAGGGGATATCTCTCTGGATGAGGGTGGCAACATTCTAGGTGAGCAGGTTCCGGTGCGCTACCGACAGGAGTTCACGACTTCTGCGCCCCAGGAAGTTGACTACATGGCAGTCTCGCCCGTGCAGATCATCTCAGTGGCGACCTCTCTGATTCCTTTTCTGGAGCACGACGATGCTAACCGTGCCCTCATGGGTTCGAACATGCAACGTCAGGCTGTACCCTTGTTGCGCCCTGAGCGTCCCTTAGTCGGCACAGGCTTAGAGCCGCAAGCAGCTCGGGACTCTGGCATGGTTGTGGTCTCCCGTGCTAACGGCGAGGTCGTCTATGTTTCGGCTGAAAAGATTGTGGTGCGGTCCAATGAGGGCGGACGGGAAATTACCTATCCTCTTCAGAAGTACCAGCGCTCTAACCAAGATACCTGCCTAAACCAGCGTCCTCTGGTCTTCGTTGGCGACAAAGTCGTCACTGGCCAGGTCATGGCGGACGGCTCAGCGACGGAAGGCGGCGAGCTGGCTCTAGGTCAGAACATCCTGGTTGCATACATGCCTTGGGAGGGCTACAACTACGAAGACGCCATTCTGATTAGCGAGCGGTTGGTCTTTGACGATGTCTACACCTCGATTCACATTGAGAAGTACGAGATCGAGGCTCGCCAGACCAAGCTGGGCCCTGAGGAAATCACTCGGGAGATCCCCAATGTCGGTGAGGATGCTCTGCGCCAGCTGGATGAAGACGGCATTATCCGGATCGGCTCCTGGGTTGATGCAGGCTCAATTCTGGTTGGCAAGGTGACCCCGAAGGGTGAATCTGATCAGCCCCCTGAAGAAAAACTGCTGCGAGCTATTTTCGGTGAGAAGGCACGGGATGTAAGAGACAACTCCCTACGTGTGCCTAACGCTGAAAAAGGCAGAGTCGTTGATGTGCGAGTGTTCACTCGAGAGCAAGGCGACGAGCTGCCTCCTGGCGCCAATATGGTAGTCCGCGTCTACGTGGCTCAGAAGCGCAAGATTCAGGTGGGTGACAAGATGGCGGGGCGCCATGGCAATAAGGGCATCGTGTCCCGTATTCTGCCAGTCGAAGACATGCCTTTCCTACCAGACGGTAGACCAGTAGACATCGTGCTGAACCCTCTAGGGGTGCCATCCCGCATGAACGTCGGTCAGGTCTACGAGTGTCTGTTGGCATGGGCTGGCGATACGTTGGACGTTCGCTTTAAGGTCACTCCTTTTGATGAAATGTACGGTTCTGAGGACGACAAGGAAGTGTCCCGAGCCCTAGTGCACGGCAAGCTTGAAGAAGCTGCCGAGATCACCGCTCAAGAGTGGTTATACGATCCCAAAAATCCTGGCAAAATTCAGGTGTTTGACGGGCGTACAGGCGAGGCCTTTGACCACCCAGTCACAATCGGCAAAGCCTACATGCTGAAGCTGGTGCACTTGGTTGACGATAAGATCCACGCTCGTTCAACCGGTCCTTACTCACTGGTGACACAGCAGCCTCTGGGCGGTAAGGCTCAGCACGGTGGTCAGCGCTTTGGTGAAATGGAAGTCTGGGCGCTAGAAGCCTTCGGTGCCGCTTACACCTTGCAGGAGTTGCTCACGGTCAAGTCTGATGACATGGTGGGACGTAATGAAGCCCTCAACGCAATCGTGAAGGGCCGGGCCATTCCAAGGCCGGGGACACCAGAGTCGTTCAAGGTGCTGGTTCGTGAGTTGCAATCGTTGTGTTTGGATGTCTCAATCCATAAAGTCGAGTCGCGAGAAGATGGCAGTACTAAGGATCTAGAAGTGGATCTGATGGCAGATGTTGGGACACGGCGCACCCCGTCACGACCCACCTACGAGTCAATCTCACGGGATGACATGGATGACGACGACGACAGCGACGATTGATGCGGATTAGGACTAAGAAATAGCGGAGCCCCGGGCAATGGCAGTGTCAGCTGTCAATGCCCGGGGAATGCTCCCTTCCGAACTGATTTGACGAATTGAAATACTTAAGAACGCCCGAGGAATAGCAATATGCCGAAGCTGGAACAGCGGTTTGACTACGTCAAAATCGGCTTGGCTTCGCCTGATCGGATCCGGACTTGGGGAGAACGGACCCTCCCCAACGGACAGGTTGTTGGCGAAGTAACTAAACCTGAAACGATTAATTACCGAACGCTCAAGCCCGAGATGGACGGTCTGTTTTGTGAGCGCATCTTCGGGCCTGCCAAAGATTGGGAGTGTCACTGCGGCAAGTATAAGCGAGTTCGCCACCGGGGCATCGTTTGCGAGCGCTGCGGGGTTGAAGTAACCGAAGCGCGGGTGCGTCGGCACCGCATGGGTTACATCAAATTAGCTGCACCGGTCACTCACGTTTGGTACCTCAAAGGCATTCCTAGCTACATGGCGACGTTGCTGGACATGCCCTTGCGGGATGTTGAGCAGATCGTTTACTTCAATGCCTACGTTGTTCTTAGTCCTGGCAATGCTGAGAACCTAACTTATAAGCAACTGCTCACCGAAGACCAGTGGATTGAAATCGAGGATCAACTCTATCGAGAAGATTCTCAGCTGTCAGGTATTGAAGTAGGTATCGGCGCTGAGGCAGTGCAGCGGCTGCTTCAGGATCTCAATATGGAGGCTGAAGCTGAGGGTCTGCGCGAGGAGATCGCCACGTCTAAAGGTCAGAAGCGAGCCAAGTTGATCAAGCGCCTGCGCGTTATTGACAACTTCGTTGCCACTCAGTCGAAGCCAGACTGGATGGTCTTGCAGGTGATTCCGGTCATTCCTCCTGACCTGCGCCCAATGGTTCAGCTCGATGGTGGGCGCTTTGCCACCTCCGACTTGAACGACCTCTATCGTCGGGTGATTAACCGGAACAATCGTCTGGCTCGCCTGCAAGAGATTCTGGCTCCAGAAATCATTGTGCGCAACGAGAAGCGCATGCTTCAGGAAGCCGTAGATGCACTCATTGATAACGGACGGCGGGGTCGTACCGTGGTCGGTGCAAACAACCGGCCGCTCAAGTCCCTGTCCGACATCATTGAAGGTAAGCAAGGCCGCTTCCGGCAAAACTTGTTGGGTAAGCGGGTTGACTACTCGGGACGTTCAGTCATTGTGGTTGGACCTAACCTCAAGATCCACCAATGCGGCCTGCCCCGAGAGATGGCGATTGAGCTATTCCAGCCTTTCGTTATTCACAAACTCATCCGTCAAGGCTTAGTCAATAACATCAAGGCTGCTAAAAAGCTAATCCAACGGAATGACCCGCAGGTCTGGGATGTCCTCGAGGAAGTAATCGAAGGCCACCCCGTGATGCTCAACCGGGCACCCACGCTGCACCGTTTAGGGATTCAAGCCTTTGAACCCATCCTGGTCGATGGTCGCGCCATTCAACTGCATCCATTGGTCTGTCCAGCTTTTAACGCTGACTTTGACGGAGACCAGATGGCGGTTCACGTACCGCTCTCCCTGGAAGCTCAAGCTGAGGCTCGCCTGTTGATGCTGGCTTCCAACAACATTCTGTCCCCTGCTACGGGCCGACCGATTGTAGCGCCATCGCAGGATATGGTCTTGGGCTGTTATTACCTAACTGTTAGCACCCCAAACTCTGGCGATCCAGAAAAAATGTCTGGGGCCGGACGGCACTTTGCCAATCTAGACGACGTGGTGATTGCCTACGAGCAAAAACAGATCAGCTTGCATGCCTATGTATGGGTGCGCTTTGACGGTGAGGTTGAAGACGAAGAGAAAAACCACGAGCCTGAAATCACCAGGGATGAGACTACGGGCGTCGTCGTCAAGCAGTACAAGAACCGCCGCGTTCGTGAAGATGCCGAGGGCAATGTGATCGCGCAGTCCATCCGCACCACTCCTGGTCGGATCATCCTCAACAAGACTATCCTCGCTTCCCTGGCCAGCTAACTACGAGCTAAGAGAGAACCCTCATGGCAGAGCGCACAAAAAATCAGCAAAATGACAAGACAGCGGGTCTCAATCGAGACCAGCCCATGCCATTTCGGAACCATGTGGTGGATAAAGGGCAGCTCAAGAGGCTAATCGCCTGGGCTTTCACCCGCTATGGCACAGCTCGGACGGCGGATATGGCAGATGCGCTAAAGAGCTTAGGCTTCCGCTACGCTACCCAAGCTGGGGTTTCAATCAGCGTAGATGACTTGCAGGTTCCCCCCAGCAAGAGCAAGTTGCTGCGGGCTGCTGAAGACGAAATCAAAGCCACGGAAGATCGCTACACGCGTGGCGAGATCACGGAAGTTGAACGTTTCCAGAAGGTAATTGACACCTGGAACGGCACCAGTGAAGAACTGAAAGATGAGGTGGTTCGCAACTTTAAGCAGAACAGCCCCCTCAACTCGGTCTATATGATGGCCTTCTCTGGCGCTCGGGGTAACATCTCCCAGGTGCGCCAGCTAGTCGGCATGCGCGGTCTGATGGCTAACCCTCAGGGTGAAATCATCGACTTGCCAATCAAAACCAACTTCCGAGAAGGTCTGACGGTTACAGAGTACATCATCTCCTCCTACGGTGCTCGTAAGGGACTGGTGGACACAGCCTTGCGGACTGCGGACTCCGGATATCTCACCCGCCGCTTGGTGGACGTGTCCCAAGACGTGATCGTGCGCGAGCATGACTGCGGCAGCAAGCGGGGTATTCCTGCTCGCCCGATGACAGACGGTGACCGGATCCTGATTCCACTAGAGGATCGTCTGCTAGGTCGAGTTGCTGCTGAGGATGTGGTGCATCCCACAACTGGCGAGGTCTTGGTACCGCAGAACGAGACCATCTCTGATGATGTAGCGCGGTCTCTGGGCAAGGCTGGCGTGCAAGAAGTCATTGTGCGTTCGCCTCTAACCTGCGAGTCAACGCGCTCGGTCTGTCAGCTCTGCTACGGCTGGAGCTTGGCCCATGGTTCTAGGGTAGATATTGGCGAAGCGGTTGGTATTATTGCAGCCCAGTCGATTGGTGAACCGGGGACCCAGCTGACCATGCGTACCTTCCACACTGGAGGGGTATTCACGGGCGAAGGAGCTCGTTTGATTCGGGCTTCATTCAGCGGCACTGTCAAATTCCCCAAGAAGTTGCGCTCTCGCGGCATGCGAACCCGCCACGGTGATGACGCCTTACTGGTAGAGAGTAATGGGGAGTTCAGCGTTGAAGGGGGTGGACGCAAGGAAGCCTTCCCGATCACGCAAGGCTCAACATTGCTAGTCAAAGACGGTCAGCAGGTCCGCGAAGGCCAGATGTTGGCTGAAGTGGCGCTCGCTGGTCGCAACTCTCGCAAAACCGTAGAAAAAGCAACCAAAGACGTTGCTACAGATTTGGCCGGTGAGGTCAAGTTCTACGAACTGGAGCCAGAAGAAAAGCGTGACCGTCAAGGCAACGTTTCTCGGATTGCCAAGCGCAGCGGCTTGATCTGGATCCTGTCTGGCGAAGTGTATAACCTGCCGCCTCTGGCAGAACCCATTGTTAAAAATGGGGACAGCATTGAAGCAGATGGGGTGATCGCTGAAACTCGGTTAATGACCGAGCATGGTGGTGTGGTGCGTCTGCCTGACACTCAAACCGAGGGCAAGAGCGGCCGTGAAGTCGAAATCATCACAGCTTCAGTAGTCCTGGATCAGGCCCATGTCCGAGAAGAGAGCCACCAAGGTCGCGAGCAGTATCTGGTCGAAACCAACAGTGGTCAAACTTTCTCCCTTAAAGCCACACCTGGTACCAAGGTTCAGAACAATCAGGTAGTGGCTGAGCTGATCGATGATAGCTATCGCACTTCTTCGGGTGGCATCATTCGCTACTCCGGGGTTGAAGTGGCCAAGCGAGGGAAAGCCAAACAGGGCTACGAAGTGGTCAAGGGTGGCACGCTACTCTGGATTCCTGAAGAAGCCCATGAGGTTAATAAGGATATCTCGCTGCTGAACGTTGAAGACGGGCAGTACATCGAAGCGGGCACTGAGGTTGTAAAGGACATCTTCTGCCAGAGCAATGGCGTAGTGGAAGTGGTTCAGAAGAACGACATCCTGCGGGAAATCGTAATTAAACCCGGTGAACTGCGTCTGGTCGAAAGCCCGAGCGATCTCGTTGTGGCTGATGGTAGCCTGGTTAACCCTGGTACTGAGGTCATGGCCGGTTTGGTAGCCGACGAACTGCGCTATGTCGAGTACGTGGAAACGCCTGAAGGTCCAGCCCTGCTGCTGCGGCCGGTGCGTGAATTTACCATTCCTGACCAGCCGGCTGTACCTAGCCAAGAGTCTGTGAATGAATCGGGTCGAGCGATCCGTCTACGAGCTGTACAACGTTTGCCTTACAAAGATGGTGAGCGAGTCAAATCGGTCGAGGGACTAGAGTTACTGCGTACGCAGTTGGTTCTAGAAATTGACACTGAAGCGCCTCAGCTCGCTGCTGATATCGAATTGATTCCCGATGAAACTGACCCAGAGAGACGTCGCCTGCAACTGGTGATCCTGGAACCTCTAGTGCTGCGTCGGGACATCAGCGCTGACTCTACCCAAGGTAAAACCCGTACAAGGCTGTTAGTCGAAGACGGTCAAAAAATTGCTCCTGGGGCTGTCGTTGCTCGCACTGAAATTATGTGTAAGCAAGCGGGTGAAGTGCGGGGTCTCAAGCACGACGGCGAGGCTGTACGTCGGCTTCTGGTGATCACCGAAGAGAACGTTTATCGGGTACCTAATGCCGAAAGCGCAGCTCTCAAAGTTGGCGATTTCGTCCGTAAAGGCGATACCTTGGCTCCTGGTATACAGGCTGATGAGTCTGGTCAGGTAGTTGCTGTCACTGATGCTGAGGTAACTATCCGGATTGCGCGGCCCTACCTGGTTTCAGGGGGAGCAGTTCTGCAAATCGAGGATGGTGACCTGGTCCAGCGGGGCGATAATTTGGCCCTACTGGTATTTGAGCGAGCTAAGACTGGGGACATCATTCAGGGTCTACCTCGAATCGAGGAGCTGCTGGAGGCGCGTAAGCCCAAGGAGATGTGTGTTCTGGCCCAACGGTCGGGTACTGCTCAGGTCACTTACGACGAAAACGGCGATGTTCTCGAAGTCACGGTAGATGAAGGCGATGGCACGGTCTCACCCTATCCAATTGGTCCGGGGCAGAACGTGATTGTGTCTGACAGTCAACCCGTGGAAGTTGCGGAACCCCTCACTGATGGTCCTGCTAATCCTCACGACATCCTGGAGATCTTCTTCAAGCTCTATCGGGAGACCAAAGGTGCAGGTGAGGCTGCTCTGATCAGTTTCCAGAAGGTGCAGACCTTCCTGGTTAACGAGGTTCAGTCGGTGTACCAGTCTCAAGGCATCGATATCTCTGATAAGCACATTGAGGTCGTGGTTCGCCAAATGACTTCCAAGGTGCGAGTCGATGATGGCGGTGACACCACCATGCTGCCAGGAGAGTTAGTGGAGCTGTACCAGATTGAGCAGGTCAACGAGGCCATGTCGATCACGGGCGGTGCCCCTGCGGAATACACGCCTGTGTTGCTGGGGATTACCAAGGCCAGCTTGAACACCGATAGCTTCATCTCAGCTGCGTCCTTCCAGGAGACCACGCGGGTACTCACAGAAGCAGCAATCGAAGGCAAGTCTGACTGGCTGCGCGGCCTCAAGGAGAACGTCATTATTGGACGCTTGATTCCCGCCGGTACGGGCTTCAATGCTTACGATGACGGTACTGGTGACGTCGATGCAGGTTATGACGGTTTGGGCCTGTTCGATGAGGAAGCAGGTCTGGAGGATGTAATCCTTGATGACCGCACCGCTCGCAGCTACGGCTTCGATGGAGCGCTGGATGGCGAAATAACCTTTGGCGCTGGCTTTAGCAGCGTGACTCCTGATGAAGAAGAAGCAGAAGTCGAGGATGACCTAGGCGAAGAAGAGTAAGCTCTTGTGCAATTCGCTAATTGCTAGGCGGCGGGTGAATAACTAGCCCAAAGTCTAGCGAGATTAAACCCTCCCCAAATGGTGGTGCTAGCACTGCCAAGGGGAGGGATTTTTGTATCTGGACCAATTGCGTAACGACTGGATTGTTCCCTCAATTTCGTCCTTGCCAGAAAAATCTACATTCTGGCCTCCCTGGTTTGCAAACTCGATTTGGCAGTAGCGCTGATACAACATACCTAAGCCCAAATGCCTGGGCAAATCTATGGCTATTGGCTGAGCAATGACTAAACAATCTCTATGCGAGTGTAAATGTGAGTGTAAGGTTTGTTTGCGTAAAGCTTAAGAAAACTAACTAGGACGATCCCCGATCTAAGCGAAGGGATATGCTGAACTCATCCACTTAGAATGTGACCGCTAACGCATTTAAAACATTGAATCCTGATTGATTTGTGTCGCGCTGAACCGCTTACGCTACAAGGGTTAAGCCGCTAAGAATCAAGCTGGAATTTGCTGTTGCTTTTAAAGCTAAATCGGTTGGCGGCGGGGAGGATTTTATGTCTAACCGTATCCGAAACGTGGCGATTGTCGGCCCTTACCTGAGCGGCAAGACCACGTTGCTAGAGAGCCTGTTGTTTGTGACTGGTGCAATCTCACGTAAGGGTAACGTTCAGGATGGCAACACTGTTGGTGACAGTGTGCCCGAAGCCGTCAATCGCCAAATGTCCGTTGAGGTCGTGGTTGCTACCACCCACTATGGCGCTGGCGACGATGCCACTCAATTCAACTTCTTAGACTGTCCTGGCTCAGTTGAGTTTGTTCAGGAAACCTGCAACGCCCTTATGGGCGTTGATGCGGCGCTTGTAGTTTGTGAGCCTGAGCCGGAGCGGGTTCTGGCCTTGGCGCCGCTCTTGCAGTTTCTAGATCGTTGGGAAATCCCGCATCTACTCTTCATCAATAAGCTAGATCGCGACTGTGCCAACTTTGTTGGTGTTTGTCAGGCGTTGAAAGCCGTTTCCCGTCGCCCTCTAGCCTTGCAGCAGTACCCCATCGGTCAGGGTGCTAAGCTCACTGGCTTTATTGATCTCATTACTGAGCAAGCCTATCAATACCATCCAGGTTCAGCTCCTGATCCAGTCCCTTTGCCAGAAGACTTGAGGGCTGAGGAGCAACAGGCCCGGGCCGAAATGCTAGAGACCCTAGCCAATTTCGATGACCACTTGCTCGAAGAACTACTTGAAGAGATTGAGCCTCCCCAAGAAGAGATTTGGCAAGACCTGCGTAAGGATTTGAGCGCTGACCGAATTGTGCCTGTATTCCTGGGTGTGGCTCAGCAGGACTTCGGCGTGCGTCCTCTGCTAGCAGCTTTGGCCCAGGAAGTCCCAGACCCGATGGAAACTGCTGAGCGTCGCGGTATCAACCTCAACAGCCAGGAGCCGCTTGCTCAGGTCCTCAAGACAAATTTCTCCTCTCAAGGCGGCAGACTCTCGCTCGTGCGCGTTTGGCGAGGCCAAATCAACGAAGGTGTCTCGCTGAACAACATGCGGCTGGGTGGCATTGCGAGGCTTTGTGGTCAACGGCAGACCAACCTGCAAACAGCTCAGGCAGGCGATATCGTGGCTCTGTCCCGCATGGAGGGCGTCCGTACTGGTGACACTCTACGGCTGAATGTCTCCACTCGGGCACAAACACTACCAACGGCAGAAGTGATTGCGCCGGTCTACGCTCTGGCTGTCTCACCAGTTAACCGTAACGACGAGGTCAAGCTAAGTGCTGCAACTACCAAGCTAATTGAAGAAGATCCAGGGCTGCGGGTTGAGCAAAACTCTGAAACCCACGAAATCATCTTTTGGGGACAGGGGGATATTCACATTCAGGTTGCGCTGGACCGGGTGCGACGTAAGTTCAATTTGCCTCTGGAGGCGCGCTTGCCTCAGATCGCCTACCGCTCCACCATTCGTAAATCAACCGAAGTGCATGGGCGCTATAAGCATCAAACCGGTGGTCATGGTCAGTTCGGCGATGTTCACTTGACGATCAAGCCCTTGGCGCGGGGCGAGGGTGAACAGTTCTCAGAGACGATTGTGGGCGGTGCAGTGCCACGGCAATACATCCCCGGCGTTGAGATGGGAGTGCGCGAGTTCTTGGCTAAGGGCTCAATAGGCTATCCCGTAGTCGATATCGCTGTAACCTTGACCAATGGTTCCTATCACTCGGTGGATAGCTCGGAGCAAGCCTTTAAGCAAGCTGCGCGAATCGCTATGCAGGAAGGTCTGCCCAAGTGTGAGCCAGTTTTGCTAGAGCCGGTTGACCTGATCGAGGTCGCAATTCCTCAGGAGTTTACGCCACGAGTATTACGCTTAGTAAGCGGCAGACGGGGGCAACTCCTGAACTACCAGGCTCGAGAAGGCTGGTCCGGTTGGGACATGGTGACAGCCCATTTACCTCAAGCAGAGCTCAATGATTTTGTGATCGAATTGCGCTCCCTCAGTTTGGGGGTAGGGTTGCTGACCTGGCAGTTTGATCACTTGCAGGAGATTCCTGAGAAAGTCGCGGAGCGAGTGCTAGTGGCTTCGAAGTAGAACTGGCTAGAACTAGCTGGGCCCGACAGCCCACCAGGCCGTGGATGGCAGCAGGTAATCAGCATAAATAAACCATTTGGATGAGTTAGCACAGGGTTAGAGCCTCTCTAGCCCTGCTTTTTGGGTCCGGTTTTGGGTCGTGTTTGCCTGTTGAAGTGATCGGGAATACTGTGGGGCACTCTAAGGCAGGGGGTTAACGTGCAGAGCTATGCCCCAGCTTTCCACACGCCCTGATCTTCTCCTGTGTCTTCTCCGTGCTTGGGTTGTCTCCTAGTTCAGCTCTCCCCCGCTTTCTGCAACTCATATTGCCAAGTCCCGTTCCCCTCTCGCGTAAACACGCCCCTAAAAACATGGCCCTGCAAAACCTGCCCCTGCAAACCAAGATGGCTGAAGCTTTTTTGAGTGTTGACGATCAACCCATTCCTCTATCGCAGGCCTTGAGATATCTTCAAGCCTCTGGCAATCTACAGCCCTTCATTGGACAAATCTTGCGTCAGTACTTACTCGAACAGGAGCTTGCTGCTCGAGACAGTATTCAAGTAGAGTCTTCCCTGATTGAGCAGGCAGTCATCGATTTTCGTCTCAACAATCAACTCACCGACCCTAAAGCATTTCAAGAGTGGTTAGCCAAAAATGGTCTGGACTATAACGGCTTTCACAATCAAATCGTTTCTAGTTTTAAACTAGAAAAACTGAAAGCTGAAATTACAGAACCTAAGCTGCAAGAGTATTTCATCGACCGCAAGATTTTCTTAGACCGAGTTGTTCTCTCTCGGATTATTGTGGCCGAAAAAGAATTGGCGGAGGAATTACGTAGCCAAATCGAAGAAGGCACTCGCTTTGAGCAGTTGGCTCGTGAATACTCGATAACCGATGATCGCGTAGTCAATGGCATGATGGGACCTGTCAGCCGAGGTCAAATGCCAGATGGTCTGCGGGCCTTGGTCGATCAAGCGAGCCCCGGTGAGCTGATTGGCCCCTTACAAATCGACGATCGTTACTGCCTGTTCCGGCTCGAAGACTTTCTGCCTGCTTCTCTAGATGGTCCTTTGCAACAGGAACTGCAAAATCAGCTCTTCGAACAGTGGATTGGCGAGAAAATGCAGACAATGACTATCAAACTCCAAGTCGGTTGATGAACCCAGCCAATCCAGCCTCGCCCTTGGCCTTGGAGGAACTGCCCCTGTGCCTGCTAAAACCTGAGCAGCAACTCCAGTGCCAAGACCAAGCAGAAACGCGTCGCTACCCACTCGGCGATCTGATCTGGTCTACAGATGCTCAGGACAGCCAGTTTCTGGTGGTGGCTGGGCGGGTTCGCCTCGTGCCCGACCAGGGCCAATCAATTCTGCTGAAAGAAGGTGATTGGTTTGGGAGTCTCCTGGAGTTGACCGGTTCTTGGAAGGCCCGAGCTGCTAGTAAAGAGACCCTGGTGTTGCATTGGGATGGCACACTGTGGCGCAGTGTGACCTCACCAGAGCTTCAGCAATTCTGGTCTCGGTTGCGCGACCGTTACCAACCGCCAACGGAGGAAGTTCCTCAACCGGTTTCGGGCTACCCCTTCGTCTCCGGTCTCAACACCGGCGCTGCTTGCCTGACGATGGTGGCACAGCAATTACAGAATCCGGCCCAACCAGCTTGGGTGCAACGGCAACTACGAGGCCAGCGTCCAAAGCATCTGGTGGAGGCTGGGGAGAAGCTAGGCTTTCATTTGCGTCGAATTCAAACTGATTGGAACTCGCTCCGGCAATTGAGCTTTCCAGCCCTTCTGCATTGGCAGCAGGAACATTGGGTCACCGTTTACGGCGTTCAAGGCAACCGTCTGATCGTTGCTAACCCGCTCAATCCGGCCCAGGCCTGTGAAAGCTTGCCCCGTGCAGGTGTTGAAGCAGCTTGGGACGGCCAACTCTGGCAGGCTGAGCTGATCCAGACGCAGGACCGGTTTAATCTGAGCTGGTTCCTACCTGCGGTCTGGAATTACCGGCGGCTGCTTGGAGAGGTGTTGATAGCCTCCTTCACGTTGCAACTGCTGGGCCTGATCACGCCTGTGATCACGCAGGTTGTGATTGACAAGGTCATGGTGCAGGGAAGCTTACCAACCCTGGACGTAATGGCAATCGCCCTGCTGGGGGCCGCTGTGTTTGAAGCGCTTTTGGGCGTCCTGCGCCTGTTTATCTTCACGCATACGGCTCGGCGTCTAGATCTCAGCCTATCTGCCCAAGTCTTTCGCCACCTGCTACGCCTGCCTCTAGCCTACTTTGAAGCACGTCGCGTGGGCGATACAGTGGCGCGGGTGCAAGAGCTGGAAAACATCCGTCAGTTTCTGACTGGCACAGCCCTTACGGTCATTCTGGATAGCATTTTTGCTGTGGTGTATCTGGCTTTGATGTTCTACTACAACATCAAGCTGACCTGGGTCGCTCTGGCCGTGATTCCCCTGTTTGCCATTCTCACCCTGGTTTCAACACCGATTCTGCGCAATTGGCTCAACGAAACCTTTAACCGCAGTGCAGATAGTCAGTCTTTTCTAGTTGAAACTGTTACTGGTATTCACGCAGTC
Source organism: Leptolyngbya sp. FACHB-261 (assembly GCF_014696065.1). Lineage (NCBI taxonomy): Bacteria > Bacillati > Cyanobacteriota > Cyanophyceae > Leptolyngbyales > Leptolyngbyaceae > Leptolyngbya > Leptolyngbya sp. FACHB-261. Next base: position 826,562 of record NZ_JACJPL010000031.1, on the reverse strand, counting down.
AAAGCTCATGCGGCTGAGCGAACTTCCCGTGACCGCTGGGAGGGGCTATTTGCCCGCTTTATTCGCACTAGCTTCAAAGCCTCGACGACCTCTAATATCAGCAGCCATATTGGCGATTTTCTGACTAATTTCTCCAGTCTATTGATCCTTTGGGTTGGAGCCAAATTAGTGATTGAAAACCAACTCACGATTGGGCAACTGGTAGCCTTTCAAATGTTGTCGGGCCGCGTCACAGGTCCGTTACTCCGTCTGGTGCAACTGTGGCAGAATTTGCAGCAAGTTTTGCTGTCTGTAGATCGCATTGGTGACATCCTCAACGTTGCCCCCGAGGCAGAGCCAGGTGCTGGCCTAGTTCTGCCCACGCTTCAGGGTCAAGTTACGTTTGACCAGGTGTTTTTTCGCTATCACCCCAATCAAGAGCCTATCCTGCGAGGCATTTCGTTCACAGTTCAGCCTGGCATGTTTGTAGGCATTGTCGGACGCAGTGGCTCTGGCAAGAGCACTTTATCTAAACTGCTCCAACGTCTCTACCAACCTGAATCCGGTCGCATTTTAATTGATGGTTTTGACATCAAAAGTGCAGACCTAGCTTCCCTACGCCAGCAAATTAGCGTGGTGCTCCAGGAAGACTTTTTGTTTAATGGCTCCATCCTAGAGAATATTACTCTCGGTAACCCAGATATCACTGCTGAGCAGGTAGTAGAAGCAGCTCGCTTAGCGGTTGCCCACGACTTTGTCAGCGAGCTAGCCCAGGGTTATGAAACTAACGCTGGCGAACGCGGTACCGCCCTCTCTGGCGGTCAGCGCCAACGGATTGCCTTGGCTCGTCTATTCCTTTCTCAAGCTCCCCTCCTGGTTTTGGATGAGGCAACCAGCGCTTTGGATAGCGAAACCGAACAGCAAGTTTTACAAAATTTGCAACGGGTCTCCCAGGACCGAACTGTGTTTCTGATTGCTCACCGCTTCGCACCTCTGAAACGTGCGGATCTAATTCTAGTTCTAGAAAAAGGTGTGATTGTTGAGAAGGGTCAGCATGATGAACTCTTGCAGAAACGAGGTCTCTATTGGTCCCTCTACCAACGTCAACAGGCCGCTGTTTGATAACTGTTTGATAAGGGCTTTGTTTGACGATGGCTTGTCAGCCCTTGCAGCAGGGACGAGTAGAGAACTAATTGTAGGGATTGAGTAATCCAATTTCTGCCATTACCGAACCGAAAAGGCTTCATCAAAACGACGGGTAATGGGTTCCATCAAGAAGGTCAAGATGGACTTTTTACGCGTCACAATTTCACCGCTAGCACTCATTCCAGGCGTGAATGTCACTGTCTTGCCACGAACTTGCAGTGAATGTTTGCTGAGCTTAATACGAGTCGGAAATACTGGCCCCAAATCTTTGTCCACGATGGCATTAGGGCTGACTTGAACCACAGTGCCATCAATGGTGCCAAATTCTTGAAAAGGAAAGGTAGCAATTTTGACCTTGGCTTTCATGCCCTCCTGAATAAAGCCAATGTCTCGATTTAGAACCTTGACTTCCAGTAGGAGTTGCTCGCCTTCTGGCAAAATCGACAACAATTCCTCACCCGTTTGCACATTGCCACGTGTAGCTTTCACACTGTAAATGGTTCCTGCTACAGGCGCTTTTAGAATCTCCTGGTCCCGTTGTTTTCTGGCCTGCGCAAGTTGCCCCTCAATGGCAGTTAGATCTTCACGACGTTTGGTGAGTTGACCCAAAATATCGCTCTGACGCTCAGATTTGAGACGGGCAATTGCATCTCGAACTTGCTCGTAGGTCGCCTGAGCCTGCCGAATTTCCTCGCCCTGGGCATCAATGTCCTTGCGTAGCGAGGCAACCCGATCCTGGGAATCAATGTAGTCGAGCCGAGGAACCGCCCGGTTCTCATCGGAGGCAAGCGTCCTTAGGGCCCGTTCACGAATTTGAGCACTCTTGAGGCTTTCCTGAAACTGGGCCAGCTTGACCTGAGCCCCTTTGATCACAGCGAGCTGACGGGTTGCTTCTGACGCTGCCGCATTCTGGCGAGCTTCGTACTCCTGCAAGCGGGCCCTTAGAAGCTGATCTTGCAGCAATGTGCCAGCTCTGGTTGTTCCTGTCCGCTCCGCTTCCAGCCGCCTCAAGTCCTCTCGGATCAATTGGGCCGAACGGGCCAGTCGGTCAACCTCAGCCTGAGGCAGACTAGAGTCTAAGCTAAGCAAAACCTGCCCCTTCTGGATGCGCTCACCCTCTTGAACCTCGACCCGTTGAACTAGACCGCCACTCAAGGCGCGTACGGGGCGCACCTGAGCGGAGGGAATCAGTTCCCCTGGCGCAACTGCCACTTCATCGACCAGGCTGAAATGGGTCCAGGCCAGAGCACTCAGCACTAGCAGGCTGATACTGCCTGCCAACAGCCGTGTGTACAGGGGGGGTAACTCCTGAACCGCTTTGCCCAATTCGTAGGACAGCCCATCCTCAGGTCGAGCTAGTTGATGTTTGACCCGACGAGCGTGGGAGGGTGAAGGCGTGAAAGGCGAAGTCATAGACGGTTACAGGCTGCTAGCTTCTGGCTTGTGACTTCTCTAGAGTGGCTCAGGGGTCTGCGTCCTACCAACCTTCTGGAGCAATCCGACTTGAAACGAGGTCAATCGAAGCAAACTAGAACCAATTATGTCGTTTTAGTAATTTCGCTGCGCCGCTCAATTTTTTGCCTAAAGGTCATCCTCTGGTCCCATCAACTGGACTCCCTGCACAATGCGAGAGAGTTCACTCTTCTCATCAATGGCAATTCGAGTGGGCGAACCGCTAATGATCCGCTCGAAGCCCCTGAATGAGTCTTTGATTTCAGCACCCTTGTCACTAATGACATACTCTCGAATGCCTTTGTCATGCCAGGAGCCACGCATTTTGAAGACGTTGAGAGCTCGTGACATTTCGCCACGAATTTCAACATACTGCAGCAGCAAAATCGTATCCGTAATCGTTGAAATGTGAGACTCCGTAATCGAGTGGGAGCCCATGAACTGATCCGTCGTGTTAGTGAACAGGCCAGTAATCTCTTCTTGCTTGGCGAAACCGGTTACAGCAATCACGAATTGGCGAAAGGCGTTGTTGCTCACACCTCTAGCCAGGGCAGATAGCGAATCAATCGCAATGCGTGAGGGTTTGAAGGTTGCGATCTCCCGCTTCATAATCTGCAAATGGTCTTCTAAACCTGCAGATTCAGGGTAGGCACAGATAATTTTGAGTAGGCCCCTCGCCTCCATCTCCTCAAAGTCAGTTCCCCAAGAAGAAGCATTTCGTGAGAGTTGTGCGCGCGATTCTTCATAGGCGAAGAGAATTGAGCGCTCGTTGATCAAAAAAGCATTTTGAAGGAACTTACTGACCAGCAGCGTTTTACCTGTCCCTGTTGCTCCGGTAGCCAAAATAATCGAGTCTTTGAAGAAACCACCGCCACACATCTCATCGAGGGTTGGAATGCCAGAAGAGACGCGAATATTGGAGGAGCGCTGAGTTAACTGCATTGCCCCCAGAGGGAAGATGCTGATGCCATCATTAGTCATCGTGAAGGGGAACTCACCCTTCATGTGTGTGGTGCCACGCAATTTGAGAATTTCAATCGTACGGCGGCGGCGCTCGCCCTCTAGGGCATTGCGTAAAATGAGCACGTTGTCTGAAACGAATTCTTCTACCCCAAAGCGAGCAATGGGACCGTATTCCTCAATGCGCTCGGCACTCATGATCGTGGTTACGCCCACTTGCTTCAATCGCGCTACCAAGCGAAAGATTTCACGGCGCACGACGCCCGCAGCGTCGTACTGCTGGAATACGGCAGTGACCGAATCAATCGAAACTCGCTTGGCTCGATACTTGCGCACTGCGTATTGAATGCGCTCGATCAGGGCCGACAGATCAAAATCTCCAGCAATATCTTGACCCTCAGGATCTGGCGAGGCATCCAAGATGAACAACTTACCGTCATCGATCAGCTTTTGCAAATCCCAGCCGAAGCTGTAGGCATTCTTGATGATGTCAGCAGGGGATTCTTCAAAAGTGACAAAGATGCCTGGCTCATCGAAATGAATGATGCCGTTGTAGATAAACTGCACCGCCATCTGCGTTTTGCCAGTACCCGAGGTGCCACTCACTAGAGTGGTGCGCCCTACTGGCAGACCGCCGTGGCTGATATCGTCAAACCCTTCGATTAGCGTGCGAATCTTCCGCACACCACGCCCATCTGCTCTGCTGTTAAGGTCGCTTAAGGTTGGGGACTCCACACCGATTTGGGGCTCAGAGCCGTCCATGGAAGCCCCCAGGCTCGAAGCTTCACTCATGGTCTTCTAATTCCTCGTACAGCAAGTCTAAACCAATTAAAACTTTGTCCCGGTCTGACAGATCACCAATGATTTTGCGTACAGGTGGGGGCAGAATCTTGGCTAGAGTTGGCGTTGCCAGAATTTTGTCTTCTTCAGCCAACTGCGGACTCTTGAGAACATCGATCACTTTGAGTGTGTAGACCCCTTGAAATTCAGTTTCTAAAATGTCATTGAGGGTTTTGAGCGCTCGGACTGAGGCACTGGTGTTACCAGCGACGTAAAGCTTTAAAACGTAGGTTTTTTTCATGATAAACTCTACGGCTCGCGGGGGATGGAGCGGCGGTACAGCTCACACAGATGGGCGATCACATCAATCAGCGCGATTCGGTAGTCCAGCAAGATCTCATCACTGCGCCCTTCGAGTTTCAATTGCTTAGCGAAGGCGTCCATGAGCTCCATGTGAATTTCTAGAACTTGGGACACTGAAATGTCCGCAAAGAAAGCTAGATTCACGAACTCGTCAATCCGTTGGTTTAAATCACCATTGGACCGAAAGTAGTTCAAAATAATCCCACGATAGGTCGAGTACAACTTCCGGTAAAATTCCTGGCGCTCCGGCTCTGGCAGACGTCTCAAGAAACGGCGGGGATCGCGTTTGTAATATACTCCAAGATAACCCAGGCGCTCCTTGAGCTTATCGGCTAAGCTGTGGTGCTGACTGAGGGAGTTGCTGGTAGGCTCTGAGGAGTCTGACAAGGCGGCTGTTTTCCCTAACCGGAGGTGGCTGGCAAGCGGAGGCAGACTTAAAGAACGGCTGATAGCCTGACTCATGGACTTTCCTAGGCTATCAATTTATAGGACAGGTAGAAAGCAGGCAGTTGGCTAAGCAGATCACCTAGATGACTAAGCAGGTCGAGGCAGTATTGTTTGAACTGACTTCCTCTGTTTGAGGCCTCCGTTTGAGTCGCCAGCGACTGGTAATCCTTCGGCCACTCGGTCAGCAGCAGGAAGCAGAATCCTAAAATAACTTGGAGCCTTTTCAATCCTCAGAAAATACTATAAGCGCTACACGTCACCAGAACGCTGGCTTCTGCTCAGCAATGCCTCTCATCAGAGCCATAGTTCATAATTAGAGTTTATTGAGGCGCTGAGCAGAGAGCCATCTGGTTAATCTCATTTAGTATTGGTGCCTTGAATGGTGGATGGGTTTGGATTGGATGGGTTTGGATTTGTGATTTCGCTGACTGCTTCCTGATCGCCTCGGCGCGAGCGGCAATATGCAAGCTTCTCTGTTGAACTGGTTCGCTCAGCCAGCCCCGACCTGTCCAGCCACGGCAACGGCTGTTGAGGTTGCTGCGCTGCTGGATCCCTATTCGCTCACACAACCGACGCGCCTCTTGGTTGCCCTAGATGAGCAGAATCGGCCCCTAGGCCAAGTTGATGCCGTAGCTCTACTGCTCCAAACCCACTCTGGCTCGAGCGCTCACCCAGTTACAGTAAGAACTTGCCTACGACCGCTGCCGGTAGTTAGTCATGACCGCTCCCTAGCCGAGTTTTGGTCTCTCTGGCAGACCTCGCCTGAACCCTTCTGGGCTTTGGTCGATGAACAGGGTACGTTTGTCGGCTTGCTTGATGGCTTTCGACTCCTGCACACTTGGTGTCTTGGTTGGGGCGAGCGCCCGGATGCGACTGTACAGTCAGTCGAGACTGTGCAGACTCCGGCCCTGGACTCACTGACTCACTTAGTAGAGTGTTTGCCCCTGCCGGTGATGCTGTCTACCTCTGGCGGAGAGTTGTTGAAGGCTAATCGTCTCTGGCAAGAACAACTAGGTGAGCTTCAGCCAGAACTGGCAACTGCAAGCTCCAGTCAGGAGCAGGCAACTTGCATCTTGCTATCGGTTCCAGGCCAGGAAAGTACAGTGCCGGTTTACCAGTGTCGTAGCGCTGATGGTAATGAGCACACTTGGCAATTAATTCAGGCTCCACTGCTCGGTGGCAGTTTGAGGCTGATCTTGGCGCAGGACATCACAGAGCAACACCAGGTTGCCCGCGAGCTAGAGGCCCGTAATGCAGACCTAGTACAGCTCAACCGGGTCAAAGATGATTTTCTCTCCTGTATCAGTCATGAGCTGAAAACCCCCCTCACCTCGATTCTGGGCATGGCCGGCATGTTGGTGGAGGAGACGGTTGGACCTTTAAACGAACGCCAAAAGCGCTATGCCACCCTCATTCACCAGAGTGGTCGCCATTTGGTGGCAGTGATCAACGATATTCTGGACCTGGCTAAAGTCGAGACTGGCCAGCTAGAGCTTTTGCCTGAGGCAATTGACTTAGCAGGCGTTTGCCAACTGAGTCTTGAGCAAACCCGACGCCTGTTTCAGCACCGTAGCAGCAGCCAGGACCCTAGCAGCAATGTTGGCATTCAGTTCTCTCTATCCATTGACCCCGATCTAGAGCAGTTGGTGGGTGACGAGTTTCGCCTGCGTCAGATGCTGGTGAATCTGCTATCTAACGCCTTCAAATTCACCTCGCCTCCGGGTCAAGTCAGCCTCAGTGTGTGTCGTTGGCAGAGTTGGATTGCTTTCATCGTCAGCGATACCGGTATTGGGATTCCAGCTGAGAAGCAACACCTGATCTTTCAAAAATTTCAGCAACTTGAAAGCCCCTTGACTCGCCAGTTTGAGGGCACGGGCATGGGACTTGTACTCACACAGCGCCTCGCCCGCCTGCACGGCGGGGATGTCACCTTTGTTTCTCAAGAGGGCAAGGGTAGCCAGTTCACCCTGCTGTTGCCTCCCAATCCGCCGCTTGACCTCACCTCGCCCATGCCAGGAGCGACGCGTCGGACCGAAGCGATCAATCCCTTGAAAGGGCCTAATGCTCTGGGCAGCGACCTGGTGCTGATTGTTGAGGCGGTGCCCACTGACTTGAATATCCTCTCGGAATTGCTGTCGCCTCTGGGCTATCAGGTTGCCGTTGCCCGCTCTGGCCTAGAAGCCTTGGAAAAGGCTCGTCGGCTTAAACCAGGCTTGATCTTCTTAAGTCCTTTCCTCGGCAGCTTATCGGGTTGGGATGTGCTGTCCCTGTTTAAGCAGCAAGTCGAGACTCGGGGCATCGCCGTGGTAGTCACGGCTAGCCAGGCTGAGCGGCGGCAGGCGTTGGCTGCGGGTGCTGATGGCTTTTTGAGCCGTCCGATTCAGTCCCGCGATCTGCAACGCCTACTCCTGGATCTCGAAACGCGGGCTCAGAGCCAGGCTATCCCCGAAGGCATTACCGTTTTGAGGTTGGGCTCTACGGACTCTTTGCATCGAGCGGAAGCGAACCGCTTGCCCGGCTTAGCCGAACTGCTACACTGCTGCGGCTATCGTCTGCTGGAGGCGGATGGTCTTGAACAAGGGGAGTTGCTGGCCCGCATTTGGAAACCGGATGTAGTTCTTCTGGACATTCCTGAAGGAGATTTGGTGACGGCGTTGCGCACACTGAGTCAAATGACTGTTTTGGCCTCGCTGCCCCTGGTCTGTCTACCGCCTGCCAACAGCCTAGATCTGCCGTTCCATAGCTCCACCGCCGATCTGAATCTGCGCATTCTACCGTTAGAACTGGCTGGTCAAGTTCCCTCTGCAACTACTGTGCTTCAGGTGTTGCAGAGCATGGTGGGCCAAACCACCAGACCATTGCTGCTGCTGGGCGACTTCAGTGAACCCAAGACCAAGGGGCAAACTGCCAGAGGCCAGAATGCCGATTTTGAAACCGGTGCTTTGCCCAGACGCTCAACCCTATTGGCTCGCTACCTGCGTGCTGCGGGTTATCGGGTGTTGCTAACTCAGAATCCGAATGATGTGCGCCGCCAGATTGAGAGTGGGAATGGTGACCTGCTATTGCTGCTGCTGCGCTATCAAGAGCCAGAACAGTTGCCTGGTGGGCTGGAGCTGATTCATTGCCTGAACTCTCGGCTTCAGGGTTCCCTACCCCTGGTGGTGCTGGATGACCGCCAGCGCCACCAAAGTGTGTTCAACTGCGTTCTGTTTGAGTCTGGAGGCCAAGTTCTCGATAAGCCCGTGCGATATGAGCAGGCTGCCCTGACTCCAGACCCACTACCAGACCCACTGTATGAGGCTCTGCAATCGGCCCAAGCGCTGTGCTTGCCCAACTCGGTTTCAATGGCGGAGCTGATGCATGCAATCCGTAGCTGTCTGTCCCAACAGCAGGGCACTGGCTTGACGGTAACGCTCGGCTGGCCCCAACACGAGCAGAACTAGCCGCTATTTTCAGGGCTGGCACTGGTACTGGCATTGGCACTGGCGCTGACGAACAAAACCTCACGCTCCAGCCAGGCAAGCACCTGCTCTAGCCCCTCACCGCTGCGCAGATTGGTGAATACAAAGGGTTTGTTGCCTCGCATGCGCTGGCTGTCGCGCTCCATCACGCCTAAGTCAGCACCAACATAGGGAGCCAGATCGATCTTGTTGATCACCAGCAGGTCAGAGCGGGTGATGCCGGGTCCACCTTTACGGGGAATCTTGTCGCCCTCTGCAACGTCGATCACGTAGATGCAGGCATCGACCAGCTCTGGGCTAAAGGTTGCGGCCAGGTTATCGCCACCAGACTCCACCAGGATTAACTCCAAGTTGCGTAAGCGGGCTTCAAGCACCGCAATTGCGTCCAGGTTCAAACTGGCATCTTCCCGAATGGCCGTGTGTGGGCAGCCGCCTGTCTCTACGCCTAGAATGCGGTCCTGCTCTAGCGCCCCGTGCCGGGTTAGAAACTCGGCATCCTCGCGTGTGTAAATGTCATTGGTGACCACTGCCATCGAGAAGCGCTCACGCAGCGTCCGACAGAGCGCGGCGACCAATGCTGTCTTGCCCGAACCGACTGGGCCACCAATGCCAACGCGAATTGCTCCTGACATACTGCTTGCTGCTACAGGTTCACGGTTACAGGTTCACGATGTAAGCATCGCGAATACCCGATACGCCTTGAATCTCGCTGAGCAGTCCTTCTGGCAGCGGATCGTCGATGCTGACGACCATGACTGCATCGCCTCGAACCATGCGGCGACCGACCTGCATACTGGCGATGTTCACATTGAAACTGCCCAGCAGGGAACCGATCTTGCCGATGATGCCGGGCATATCGCGGTGCAGGGTCAGCAACATGTAGCGGTTGGGAGCCACGTTGATCGGGAAGCCGTCAATGTTGGTGATCCGGATTTCGTCTTCGCCCAACAGCGCCCCTGTCACCGAGCGACGACCTAGGGGGCCTTCTGCCACCAGATGAATCGAGCCGGTGTAGTCCTTGACGCTGGGGTCGCGGGTTTCAGTGACATGGATGCCCCGTTCCTTGGCTTCCAAGCTGGCATTGACGTAGTTCACCCGTTCCTGCAACGCCTGGGACAGCAAACCCTTGAGGGCTGCGACCAAAATCGGCTGGCTTTCGCGGGTGGCCAGATCTCCCTGGAGCCGAACGTCGAGCGAGGTAATCCGTCCGCCTGCCAATTGGCTGACCAAGTTACCCAAGGTTTCTGCTAGTTGCAGGTAGGGCTTGAGTTGTTGCAATACATCGGGTCGTAAGCCCGGAATGTTGACCGCGCTACGGGCTGGCAAGCCTAGCAATACATCCCGAATCTGCTCAGCCACGTCTATGGCCACGTTGGTTTGCGCTTCTTCGGTCGATGCGCCTAAGTGAGGCGTTAGCACCATCTCCTTGCCCAGGCTGCGTAGGGGAGAGTCTGCTGCTAACGGTTCGTTCTCGAACACATCCAGAGCTGCTCCGGCGATCTTGCCAGCCTTCAAGGTTTCGTAGAGGGCTTGTTCGTCAATGATGCCGCCCCGTGCACAGTTAACGATGCGGGCTGTGGGCTTCATTAAGCTCAGTGTCCGAGCATTAATCAGGTGGCTAGTTTCTGGGGTTCTGGGCAGGTGCAGGGTAATGTAGTCCGACTCAGAGAACAGCAGATCGAGTTCGACCAGGCTGCACCCCAACTGTTCAGCCCGCTCTGAAGACAGGTAGGGATCGTAAGCTAGCAGGCGCATGCCCATTGCCCTTGCCACGGTGGCAACGTGAGAGCCAATCTTGCCAAGCCCTACAACGCCCAAGGTTTTCTTGTAAACCTCAACGCCAGTGAAGCTCTTGCGGTCCCAGGTTCCAGTCTTAATCGAGGCGTTGGCGTCGGGGATGTAGCGCGAGAGCGTGAGCATCATCGCCAAGGCATGCTCAGCCGCTGCGATTGTGTTGCCCTCTGGTGAGTTCACGACCACGATGCCGTGGCGCGTGGCTGTGGGGACGTCAACGTTGTCTACGCCAACCCCTGCTCTGCCAATAATCTTGAGATTGGCACCGGCCTCAATCACCTCCGCCGTCAACCGGGTGCCGGAGCGGATCATAATAGCTTCGTAGGCGGGGATCAGCTGGATCAGCTCGTCTTGACTCAGACCGGTTTTGACATCAACCTGAGCGACCTGAGAGAGGATATCAATCCCGACCTGATCAATGGGATCGGAAACAAGAACCTTTGGCATGGCTGGCGAGAGAGGTAACGGGAAAACTGCCGGCGAAAGCTCCAATGCCGTTTCGCCACGGTGAACTATTGTACGCCTAGGTGGGATGATCCCCTCCAAATTGATCGGGTCTATACAGTTTCAGTTTTGGTTTGGTGGTCTGGTTAGCCATTGCTCTGTGGCGCTTCTGTTAGACCGGTAGATGGCAATTTCCAGATAGTTCTTTTTCCGGAGAGCCCTATGCGCTTGGATGCCGGCTGTGAAATCACCTTTGAAGCCAGTGGGCCAACCCCCCTGATTCTGATGCTCCGACCCCGGAGCGGCGCTGGACAATGGGTAGTGCAAGAAGAGTACAAGTTGGAGCCCGCTGTGCCCATTGTCGAGTACACCGATGGCTACGGCAATTTGTGCCAACGCTTAGTGGCTCCTGAAGGCACTTTTTCGGTCCATACAACTGCCTGTGTTGAGACCGCTGACGCGATTGATGTTGAGCCCGATGCGGCGTTTGTGCTGGTGCAAAATTTGCCTGAAACTGTCCTTCAGTTCCTGTTACCCAGTCGTTACTGTCAAGCTGACCAACTCGGGGATCTAGCGAGCAAAATTGTGGGAGATCAGGCGGCTGGCTATGCTCAAGTGGAGGCAATTCGCAATTGGATCCACAGCAATATTGAATACCGTTACGGCACCAGCGACGCTTCAACCTCCGCAACAGAAACTGCCCAACAGCGCGTAGGCGTCTGCCGAGATTTCACCCATCTAGGCATTGCTTTGTGCCGTAGTCTCAGCATTCCGGCCCGGATGGTAGTTGGTTACCTCTATCAGCTTGATCCTATGGATCTACACGCCTGGTTTGAAGCGTTTGTTGGCGACCGTTGGTACACTTTTGATGCCACTCAAGAGGAGCCCCGTGGCAATCGCATTGCCATTGCTTACGGTCGTGATGCTGCTGATGTTGCCTTAGCCACTCAGTTCGGTCCAATGCAACTCACCACGATGAAAGTTTGGGTGAACGCAGCATAACCCCCATGCAGGTTCAAACTCCAGTGATGATGTAATTCCCTCATTATTCATTTTGAAAAAGCAGCAAGCTTTGAACATTGCCAAACTAATTGCTCTACTGCTATTTCTGATATTGCCTTTTATCGTTGCTCCGCCCGTGGAAGCGGCCTCCTGTCGCAACTATCATGACCACACTATCTGTATTCTGAAAATTAAGCGCAGTGCTAAATATGTCTGGGAGTATAGAGCAGTGGTAAGTGTTGATGGGGTAGAAAGACCGCTCGAAATCTATAACTGCCGGGGCCACTTTCGAGTGCAAAAAGACGGACTGGCTGTGCCATTCAAGCCCAATGATCCAGGCGAATTGATTTGTAGTCTTCTCAAACGTTAGGGATTTAGAAAATTGTCAATTTTGGCCGATCAAGACGGCTTCGAGATCGCTCTAGCCCTCTCCGTCCTGGCCTTCTGGCAGGGGATGATTGGCAGGAATGTAAGCCGCCAGAATATGGTCAAAAGCTCCTTCAGGAAAGGGCCTGGCCCCACCGAGTGCCCTGGCTTTTAGGGTAGCAGCGGCGGCCTCCTCAATCGTAATCAGCAGGTTGACCGCACTGAGCACGTCTGGACCAAAGGCAAGGACACCATGATTGGCCAATAACACGGCTTGGGTGGCCGGTTGGCGTTCGAGAGCATCGGCAATTCCCTGAATCGATGCTTTTGAGCCACGGGGTCCCCAGGCGGCGACCGGAATGTCTTCCACCTGCCCGAAATGCAACAGTGATTCGTAATAGCAAGGCAAGGGCATGTGGGCCAGGGCAAACACGCTAGCGTAAGGCGAATGGCTGTGAACCACTGCACCAACCTCTGGGCGAGTCTGGTACACGACCGTATGCATCGGGATGATGTGGTGAGTCTCTGCGGATAGTTCGCCGCAATCAATTTCCCCCGTGAGTTGCAGCACTGCTAAATCATCGCTGACCAGGTCCTTGAGCAGAATCCGAACCTGATCCTTTTGCAGACGGGTGCTGATGTTGCCATGTCCACTGGGAGACAGAACACCTGCACTGAACAAACGCCGTATTGCCGCTGCCATTGCCCGCCATTCAGAAGCGGCAGATTTCGGTGCACTGCGTCGTCCAGTGCCTTGAACAAAGCTCGGCGGCTTGTTGTTAGGTCCCTTAGCCCCCTGCGTAAAACCTGGCTGTTGGTTGGGGGGAGCCCCTGCATTCGAGTTCTTCATAATTTGTCAGTTGACTCTCTTCTGGCTTTGAATTTGAATTCAAGATTGGAACTAAGAACTCTAAGCAGTTTAGGTGCCCTTTAATAAGCCTTCTTGAGTTAAAAACTCCTTGGCTACCTCAGCCGGTTCACGTTTTTTGCCGCTGACTTCAAAGTTAAGCCGCTGCATAGCCTCATTGGTAATTTTGGGCGCTAAGCTATTGAGCGCATCGCCAATGCCTGGATTGGCATCCAAAGTCTCTTGCCGCACCACAGGCGCGACTTGGTAAGGCGGATATAAACCCTTATCGTCTTCGAGTAGGACCAGGTTAAAAGCGCTAATTTCACCGTCGGTACTGAAGGCTCGCGTAACATCTGCTTCGCCATTGGTCAAAGCCTGATATCTCAAGCCTGGATCAGCAGGAATAATCTTTTTGAATTTAGGATCGCCGTACACCTTGATCACCCCAGGCAAACCATCTTCGCGGGCCTGAAATTCAGGTGGGGCAATAATAGTCAACTGACTGCCTTGGGCAACCATATCTGAAATTGTCTTGATACCGTATTTCTGCGAGACCTCTTGAGTCACGGCAAAAGCGTTGGTATTGTTCATTGGTGATGGCTCTAGCCAGACCAGGTTGAACTTTTCTTTGTAGTCTTTGGCAACTGTGTCATAGACCTGTTTCTGGTCGCTATTCTGAGGCAGTTTCAGCACCGTCAGCAGACCAGTTCCGGTGTACTCCGGATAGAGATCAATTTGACCATCCAAAAGACCTGCCTGAGCCACAGGTGTGCCACCCAGGTTGAGTTTGCGCTCGACTTTAAAACCATTGTTTTCCAGGACTAGCGCGTACATTTCGCCCAGAATGAACTGCTCGGTGAAATCTTTGGAACCTACTTTGATCGGCCCTGCATTATCTGTCGCACTGCCTGTGCTGCCTCCACTACCGCTACAGGCGACCACCGTGAAGGCTGTGATCAAGGTCAGTAACAGCAGCGCCAACCAGCTACGAACGGACTTCATAAAAGCTGTCCTCGAAGAACTCATACTCATTCAACCTACAAGCGAACTGTGGTCCGAGGCTGCCTTAGTGATTACAAAGTCGGCGCTAACCCTGAATCAGAGGACAAATCGTCAGCCAGGGCTAGCGAGGACGAAGCTCTCTTCTGTCTCGGTTGCCGTCTCAGTCTGTTCAGCCGCAGCCACCTGACGCAGCAGCGTGCCATCGGCAATCAGGTTGTGCAAGCGCTCCACATCTGAGCTGAGGATGCGGTCTTCTGCCAGAGGCGGCACCTCGGCCCGGATGGCTTTGAATGCAGCACCCACGCCATGCCCGAGCTGCAAAGGCCCGCGCAGGTCGATAGCTTGGGCCGCGACCAACAGTTCAATCGCCACAATGTAGCGTAGCCGCATCAGGATCTCTGCCGTCTTGCGAGTGACCAGGGGGGCTAGGGTCGCATGGTCCTCGACATCGTCTGAGACAGGCATGGCTGATAGACAGATCGGTGCGGCGAGATGGCGCAACTCTGCGGCCAAAGCAGTAAGCGTTTTTTGTAGGGTCGCTAGGCCGGTCCGGTTGCCGCCCAAGGGCGTGAGGCTTAGGGGCAGACCACTGAACACGGGCGACATGAGCCGCTTGACTCGCTCGACCGTCAGGTTTGCAAGCATCGACAGGGATAGGCCAACCGCTTCCAATTGCAGGGCAACCGCCGGGATATCGAAGTTGCCATTGGAGAGGATCAGGCCTGCCTCAGGTAGGACCAGAGGATTATCACTGGCTCCATTGAGTTCGCTCTCCAGGGTGTGCTGCGCCAGTTCCAACGAGGCTAGACAAGCGCCATGAACCTGGCTCAGGCAGCGAAAGCTGAGCGGGTCTTGAAGGCGACGAGCAGCGCCAGCTTGCCACAGATCGCTACCCGCTAAGAGTTTGCATAATCGTGCTGCCGCTGTAGCCTGCCCCGGTGCCGGTCGTGCGGCTTGGACGCGGGGATCAAACGGGGTGAGATTGGCGCGAAAACCTTCGAAGCTGAGCGCGGCAGCAATCGTCGCCGCTTGCCAAAGGCCCAGGGCATCGGCTAGCACCAGCGCGCCCTGACCAAGCGAGACCGCGTTAGCACTGCACAGAGTCAGGCCCTCCTTAATACCCAGCCGCACGGGACTCAGACCGGCTCGTCTTAGGGCCTCGGCCCCAGAGAACTGCTCGCCCCGAAACTCTGCTTCACCATGACCAATCAAGGGCAGGGCGAGGTGCGCCAGGGGCGCTAAATCTGAAGCACCAATCGAACCGATTGCAGGTACGCGAGGATGAACCCCAGCGTTCAGCATTGCCAGCATGGCCTCCACCACCTCAAGGCTGGTGCCCGCCCCCCCGACTGCTAGCCCATTGACCCGGACCACCAGCATGGCTCGCACCACCTCGGTCGGCAGGCAGGGGCCAACGGCGACGCTCCGGCTCAAGACCACCAGTTCTTGAAAAGCCTCAAGCTCAGTCGGCTCTAGACGCACTCCCGCCTTCTCGCCGAGACCCGTGGTAACGCCGTAGATCGGCTTGCCTTCCTGGGCTAGCCGCTCGACAACAGCTCTAGACGCGAGGATGCGTTCTCGTGCTGCCGCAGACAACACAACCGGCACTCGTTCTCGAGCCACGCGCACTACCTGAGCAATGTCGAGGCTTTGACCCGACAGCACCAAGACTTCTGTGGTCATAGATTTTTAAAGTTCTAGCAGGGGCAAATTCAGACCTTGCTCACGGGCGCTCTCCTGGGCAATGGCATAGCCTGCATCGGCGTGGCGCATGACGCCAGTCGCGGGGTCATTGGTGAGCACCCGTTCCAACCGGTGTGCCGCCGCTTCGGTGCCGTCGGCCACAATCACCATGCCCGCATGCTGGGAATAGCCCATGCCCACACCGCCGCCGTGGTGCAAGCTGACCCAGGTGGCACCACTCGCGCAGTTCAGCAGCGCATTGAGCAGTGGCCAATCGGAAACCGCATCCGAGCCATCGCTCATGCCTTCAGTTTCACGATTAGGGCTAGCCACAGAGCCAGAGTCCAGATGATCTCGTCCGATCACAATCGGCGCACTGACTTCACCTCGCGCTACCATTTCGTTGAATGCCAGTCCTAGGCGAGCCCGATCCCCCAGCCCGACCCAGCAGATGCGAGCCGGTAGCCCCTGAAACTGGATGCGCTCACGCGCCAGGTCTAGCCAGTTGTGCAGGTGCGTGTCGTGGGGCAGCAGTTCTTTGACTTTGGTGTCGGTGCGATAGATATCTTCAGGGTCACCGGACAGGGCCACCCAGCGAAAGGGTCCGATGCCGCGACAGAACAGGGGGCGAATATAAGCGGGCACAAAGCCTGGAAAGTCGAAGGCGTCGGCCACGCCAACATCTTTAGCCATTTGTCGGATGTTGTTGCCGTAGTCCAGCGTCGGTACCCCCAAGCGGTGGAACGCTAGCATGGCCTGCACCTGCTGTGCCATCGACTGCTTAGCAGCAGCTTCAACGGCTTTGGGATCTTGTTGCCGCAGCGTTTCAGCTTGTTCCCAGGTCCAGCCCACCGGCAAGTAGCCGTTCAGGGGGTCGTGAGCGCTGGTCTGGTCGGTGACGATGTCAGGCCGGATGCCCCGTTGCAGTAACTCCGGGTAGACCTCAGCCGCATTGCCTAGCAGACCCACTGATACGGCCTTGCCTGAGGCACAGGCGTTGTCAATAATCTGGAGGGCTTCGTCTAAGTTGGCGGCTCTCCGGTCCAGGTAACCTGTCTCAATGCGGCGCTCGATACGACTGGCCTGGCACTCGACCGCCAGCATCGAAGCCCCCGCCATAGTGGCAGCCAGCGGTTGTGCTCCGCCCATGCCGCCCAACCCAGCGGTCAGGATCCATTTGCCTATGAGGTTGCCCTTGTAGTGTTGGCGTCCGACTTCGACAAAGGTTTCATAAGTGCCCTGAATGATGCCCTGCGTACCGATGTAGATCCAGGAGCCAGCGGTCATCTGGCCATACATCATCAAGCCTTTGCGATCGAGTTCGTGGAAATGCTCCCAAGTTGCCCAATGCGGGACCAGATTGGAGTTGGCAATCAAAACGCGGGGCGCATCGGCATGAGTTTTGAAAACCCCTACCGGTTTACCCGATTGAACCAATAGGGTTTCGTCTGCTTCTAAGGTCCGTAGAACCTCGACCAATTTGTCAAAACACTGCCAATTTCGAGCGGCCCGACCGATGCCGCCATAGACCACTAATTGGTCTGAATTCTCTGCAACTTCGGGGTCTAAATTATTCATTAGCAGGCGTAATGGGGCCTCAGTTAGCCAACTTTTGGCACTGAGTTGAGTCCCACGTGCTGCACGAATAACCCGCTTTTTTTCAAGAATCAATGGTTCTGCCATGTTTTATCCTGGTTCAAAGCACCCGATGCAGATTGATAATCTTCCCACCTAAATTCATCGATAGACCTTTTTTCTGTTGCGACCTATACACAGATGGAAATTTACCGATTTCATAAAGGAACAACACCTTTACTGATCAGCATGCCGCACGTCGGCACTTTCGTGCCCAATCATATTGAGGAGCGGCTGACGAAACAAGCTCGCGTTCTACCCGATACAGATTGGCATATTGCCCGCCTGTATGACTTTGCTGCCGACTTGGGGGTCAGCTTGATTGCGGCTAACTACTCACGCTATGTCGTTGATCTTAATCGCCCTCCCGACAACACCCCCCTCTATCCTGGCGCTGCCAATACGGAACTTTGCCCGACTACTCTGTTCGACGGTTCTCCAATCTATAGCGAGGGCGAATTGCCAGATTCAGAGGAAATCCGTGAGCGTCGGGAGCAATATTGGCAACCCTATCACAACCAAATTCAAACCGAATTATCGCGTCTCAAAACTACACATGGAGTGGCATTGTTATGGGATGCCCATTCAATTTGCTCTCATGTGCCTCGCTTATTTGCGGGTCGCTTACCAGACCTTAGCTTGGGTACGAATAGTGGTTTAAGTGCGGCACCGGAATTGGCCAAGCGTTTGCTGGCGATTGCTGAGTCAGCAGACGATTACACCGCTGTGCTCGATGGTCGTTTTAAGGGTGGTTATATCACGCGTCATTACGGTCGCCCCGACGCAGGCATTCATGCAGTCCAATTGGAATTGGTTTGGGCAACTTACATGCAAGAAGTTGCACCCTTTTCGTTTGAGGAAGAACGGGCAGCTAGCATCAGACCGGTGTTGCGTCGGCTTCTAGAATCGGCCCTCAATTGGGCTGAGGAAACTCAGCCGGTGGCAGTGCCGGAAAGCCTGCTTTAATCACGTTTAGGCAGGGATTGCCGCCGATGCTATAGGCCAATTCCGCGGGCTGCTCGATATCCCAAAGCACGAAGTCGGCTGCCTGACCCACTGCCAGAGTCCCTCGCTGCTCAGCTAGCCCTAAAGCCAGAGCTGCGTTGCGGGTCATGCCTGTCAATGCCTCCTCGGGAGTCAGCTGGAACAGCGTGCAGGCCATATTCAACATCAACAGTGGAGACGTGGTGGGGGAACTGCCCGGATTGCAGTCTGTAGCGATGGCCATAGGCACGCCATGCTGACGAAATTGCGCCACCGGCGGTAGTTGGGTCTCCCGCAAAAAGTAAAACGCGCCCGGTAGCAGAACGGCTACGGTGCCTGCCGACGCCATTGCGGCCACGCCTTCGACTGAGGTGTATTCCAGATGCTCGGCGGACAGAGCCCGAAACTGGGCTGCCAGGGCCGCACCGCCCAAATCTGAGAGCTGATCGGCATGCAGTTTCACGGGCAAACCCCAGCGCTGGGCCGCTTCGAAGACGCGGACGGTTTGAGCTGGTGAGAAGCCAATCCCCTCGCAAAAGGCATCGACCGCATCCACCAAGCCCTCCTGAGCAACGACCGGCAAAACCTCGGCGCACACAAAATCAATGTAAGCGTCACTGCGGCCCTCAAATTCTACGGGCAGCGCGTGAGCGCCGAGGAAGGTCGTGCGAATCGTAACTGGCTGATGCTCCGCCAAAGACCGGGCCACCCGCAGCATCTTGACCTCGGTTTCCAGATCCAGGCCGTAGCCAGACTTGATCTCAACGGTGGTGACGCCCTGACTACGCAAGGCCCTGAGCCTGCGCTCGGCGGTAGCGGTTAGAAGCTCTGGGCTGGCCTCTCGGGTTGCGGCAACAGTTGAGCGAATGCCACCTCCGGCCCGAGCGATCTCTTCATAGCTAGCGCCTTGCAGGCGTAGCTCGAACTCTCGGGCTCGATTACCCGCATAGACTAGGTGCGTGTGGCAGTCGATGAGACCCGGCGTGATCCAGCAGCCTCCAGCCTCGAAAACTGCATCGGCAAGGGTTTCAGGCGAGCCGGGCAGCTCGGTCCGCTTGCCAACCCAGGCGATCGTGCCCGCCTTGACCCCAATGGCTCCATCTTGGATGAGACCATAGGGCCGTCCTGCCTGCATGGTCGCCAGTTGTGCGTTTAACCAAATTGCATCCCACTTGCTCAAGACCCTGCGCTCCAGAGGCGTTCTATGTTTAGTGTGCTGGCTCCCTACGCACTGCTGCCGGATGGTTGGGCGCCTCAGGTGCGTTTAGAGATCGATGACAAGGGTTTGATCTCAGCCGTGACTTCTAATGCGCAAACCGGCGAGGGGGAACGGCTGGCCGGTTCGGTTTTGCCAGGGATGCCCAATCTGCACTCCCACAGCTTTCAGCGGGCGATGGCGGGTCTGACCGAGCGAGGAGCAACAGGAGAGGATAGCTTCTGGACTTGGCGACAGTTGATGTACGACTTTGTGGATCGGCTGACGCCGGAGCAATTGGAAGCGATTGCGGCCCAACTCTATGTTGAGCTGCTCAAGGCCGGTTACACGGCAGTCGGCGAGTTTCACTACCTGCACCATGACCCCACGGGTGCTGCCTATGCCCAACGCAGTGAACTCGCTAGCCGAGTGATTGGAGCGGCCCAAACCACAGGTATCGGTCTGACACTGCTGCCGGTTCTCTACAGTTACAGCGGCTTCGGGGGAATAGACCCGGCTCCCAAGCAGCGACGGTTTCTCAATGACGCTGAAAGTTTCTTGAGCTTGTGGGACGAACTGGCGAAAACCTGCGCGGATGATCCTCAACTCCGCTTGGGGGTTGCCCCGCACTCGTTGCGGGCAGTGGCACCGGAGCTATTGCAGGAGGTGCTAGCTGCGATTGACAGCCGCGATGCCAAAGCGCCGATCCATATCCATGTGGCCGAGCAGATGCAGGAAGTTAATGACTGCATCGCCTGGAGCGGCTTGCGGCCCGTGGAGTGGTTGCTGAATCACATGCCCCTCTCGCCTCGCTGGTGCCTGGTGCATGCGACTCACATGAGCCCAGACGAGACGGCGCGTTTGGCTGCTAGTGGCGCTGTGGTTGGACTATGCCCGACCACGGAAGCCAATCTGGGCGACGGTCTGTTTCCCGCTGTTGACTTTCTGCGGCAGGGAGGCCAGATCGGCATCGGCTCGGATAGTCATATCTCCGTCAACCCGATTGAGGAGTTGCGCTGGTTGGAGTACGGCCAGCGCCTGCTTCACCAACGTCGCAATCTCCTATGCAGCGCTGAGATCCCTTCGGTTGGCGAGTTTCTGTATCGGCGGGCGTTAGCCGGTGGCACTCAAGCGCTCCAGCGGCCAATTGGTAAGCTGGCTCCCGGCTGTCGGGCTGACCTGGTCGTCCTCAACTCCGAGCATCCGGCTTTACTCGGTCGTGATCAAACGCAGCTCCTAGATGGCCTGATCTTCTCCGGCGATAACCGCTGCGTGCGCGATGTCATGGTCGGTGGCCGCTGGGTAGTTCAAGGAGGTCGGCATGTGCTAGAGGAGCCCATCCAGGCTTGCTATGGCGCTGTTCTGGCAGAGCTTTTGAGTTGAGACTGGTTATGAATCAGCGGCCAGGCTTTAGAACTCGTGGGCGAGTCTTTGATCCTCGTCAATGAGATTTAACATCTCGCGCACGAGTCCTCAATTCTCATTCACGAGCCTCGGAAACTGGACGATGAGTCTTTACAGTCCGTGCAAGAGCAGCAGAACCTGACGCCTGCGGTGGGGGAACTGATGAGCCACAAAACATTTTTACCGAACCACTCCTAAAACAACTCAATGGATCCCATTTACTTCACCTACCTCAATGGCCTCGATGTCAGTGCTCTCGCTCTGACCAATGACGAAATCCTGGCCGCAGTCGAGGAGGGGCTACGGGCGCAAGGCGCTGGTGAAACTGTCATTGAGCCCCGTGTGCATCTGGAGCCGGATCCCGCTTTTCAGGGACATTTCAATATTCTGCGAGGCTACATTGCGCCGCTTCAACTGGCTGGCGTCAAGATTGTCGGCGACTACGTGGAGAACTACCAGCGCGGCCTGCCCTCGGAGATGGCGCTGCTGAATCTGTTCGATCCGCGAACGGGAATACCCGTTGCCCTGCTTGATGCCACGGCGATTACCGAGATGCGAACGGGCGCTGTGACTGCGATTGGCGCTAAATATCTGGCTCGACGCAACAGTCGCGTGCTCGCCCACATCGGCGCAAGGGGCACCGCTTACTGGAACGTTCGTTTGCTCGACCACCTCTTTGACTTCTCGACAATCCGGGTCCATTCGCGCCGTCCCGAGAGCCGAGACTCGTTTGCCGCTCGCTTATCCGAAGATCTAGGCAAGCCAGTGATCGCCACCGATGACTGGGAGTCCTGCGTGCGCGGGGCCGACATCGTAGTCGAGGCCTCCCGCTTGAACGCCCCCACACCACTCCTAAAAAGCGAATGGATCCAGCCCGGTGCCTTCGTGGCGCCCTATGGCACGATGAGCGCGGTCGAACTGTCGCTAACTGATCTCATGAGCAAAATCGTGGTTGATGACTGGGGCCAGTGTAAACAGGGCAAGTTCGGCTCTCTGCGTGCCCATGTCGAGACAGGCCGCTTAAGCGAACAGACTCTTTACGCTGAACTGGGCGAGATTGTGACAGGCCACAAAGCCGGTCGGACCAGCGACGTCGAAACGATCCTGCTGTGGCATCGCGGCTTATCGACCAGTGATATTGCTCTAGGTCACGCTCTGCTGACTAAAGCTCGAGCAATGGGCATTGGTCAGCAATTGCGATTTGCCTGAGGACGCTTCATGGAGCATGGCATTGCCATGCCCCTACAAGTCCCAACTAAGTAAGTCCCAACCAAGTCAGGCCCCCAAGTCTCAACAGGTGTACTGCTGTTTAGGCTTTGACTACGCGACAAGGCTGGCAAGCTTGGGTTCGCGATGTTGGGCTGGCAAGCTTGGGCTTTCAATGTCAGGGCTGCCAATATTTAAGACTGCCGATTGACTTCAGCTTGGAGCCACTCGTCAACGGGTTGCCCGTCGCGGCGGCGTAGCTCAATGCGCACCTGGATTGGGGAGGAGGCACCTGGCGGGGCAACTTCTTGATGGAACAGAATTTCGTAGTCTGAGGGGTTGTGGTTGTGTTCACGTAGCCAGGCTTCCACCCGAGGCGGAGCGAAGAAAGACTGGCCTTGCTCGAACATGCGCGTGATTTGCATCTGAAGCGAAAACGGATTGAGGCGTCCCATCGCTCTGCTGTCCCCACTGACTGCTACATTTATTGTCTGCTGCTCAGGCTAGCCGAGGACAGAAAGCGTGTGAAAGCTTTACAGGATCAAGTTGCCATTGTCACAGGGGCATCGCGGGGTATCGGTCGGGCGATTGCCTTAGCCTTCGCCGCCGAGGGAGCCAAAGTTGCCATCAACTATGCCCGTTCCGGTGAAGCGGCTGAGGCGCTGGTGCAAGAACTTCAGCAAGCCGGAGGCGATGGCTTAGCCGTCCAAGCCGATGTCTCGAAAGTCGACCAAGTGGATACCCTATTTGCAACCGTGGCGGAGAAATGGGGCCAATTGGACGTGCTAGTCAACAACGCCGGCATCACCCGCGATGGCCTGCTGATGCGCATGAAGCCCGAAGACTGGCAAGCGGTGATCGACCTCAACTTGACCGGCGTGTTTCTCTGTACGCGGGCAGCGACTAAGCCCATGGTTAAACAGCGTCGTGGTCGCATCATCAACATCGCCTCAGTGGCAGGACAAATGGGCAACCCTGGTCAGGCCAACTACAGCGCGGCTAAAGCAGGCGTGATCGGTTTCACGAAAACGGTTGCCAAGGAGCTTTCCAGCCGTGGCATTACGGCCAACGCTGTAGCCCCCGGTTTCATCGCCACTGATATGACTGCCGACCTCAAGAACACCGAGGAAATCCTCAAATTCATTCCCCTCGGCCGCTATGGTGAGGCTGCTGAAGTGGCCGGTATGGTGCGCTTTTTGGCCGCTGATCCGGCAGCTGCTTATATTACCGGCCAAGTGTTTAATGTGGACGGTGGCATGGTCATGTGAGTGTGCCCCTTTCAGATAAGATTGGAAGGATGTCTACTACTGAACAGTTTTCAAGGAGCTAACAGTCCCCATGAGTGAGACGTACGAAAAAGTCAAGAAAATCGTGGCTGAACAACTGGGTGTCGATCCGGCCGAAGTCAAGCCGGAAGCCAGTTTCGCCAACGACTTGGGGGCTGACTCCTTAGACACCGTAGAGCTGGTTATGGCCCTAGAAGAAGAATTTGAACTGGAAATTCCTGACGAAGATGCAGAAGGGATTGCTACCGTTCAAAGCGCAGTAGATTACATCGATAAAAAGAAAGCTGCGGCCTGATCCTGCTTCGATTGAATTTCTTTTAAGGTTCTTGCAAGCCGATCCATGTCTAACCTCGATTTGTCCGAGCGAAGCTCCGTGTTGAAGCGTGTTGTTGTTACGGGTATGGGAGCCATCACTCCCCTAGGCAATACCCTGGCAGACTACTGGACGGGCTTGATGGCAGGCCGCAATGGTATTGGTTTGATCACCCAATTTGACACCTCTCGTCACGACTGCCGAATCGCGGGTGAGGTCAAGGGCTTCAATCCCCAAGACCACATGGCTGCCAAAGAGGCCAAGCGCATGGATCGCTTTGCGCAATTTGCAATTGCCGCAAGCAAGCAAGCTTTAGCAGATGCCCAATTGGAGATCACGGACCTGAATGCTGAGCAGGTCGGCGTCATCATCGGGACTGGCATCGGCGGCCTGAAGGTGCTGGAAGACCAGCACGAAGTGCTGATGAACCGTGGCCCAGACCGTTGCAGCCCCTTCATGGTCCCCATGATGATCGCGAATATGGCTGCCGGTCTGACTGCCATTCACACCGGAGCCAAAGGCCCTAATTCCTGCCCAGTCACCGCCTGCGCCGCAGGTTCCAATGCCGTAGGTGATGCCTTCCGCTTTGTGCAGCGGGGTTTGGCCCAAGCCATGATCTGTGGCGGTACAGAAGCGGCGATCACTCCCTTAGCCGTGGCAGGCTTTGCCTCAGCTCGCACGCTCTCTACGCGTAACGATGACCCTGCCCACGCCAGTCGGCCCTTTGATCGAGACCGTGACGGTTTCGTCTTAGGTGAAGGCTCAGGCATCCTGATTCTTGAAGAACTGGAGCATGCGCTCAGTCGGGGCGCCGAAATCTACGCTGAAATCTTGGGCTACGGCGTTACCTGCGATGCCTACCACATGACCTCGCCCACGCCGGGTGGGGATGGGGCAGCCCGCGCAATCCAGATGGCGCTGAAGGATGCAGGCATCACCCCAGATCAGGTGAGCTATATCAACGCCCACGGCACCAGCACGCCTGTGAATGACCCCACGGAAACCTTAGCCATTAAAAAAGCGCTCGGTGACCATGCCCACCGCATAACGGTGAGTTCCACCAAGTCGATGACCGGGCACCTGCTGGGCGGCTCCGGCGGCATCGAAGCGGTGGCAACGGCAATGGCTGTGGCCAATGACCGCGTCCCCCCCACGATCAACCTGGAAAACCCTGATGAAGGTTGCGACTTGGACTACGTGCCCAACGTCAGTCGTGAACAGCTTGTAGATGTAGCGCTTTCTAATTCTTTCGGCTTCGGTGGTCACAACGTCACGCTGGTGTTCCGCAAGCACGCAAGCTAAGGGCACAGGACAGAAAGGACACGGGATAGGTGGTAAGTGGGTGGGGAGACCCCACCCCTACCAGACTGTACTAAAGCCACATAAAGTAAGGGCGAGGTTTCCTCGCCCTTACTTTGTCTTGTCCCTACTGACGGTTGATGCTGCTGGTTGTGCTGGTTGTATTCAGTGGGGCGCAGTTGGCAAGCGTTGGCTGCGTCTGGTCAGACAGAGTGACCGCGTGGGGGACCGGACGAGGCAGATAACTCACCAGTGACTCGTTGCGGTAGGCCAAGGAGGTACTCGCTCCAGAGTCGAGCATCACCGCTTCGCGCAAGCCCGCTGCTGCAAGGGCCCGTCCCAAGGCAACCGCGTCAACTCGGTCATGGCTCACGCCGACCACCGGTTGCCCCTGCTCGTTAATGCCCCAAAAGGCTCGCTGCCGCATGGCGTCGAAGCCGTAGAGGTCACGGAAGCTGCTGGAGGGCTGACCCACTCCTGCTTTTACTAACCAAGCAGCAGCGACAAAAGCATCGGTGACATCTGGCATCTCGGCCTGAATCCCCTCCAGGCTGTTGTGCTTTTGACCGTTAAAGGGCACATACCGTACACTGCGAGGGCCAATCAGCACCAGAGGCCGCCCGCCCATCTTCTTCAAATCGTTGATGGAGTCTGGGATGAATTGCCCAGTGTTCTGACTGAGCACAGGACCAATCATTTGATTGGAATCGATGTGTTCTAGAGAGAAAAAACCACCATCCACAGCGGCCGTCGCTCCCGATTGCGCCAGGATGTCAGCGACTTGATAACGAGTGTCGGCATGGAAGGTGCGAGGGCGTCCACCGCTAATCAGAGTTAGGGCAAGTCCATCCGAGTCAACATTGTTGACCGCGACCGGTGTATTGAAGGTGATGCCGCCGCTCGGCAAGCTGAAGGGCGGTCCTGCCCAAGCTTGAGGTAGGACTTCTCTGAGGCGAGACTGACCGAAACGTTGAATTGCTAGGAGCGTCGTGGAATTGCCGGCAAAGGTCTCCTCCTCTTCGTCATTGCTCATGGTCAGCGCTGCTTGGAAGCCTGCTGCGGCTACTTGCGCGACCACTCGCTCATCGTGGTGCCCTGCCGGGTAGGCAAAGTAGGGAATAGGCAGGCCCAATTCCTGCTCTAGGCGTTGCTTAGAGGTCAGAATCTCCGCCTGGAGTTGCGCGTCGTCCAGCTTGGTGAGGTCTTCGGGGTGAGAGACGGAGTGAGCGACGATCGTGGCCAAACCACTGTTGGCGATCTCGCGTAGCTGGTCCCAGGTGATGTGGGCGCGACCGGGGACGGCCTTACCTGCTGCATCAGCCTGAGTTTGCTTGTCCAGGGCACCGATATAAACCGCGAAAGTCGCTGGGTAGTTGTAGCGCTTCAGCAGGGGCAAGACAAACTTGTAGTGGCCTGCATAGCCGTCGTCAAAGCTCAACAGCACCGGTTTGGGCGGTAAAGGTACGCCAAAACGCAGGTTAAGCACCAGACGGGTCATGCTGATCGGCGTTGCGCCTGCTTCTCGGATTTCTTCTAACCGAGCTTCGAATTGCTCTGGCGTGACATCAAAGAAGACTTCAGGCTGATCCGTGATGTCGTGATACATCAGAACTGGCACACGGGCCATGCGGGCGCTCTCGGCAATTCCAGGCCAGGGTGCCAGGTTGCGGTTGAGACGTTCCCATAGTCCCATTGCTGTGCTGATCTGTTGGTCTAAACCCCGCGCCAGCTCCGAGGGCAGCATGGCCAGGTTGCCGCCTGACTTCTGCTCGGTTTCAGAGGCGTTGACGACGGTGCCGGTCGGGCAAAGTTCTGCTGATGGTAAGGGCGTTTGTGCCAGAAGTGGGGCTGCCTGGAGCAGGCTGCTCAAAGTGAAACCACCCAGCGTGGCCCACCGTCTAACCGTTCTACTGAGGCGGGACTCACACCACATTTTGTTCATGCTTCGTACCTCCTCACACACATTACCAGCACCATAGAGCTTTGACTGGGCAGGTGCCAGTTTGCTCTAATACCTGAGTGGGGTGTTGATTTGAAAAAGTTTTATCAACGTCTTCCCCTCTGGGTTTCCGACTTTGTCCGCTGTCTGCCGCTCCGCTGAAGCAACGGTCCCAGCAGGGCACTATCCTCAGCTCAGAGTGAGGTTTCCTCCCCCACTTCTACTGGCGTCACTTCTCCTGCCCGGACATTGCCCGGACAACTGAAACCTGAACAAAGTGCTGGGCTGCCCAGTAGTGATTTAGGCAGATACAGACTGCCCCATAGGCCTTAAACCCCAGTGTCACTAGCCCTTGAAATTAAAGCTTGTTTCTGATGCAGTCTACTTTATAGGGCTATATACAGAACTAGGATTCCAACGAGTAAGGCATTAAAACTCGTATTTTGTCCTGTAGCTTGCTCAATAAGGCAGTGATAACAGAGCTCTTAAGGTTTTAGCTAAGGCACTTCTGCTAGAGGCTTATTGATTAGTTCTAAAGCAATGCCGTAACGCACTTGCCAACGACAGACAGGTCAGAACATAAAACTGGCTCTCAAACCAGGGGCTCTGTAACGCTTGGCCATCACAACTGCGCTCTACTATAGGTCTTCCTCGGCGGCTAGCTGCCTGTGGGCTCAATCAAAACATCTAACTTTGGTCGGGTGGACGAGAACGGGTTCACCGCCAGGATCAAGGTATTCAAGCATTTTTGTCACTTTACTTCTTTGTAGGAGCATCCAGCATGGCTACAACACTAGACGATACCAAACGGCTTGCCATCGGCGAGAGATTGGCAGATCTTAAGGCTTTTCAAAATTTGATTATCTCGAATGATCAAAAGCTCATCGACGTCTGCCCTTACGACGATGTCCGTGAGCGTCTTCAGAACATGCTTGAGGATGACCGCAAAAACCTAGGCATTATAGAGACCGTGATCGTTCAATACGGCATTCAATCTGAACCTAGTGCTGCGACCAACATATTTATTCCGCAGTTCGAGCAGATGATGTCGGGCGATGAGTTTACGTTCTACCAGAAACTCATGCATCACGAACTGATGAAGCATGGTCAGGCGATGAGTGGAATCATGATCCACAAAGCCGCTCAGGTAGTAGGGGCTGATATTGAAGTGGCGATTACGCCTTTGAATACGGTCAACTTCGAGGGCCGTGCTCACCAAGAACAGCTCAAGGGTGTGCTGGAACAGGTGGGTGTCCGTGAGATGACCGGCAAAGAAGCCAAGCAAGGGCTTTGGGCGCGCGTGCAGGATGCAGTTGCTGCCCTGTCGGGTGTTGCGGGTAGCGTGATTACCCAGAACACAGACAAGCAGGACATGAACATTCAGACCCTGATCCGGCTGGACCACAACAAGGTGAATACCATCTTCACCGAAATCGGAGCGACGAAAGATCCTCAGAAGCTCCAAGAGTATTTCAGCCAGCTTTACAAAGATCTATTGGTCCATGCCCAGGCTGAAGAAGAAGTTGTCTACCCGAAAGTTCGCCCGTTCTACGGCGAGGGGGACACGCAAGAGCTGTACGATGAGCAAGCCGAAATGAAGCGGATGCTTGACGAGATCAAGGCAATTGACCCTGCTTCAGCGGACGAGTTCAGATCTAAGGTCAAGGATCTTATGGAAATGGTGGGTGACCACATCCGCCAGGAGGAAAGCACGATGTTCGCGTCAATCGATAAGAATTGCAGCAGCGAGCAGAAAGAGCAAATGGCTAGCGAGTTCAAAGCGGCCAAGAGCAAGCTCCAGCAAGAAGTGGCAACTGCTAATCGATAACAGTCGGCTTGTGTCTGCACCATGAGCTGCATGATGGGGAGTTGAGATCAGTTTTAGAGGCGTTAGATATAACTGCTGAAAGCGAAGTTTTCTATCTTCCCATCAAGCCAAGCCCGGTAGTTTCCTGAACTATCGGGCTTGGCTTGTGAGGGTGTAAATGAGAGCATAAAGCTATTTTTTCTGACTAATTCTAGGTGGTCACTCCTCTGTTCATTCTGGATTCTGAATTAGCCAATCTCAATGCCCCACTTTTTGAGCAGAATTCCTATTAGCTTTGGTAGTAGAGGTAGGAGAGGGCTAGGCACAGTCAGCAGAAACCGGCGGAAAGTTTGAACATCGAAGGGCCACACGGGAAATTCGTCAGTCAGGGTGTAGAAAGCACGAAGCTCCTTAATTTTCTCGCTACCCTTCTTAAGAACCTCTGCGTCTCCGGTCAGGCTGGTATGAATCTGAGAGTAATCCGCTTGAAACTGTCGAGCAATCTTGTGTAAGAGATCTTCCTTCGCTTTTCTCATTCCCCTATGGGCCGCTAGTAGAGGGCCATAGAAACAGGCGATTGATAAAGCAATGTGGAGTGGGATGATGAGATGGACAAACCAATAAACCCGATCAACTCCTTGACTGATGAACTGATATTCAATGAGCCCAACCATTATGCCTAAAACAGCAGCTAAATATGCAGTCTTTAGGGAATAGTCACTTAGTGGTTGAAGCCCACCGCAACGGTCTGGATGCAGAGGATTGATATTAAGCTGTTTTTCTTGGAGGATACGATGCAGAACCCGGAGATTAGTAATAAGGTTCAAGACCAGCACAGCGCCCGTGTACACTACGGCAAATGTGGCAATGGTGACAGCCAAATTTGGCAGGAGTCCGGAACCATACCAATTATTTTTTAAGCTAGATTGGGTGACGAAAACGAAGGTACTGTAACCAACTGCAGTAGCCAAGGCCAGAAGCTTGCGCCATTTTTGGTGGTAGAAGCTGAAAATAATCTGATCAATTTCTGATTGATCGGTTTCCACCACATCAGATGCTTCAAGCTCCTGAACAACATGGTCAATGGCTTGAAAACTCCACAAATAATATCCCGAAACCACTGGATTGATGAACAGGATCCAAAACCAGGGAAACCAGTCTTGAAGTAAGCCTACCTGCCCTGGCTTGGACCATAAGGTGTTGCTCACCCAAGCTGCAATTAAATAAAGCCCCGCGACGAGCACGATTGAAAGTAGCCCAAGACTGAAGGGAGAGAGATGTAGCTTTTCAATCAGCAAATAGGCAACAGGTTCAGAGCGATAGAGGCTGCGCTTCTGCAACGATTTTTGATTCATCGCATCAATAGATAAGACATAGAATTAGTTGCCACTATCTCGCAGCTGCTCTGTTGACTCACTTGTTGCTCTGGTATGGGACCGATAGTATAACCCACAGGCAAATCAAACTACGGTCACCTGCACATCGACATTGCCACGAATCGCTTTTGAGTAGGGGCAAAGCTGGTGCGCTTGAGCAACTGCCTGCTCGGCTTTCGCGTGGTCTGCACCCGGAATCTCGACTGTTAACTTAGCCGCAAGCATATAGCCACCGTCTGTAGGATCTCTGCCAATCGTTACAGAGCAGGTGACAGTTGCTTTAGAGGCATCAACGCCTGCTTTTCTAGAAACTAGGGCAAGTGCGCCATGAAAACAGGCTGCATAGCCAGCTGCAAACAGTTGTTCGGGATTCGTTCCTTGGCCGTGTCCCCCTAGCTCAGCTGGAAATGCTAAGTTCAGATCTAGTAGCCCATCAGAACTGCGGGCGTGACTGGATAGTCGGGCGTGTCCCTCTGGCCCAGGGGTTACTGTAACTACAGCTGTATACAGAGGTTGCATCGTGGCTCCCTCGTATTGTTGCCCTAGTTCTTGGAGCAGTTTCTCAGTATTAGAGGTCATGGCTCATACCTTTTCATTTCTGTGAACAGCTGAGCAGCAGTCTCTGTCATTTTATAGTTGCTGGCAAGTGGTACTGGTTCAGCGCCAGAAATTTTGGCATCGGTCAATACCAGGGCGATGAATTCTGTTGAGTCGAGTCTTTGCCTGCTCTGCTAAGGATGAAGGCAACTAGCAGGGATTGCCCTTACAAACTCTATGCTTTTAAAGGGCAGCATCCTGCTCTGAATCCGCAACTGCAGTGCTTATGGTAAGCGCAATACAAATACTGCCTGCGATGTAACATTATACCTGTGGAGAAGGCAAAGATCATGAATGCAGAGCTATGCGTTCATCTGCTTCAGATCGCTGATAATGGGCTCTAACCTATGGGTTTAGTCCTAGCTTCTTACGGAAGTTATCATCGTATATTGCTTGTTCCCAGTTCTGAGCCGATTTAATTTGCTCTACGGTTATGTGTTCTGCATTTTCAAAGTTCGTCTCTCGAATGTTTGCGTTGTCGAGGATTGCGTCAAAAAGATTGGCTTCCCGTAAGTCAGCTTTGGAAAGATCCGCTCCTTGAAAATTAACGTTTCTAGCCTTAACTTCCTGAAGATTAGCTTCTCGGAGATTAGCCTCTTTAAGGTTTGAGCCATCAAGTGTTGCTCTTTCGAGGTCAGCCGCATCTAAGTCGGCTTTCTCAAGATCGGCGTCCCATAGAAGGGCTTTGGTTAAGGGAGCGTTTTTGAGAGAAACTTCAGGAGCTATCTTAAATGCTCCTGCCTCTTCAGGATTAAACCCTGCTGGAAATATGGTTCTCTCATCATATACAGCTTGTTTAAAAATGGTTCTTGTTCCAGCAATCCCGAGATCAGCATCATAAAAGTTGGTTCCGAACAGCCTTGCTCTTGCAAAATTGGCTCTGCGTAGGCTGCTTTGACTAAAATCAGCTCCACTAAGATTGGCGTATCTAAACTTGCAAAGACTGAGATCTATCCTGGAAAGCTTGATGCCGTCTTCTAAGTTCGCTCCTGAAAGATCGACATTGCGCATTTTGATTGGGTTGCCTTTCTCGTCATGCTCTTGTGCTAAGTTCTCAAGCGCTATTGTCAAGGCATAACTGGTGAAGCGTCCATCAGGTGAAGATTCCCTAGCTGCGTTTGCTGCGTCAATTGCTTTCCAATACTCGAATTGTCTTCGCTTTGCTTCTTCTGCCGCTCTTTCCTCCCACTTTGGGATTTCTCTTAAAAAGGCAATGATAGCGATCAGTAAGCCGAGTTTGCTGAGAGAGTCGAGAACCTTGATAAAGGCTGCTTTCTCTAACCAGGTGGCAAGCTGAGTAGAGAATAGTAGTGTTGCCAATAGAAGAATAACAATCGTAAGCCAAACCCCCCACTCCTTAAGTAGAGTCTCGAAGAGTAGGGATTTCAAGCTTCTTCGTTTGGGGCGTCTGTCAGCCATCTTGTCAGTTCAGAACTATCGACCCTATTATCATGATGTATAGTCAACCAAAGGATGCAGAGTTACTTACGATGAGTGAGCTTTAGAGCTGAAATTGCTTAATCAACCTCACTGGAATGAAGAACCGGAAATCTTAGGGTGTTCTTCCCAACTGAACTCCTCCTGGATACGACTTGCGAATTTATTACAAGCTTCGGGCAAAGAAAATAACATCAAAGCATACAAATCACTCTTGTATAGTATGCCTTCAGTAGGATTAGGGTGACCTATTTCCCTAAACAAATCACTGAGTCGTATTGATTGACGAGAGTGGACATCGAAGGTTGAAGGGTCTTCGCCGGAAAAGCGAATATACCAATCGCAGTCTGCTAGAGTTTTTAAATGAATCACTGTCTTCTCGTTGATTTTTACGGTGTCTTTAACGGTACTTTCTGGTTTTTGCTCAAAAATTTTTCTGAAGTCATCTAAGCCATCCTTCCAGGCGACTTCTTCCGGAAGGAATGCAAGCTCTGCTTTAGGATTTAATCTCAACTCAATTCCTTTAGCAAGGCTGCGTTGCAAGAGAGCGTACTGGTAGACAATCTCTGGTATTTCTACACCAAGAGTATAAAGGCTACGACCATTGCAAAGAGCATATGCTTCTCTCTGGATTTGCTTCTTCAGTTTATTGAGAGCCTTGTCAGCAGAAGCCATATATTTTCCCCCCTTAGCCTCAAACGCATCGGCCTTTGCTCTAACACTGAAAAATAATGCTACCACTAGTGGTAGTCTTTCAGGCTTACCCATACTAACTTGATCAAGTTCAGCTAGCAGCCATGCCTCTAACTTCTCTGCTCTATCAATTAATCGATCCGCTTCTGATAGATCGGGTAGGTGGTCAATAAAACGTTTATAGACTTCCATTAGCTCATAAGTATTAGCATAGAATTCCTTTCTTCGCCTGCGCGCTTCTACCCCTTGAATTTCCCGGACTATTTGTTGAAAATCTGAACGCATCTCCTCACGAAGAATGTTCATTTGCTGAGACAAGCCATATTGGCTGCTGACCAAAACTTCAAGGGTGCGTTGATGAGCATTGAGAGCGTTTTGAATGCTTCCAAAATATGCCCGAATCTGCTCATGATTTTGATCTAACTTTTTCTGAGTTTTCTGCAATTGGAAGGCGTTATAAACGCCAACACCCAAATTAAGTACACCAAGCGCAAGACTAGCAATTGAAAGCATGTTTATATCAAGTAGCTGAGAGGGAGATGTAAAGCCACCAGATGGTTGAATACATGGAACAGTCTGACCAGTTGGAATATAACGTGTATTGTAAGTACCTGCTTGGCCAATAAACGTCTCGTAATCTGATATATTGCCACCTTTAAATGGATAAGGTCTTGCCATAAGTCGTTCTCCAAATAAGCTGAGGTAGCAGTTATAACGGCAGCTGAATTGCCAAAAGCGCGTTTTGTTCAGATTCCACTGCTATAATTTATAGAGTTCCCAAAAATTCAAAGCAAGACGACAGGGCCTTGGTGCCAGCCAGTAAAGCCGTGACTGTGGTATTCAAGATTCATTTACAGGTACCAGCTTGCCTTTTGAGCA
This sequence comes from Leptolyngbya sp. FACHB-261, assembly GCF_014696065.1. NCBI lineage: Bacteria > Bacillati > Cyanobacteriota > Cyanophyceae > Leptolyngbyales > Leptolyngbyaceae > Leptolyngbya > Leptolyngbya sp. FACHB-261. Next base: position 792,783 of record NZ_JACJPL010000031.1, on the reverse strand, counting down.
AGGCCCCCAAACTAGTCGTTTATGTAGCGCCGTTTGTTCGGAGATCTATCAAATCAAGTTGTGGCAGCTTAGTGTCTTCTGATTTCTATCGATCTTCTCTGTAATCCAGTATTTAGGTTTTGTTCTATCGTCGCATTCATCTTTAGTCCCATTTGGGACCGAACTCTTCTGGCATCTCCACAACTATGCCGTTTGAGACAAGGAACTTTTTAATGTCATCTAGAGCAACAAGAGTGTTTTCAATGCTGGCCTCGAACTTGCCTTGATTAACCTCGTTCAAAAAACAGAATAGTTGAGTGTAATAGTCTCGGAAGTCTTGGTCTCTCAATAGTTTTTGACAAAAGCTAGAAAAGGTGACGGGCCTATTTGTTTCTTCTTGGATTAGCTGTTCCCCAATTCCGTTTACATAGTTGAACCATAGGATGCTTTTGTTTGAGGAGATGCTTTGTTTGAAGCTTTCAGTTTTCAGTAAAAATTGAGCGGTTAGTGACCTTTGGCCGAATTGTAAGAAGACTGCGTCTCGCTCATAAAGGGCAATCCAGCAAGCGACCGTCGCTATCATATACGCGGCAGAGGTAATATAGTTTCCTTCGCTGGTTGTAAACCACTGTAGTGATTCGGCGTCTTGGGGTGATGCTGCAAGAGTAGCTCGTGGGCTATGCATTTTCTTTTTGATATAGAACAAACGGTAATGGAGGTCATGGCAAGCTCGCCAAAGAGGTTTGCTGTAGAGGAGTATTTTTTTTCGAGCTTCAACTGATTCGGCTAGACGAGGAGCAAGAAAGTAGTTTTCAAAAACTCTCAATCCTGCTGCTACTAGTCCACCTCCTATTGCTCCTGAGACGAGATTGAAGATCTCACCAGCCATATATTCCTATGGTTTTTTAAATTCTAAGTATTATACGCTTCAGCGATGGTGAACAGTCTACTTAGCCGTTTGACAATTTCTCGATATTTGAGACCTGCCGGCTGCCCCATCAAACCCCCAGAATCAGCGGGTAGTCAAATGAATCTTCGATGTTGGTAAGGCTGACTGTACTTTGGCGCTCGGTTTGAGCTCCAATTAGCTTTTTCGCGACATCACGAGGAATTTCAATGGTTTCAGCAACGATACGTCCTTGCGCAACCAAGCCTGGAATATCGTCTGAGGTAGCCAGGTAGACTCCTTCAGGCAGTTTCTCGATGTGTAGTTTGGCGATTTGTTCCATAATCACTTCTCGATTTTTCTAAACGGTGGCCTTCTTACTGGTACGAGTAGGTGTACACAGCTTACCTCGTCCACAATGACTTGCCTCCCAACCAGCCTATATTGTTACGAACATGAGAAGAATTAATGTGATCTCTATGCATATATACAATAAGAATACAGAGAAGAAATACTGTGTCCAAAAATCTTTTCTCGGAGAGGACTTGAATATATTTTCAAGCTCGCCACTCAGGCTTGAACCTTGATCTAGATAGTATTGTTTGAAGTGCTTCTGGATGCTGCTCGATCTTTCAACGTGACTTAGTTGAACTTTTCTATACCGAAAATCAAAGTAGGCAAAAAATGTGATGGCAGCAATTCCAATGCCCAGAAAGCGCTTGTCGTGTTGCTGAATGGCAAAACCAATGAGGGCTGAAACTAGAGTTATAGCCCAACCTTTTATGGTGAAGCTAGTAACATCAAGAGCGCTAATCCTGTTTTGGTCAATCTCAAGGAGCTTGAGTAGTATCTCGTATTCTCTATCATTCTCCATCAATTATTTTTCCTAAATATCAGGTGGGCAGCCTCTTGACACTGAATTACGGCACTGATTTTATCAGGTTAAGTTTCTGCATAGAGCCAAGCGTTTGCAATCACTGGCAGTGAGGCTGGGATAGTCTCCGAGCAAGTCAGCTTCGCTGGCTCCCTGTTGATGCAGGCTGACCAGTAGTCAGACAGGAATGCGGGTTTGACGGATACAGGCATCACCCCCCATCACTCCTGGTGTTTTTTCAATACCGATCCGGGTTCCACTCAGGCTGGCAACCAAGATTTGGATCGCCTGAGCTTTTTCGGCGGAGGATAGGGCAAGTAGCTGGTTTTGAAGTTGTTGAAGAGTCATGCAGTTAACCACTCTTTCATCAAGGATAGTCTGCTGCACTCATTACCAGTTTATTTAAGTTGATCTAGATAAAACTTAAAAAATAGAAATATCATTTAAGTGCTCATAATTATGTCCCTTGTTGTCGGCTCGTACAGGAGGATAGGTACTTTGTTTCGAGAGAATTAAATCTGACCAATTATTGAGGCTTCTATCAGAAGTCCAATGCTCAAATTCATGTAAGGAATGTACAAGTGGTGGCATATTCAACCCTACACTAGAGCAATAATCAGTTTGCCTTACCATCCCCTCAAACACTGTGGATGCAGCAACACTGTCATAGAAAGTCATAATGAGAGGAATCACTGGCTTGTCATAGAGATTGAGAGCTTCTACTGTTGTACCAATTTGCTCAGATGCAGAGTGAATACGGCACCAAAGATCCGCAAGTTTATCAGCCTGGAAATAAGCACTTGTATCAGAAGACATAACACTACTTTTGCATTCTATTACAATATAGGAGTTTGAGGTTTTAATGAGAAAATCAGCACGCTTATCTTTACTAGAACTAGGATTTTTGACTTCAGTAATTCTCTCAAAAGAGTTAGGACAAATAAAAGGGAATAGTACATTTTCAAGATAATGTTCAAATGCGCGACTTAATAATTGTTCTGGTTTTCTTCTATGGCTGCCCTTAAAAACAAAACCTCTCACTTGATTCCAACAGGACTCAGTAAAAGAAAAAGGATCTGGCAAACAGAATTCTTCATTACTCAATTCAACAAAGGGAATCTCCAGAAAATGGTTGAAAAAAAACGGCTGATAGTAGTCAGGAACACTATTAAGAGTTCCGCTGGTCTTGCTACGGAATGAAGTATCAGTTTGCGCAGAGAAAAGTGCACTATTTTGTTTGATAAATACTTTTAGGCTCTCTGAAGTAACATCCAATTTCTGAAGTTCGCCATCCATATTAGAAAGCTGAGAAAAATTACAAAATCCTTTTCTGTCAGAAAACCGGTTAAACAAAACCAAACAGGCTAAAAACTGCCTAAAGTAACTTATTGGGTTCAAGCCTGTATGATTTGGAGAAACAGCTGAAAACTCTTTGTTAGATAGATTGTCCAATACCTCAATTAGTTTGATTGTTCGATTTATGCGAGAAACTGGAGACCCAAAGCCTGCATTTTGGAAAGCCACTAAACGTTGTACGAATAAACCAGTTATATGAGAACGAATTACTTCTAAATCCAAAATATTACTCAGCTTCAATGACCAGTTGCGTACTTTATTCTCATTGTCGATTTCCCAGCGTAGGATGGAGCTTGATAGAACCTTCAATTCTTCCCTGAGAAGATGAGTGTCTGAAATAGTATGCCCACCCCAGTTATAGTAAGTATTAATCAAATTATCAAACGTCCGAATACTAATATTCTCGCGTCGATAGGGATTACCGGCGCTAGCTAGTAACATGAGCCGGATAGCAAGATTGCGTTCTGTATTGCCCTTCAACCAATCTAAGGGATTTGAGTATTGAGTTTCCCACTTTTGCCAACATCTTTTAGCCCCAGTCTCTAAGACTGAAGTTGAATTGTAGCGGCGAATAAACTCACGTAACTCAGAGAAGTTTTTGAAATTCATGTTTAATGTTAGAGATCTCTTTTTTTGTTCAAAGTTTCAATGTATAAGTTGGCCTGCAAACGATCTACTGTAAAAACTTTTACAGTGGATATACGATAAAAGTAGGAAACATCCTGACGCCTCTGTTCTGCTCTCATCTACCAAGAAGTGAAGCTGTATAACGGATCTATCTACCGAGCACAGATTGCCTTTGCCAACTGATAGCGACATGAATGTTCTGGTGCAGTGGCTTATATCAAACTGCATTCTTTAGGTAGGTAAAACAATGAGGTCTGCATACAACCACCAGGGAGTAACTTTAGAAATTCCTACATAAAATTTCCCTGCCTGTAATTCTGTAAGTCATCTAAAGCATTTGCAGTCCATTTAGAGAGTTCGGTTTTATTTGCGTGAGTATCAAGCCACTTCTTTAGCCAAAAAATCTGCTTTCGAGATGGGGAAAAATAATTTTTTTCATCTGCGAGTAGCTGGTTTTCAAAGCAAACGATGTACCACCAAGTGAATATTTCACCGAATAGTTCTGGAATCAGATCAGGATTAACCTGATTATATTTGATTGCAAGTGACAAACGCCGATAGAAGTTTATTAACTGCCATAAGTAACGTGATTTTTCAGGATCTTTCTTGTATATCTCACCCAATGTATCGTGAGGATTTCCCTTGATGAGCTGGTCTGCACTCATTCTCGATTCATGCATGACATCACTGTCAAATTCGCGGTGTAGATCAAACGTCGTTTGTAGCCTATTCCAATGGGCAGTTGTGAACCAAGTTATAAGTCCTCCTACAATGGTTCCGATGAGTACGCCTAAAATTTCCATGATTTGTAGTTTCACTAATTTGTATGAAGCCTGGCTTCACTGCCTAGAGTGTTTAATCATTGAACCGTCTAGTCTTTTCACAAACTCCGATCATAAATAATCTCGCAATTTCATTGACTTTGGAAACTAATGAGCAACCTCACAATAGCTTCCTTCTTGAAACCCAATTGGCTAGCTCCATTATTAGAGTAGCTCTCTTTTAGTCTGCTATTCTCTAGTCCACCATCTTGTATGACTTTTTTAAGCTAGTTTCTGATTTTGACAACTAGATCAACTAGACCATTCCTGCGCAGGCTATTTGTATATTAACCCTTGGCTAAGGCAACAATTAGGAAGCTCAGCATTTGTTAAAACTGCTTGACTAAGTTGAGGATACATCTTATTCCTATCGTACCGAGTAAAGAAATGTTCAGCAAATTCATTACTACATTATGTTTCGCAGGTTCGCAGGTAATACTTAAAAACATGGACCGTGTGAGTATTTGTATTTGATAAACACACGAATTCCCTCTTTCTCTATCAGGTGGAAGGAGCTGATAACAGAGGTCAGTACACTTGAACACCTGAGTGCTGTTCCTTGTTCTTATCTTTCGGCAGTGAGTAGAGTTCATCCTAGGATAGCCACTGGTTCCCGCAGTCGGTAGACCAAAACAATTTTTCTTTGCCTACTTGACTCCAGCGGCAAGTCCCTGGTAATTTCCAACTCAGGCAACTGGCCCCTAGGCGTCCCCCAGGGTCTTATACAAACTCTGGGGAACTAACCGCTCAGGTCGTTAGACGCGACCTGGCGGCTAGGGGGCAGTTTAGCACTTGCCTTTCTCGACCCTGAATAGGGGTCAAAGGCTCTATTGCCCTCAAATTTTTGGAGCACTTTCCCATGCACCTTACTCAGGTGTTGCAGCCGCAGCTTTGCATTCCCTTGTCTCAAGTTGCCCGGTTTTTAGGCATTCCCGAATCGCTCATTTGCCGTATTGAACACTGGTTGCACGTGCTGTTTGTCCATCGTGCCGATCGGGGTGGGCAATTCCTCAGCTATCGCAAATTTAACCAGTGGCTCTCCGCCTGTGCTCTAACCATCCAAGCCTGCAACGACCTGCACCTGCTCGACTGGGTTGGCGAAGTCATCAAAACCGAAATCCAGCGCTACGCCTACCCCGACGATGTGTTGAGGTATTGGCGGCACCTGTGGCGACAGCGACGGCAGCAGTTGAAAGCTCTACAGGAAGACTTAGCCAGCTCTCTTCTTCCAGCCCAGTAACAAACCTGTGAGGTGGCAAACGCTACGACATTAGTGGCAAACGTTACGAAGTTACTGACCAACGCTACGACATTAGTGGCAAACGTTACGACGTTAGTGGCAAAAACTACCAATTACTGGCAAACGTTACGACGTTAGTGGCAAACGTTACGGCATTGGTAAGTAATTCATTTACAAAACCCTTCCCAACCCCTGTACTCACCATGAGCCCCAACCTTCGCCTCGCCCTCTGGGACCACATCACCCGCCGCCTCAACCTGGCCGCCCCGCTCAAACTGATCTTGCTCACCATCGCCAATTACCTCGAACCCAACGGCGGACACTCCCGCGTCAGTCTCGTCCTGCTCAGCCGCGACAGCAACCTCGAACCCCAAAACCTCCAGCCCCTACTGCTCAGCCTCGAAGCCCGCGATTTAGTTCGCAAAGTCACCGTCCATCCCGAAGGTGGCGGCCCCACTATTCCGCTCTATAGCCTCTCGCCCAACCTGCTCCGCACTGTACACAACAGCGACCGAGTCCCCTAATGCAGCAATCTAAGCCCATAAATCAAGAGGGCCAATCAAGAGAGCCGATCAAGCGGGCAAACCCAGAGAGCAGATTAAAAGAGCAGATCAAAAGCCCAACTCCAGTTTCCTCCAGAATTGGGGCCCTAGGGTTGGGGGTCTCAGCGGGCCAAAGCCTATGGTGATTGTGGCCTGCGCGGCTGCATCAAATTTTCCGCGTCACTGATATAGGCCCTGCGCGTCCGTCTATCAAATAGGCACAGCACCTGACCCGTCTGGTTATTCATCTGAGCTTGAGCATAATTGCCCCGCACCAGCAGCGCATCGTACCCCACCCGATCATCAAAGCCAACAATCTCCCCCACCGCCTGAGCATTGCGCAAACCACTCAGCGCCAGACATCTAGACCTGACTTCCCGTTCATGTTGTGTCCAAGCCTCCGGCGAAGAAGCCTCCGCCACACCGCCAACCAACAACAGCCCGCCAGCAACCAACACCAGTAATTTCTTCACCCTAATCTCCTTAAACAACTCAGAAAACAATCAGAAAAAGGCTTAGTCTGCCCACGCAACTCTATGCCCACCTATTCTAGTGAGGGAACAATTTTCGCCCTCCCCAATGCCTGGACTCCACCCCCAGCCCCTCCCCGACACGGAGAGAGGAGAAAGAGAATCTTACTCCCCCTTCCCTCGCAGGGAAGGGGGCTGGGGGGTTAGGTCCTTACCATTCACCCAACTTCTGACCTGCCATGCTCACCCTGCTTCTGTGGCTCCTGCGCTCCGCCAGTCGTCTGACTGCTCTGGTTTTGATGGCAGTAGTCGCCGTCGCTGGTTATGCTCGCTGGCAAGGAGAGTTCGACCCCATTCAGTTAGCTGGGCAGGCGGTTGCTGCTGACCCCAAAGCTGGTCGCAGTGAGGCCCTGCAAATACTGGACTTTGCGGCTGAGCAGAACTTGGCCGATCCAGGGGTTCTTGCTGCCGCTCGTGAACGCTACGAATACACTTCTCAAGAAAAAGCTTGGGCCGTGGCGCAGGGAGCGGTGACCGGCAACGTTGTTGATGCTTGGAGTGCGATTGGCGCTATCGGTTCCGATTTGCTGGTAATTGGCGACTTGCGCGATCTGGCAGTCCAGAGCTGGCGCTACCAACAGGGTCTATCGGTTGACCCTTTAATCACAGCCTTGTCCGGTATTGGCGTCGCCACCACCGCCGCCGAGCTAACCGGCGTAGGCGTCACCGTCGATGCCGGCACCTCAGTTGCCAAGAATGGTTGGCGCTTTGCCCGAGGCACCGGCAAAGTTGTGCCCGACAGCGTGTTGCGCAGAATGTTTGATGAACTGGGCACTCTGGCAACCAACCCTGCGGCCATTCGCAATTCGCGCTCTGCGGTAGAGCTTGCAGATTCGGGCTGGCGCTTGTTTCGAGGCGTGGGTTTAGATATGCCCACCTTCGTCAAAATCAGCGGCAACCTCAAGTCAGTTGATGACCTCAAAGCCGCCGCTCGTCTAACCGAAACCTACGGCAACAGTGGCAAGACTTTGCTGCTGCTGGAGGGTGGTGATGCTCTACGTCTCACCCGCAACCTGGGCGAAGCCAAAGCCATGACCCTGTTCAAGCGTCAACCGGCAGTTGCCCGTGGCCTGCTGCGTGTTTCGCAACGAGCCAGCCAAATTGCGCCCCTAGTTCGCCTGGTCAAGGTGATTAAAAAGTACGGCATGGCTGGTTTGCTCACCGCTTTAGCGGCACTAGTGGCAGCGCTTGCCGGTTTGCCTTGGTGGAGCCTACTTGCTTTGCTGGCCGCTTGCCTGCTCCTACTGGTACCGGGCCTGATCTTCAACCTGCTGACCTTCGGCAAGTTCAAGCGCCAGCCTAATCGAAATAAGGGCCAAAATCAGGACCAAAGCAAGGGGCGGCGAGGCAAGAAAAAGGTGCTAATGGTCGATCGCTGGCGACCCTAAGCACCTTTTTCTTTTTTCTTTTCTTTGCCTACTCAGGCCTTTATTGACCTTTTTTGAGTTGATCTACTCAAGCCTTTACTTACGCCCTTACTTAAGCATCAACGTCGTCGCGATTGTTCTCGTTTTGGATGTCTACGTCCATCCAGGCTTCCCGATTGGTGAGGTCTAAGGCTTCATCTACGATGTCTTCCTGGTCGTATTCGGTATAGACCATGCGCTGGTTGACCGGGTCAAGCAGTAGGCTCTCAGCGTAGTTGCGAATCGCCTCGATCTCTTCCTGGTCGATGGGATCTTCGTCTAGCGCCTGTTCCAGAGTGGCCAAAAACTTGTCGTTGGCCTCTTTGACGTAGCTGTACTCGGAGAGGAAGCTCTTATACAGAGCCTCAACTTCAGTCCGAACATCTGCCGAGACGGCTTCGCCAGCAGCAGTTATTTCTGCCTCGGTCTCAACACCATCGGTGTCTAGAAGCTCTTCGGTATTCGGTTCGGTGAAGGGCTTCGTCAGTGTGTAGGCCCGCATGTCGCGCAACCGTCGCACCACCGCATGAATCTCGTTATCGGAAATCTCAGGGTCAGTATCGAGGGTTTCCGTGGTGTCGATTTCTCCCCCTTCCCCATTGTTTTCCAACAGCAGCTCAGTGTTGGTTTCAACTTGGGGGTCGGGCCTATCGTCTCGCTCGCGGGCCATAACTCAGACTTCATGCAACACCTCCAGTGTCTGGCCTCAGCCTGGGTAGGCACGTCTATCAGATGGGAGAACTGCCCACCGCCCAAATCTCCCCCTATTGAGCCGTGTGCATTCTGATATATTTCGAAATGTAAAGCCAGCCGCTCATCCCCTTCCCCTCATCCCACGCAATGAATACCGCCACACCGCCTCTGGGTAAGCCCCGTCCTCTGCTGTCTGTGATTCTTTTATCTGCTGTCAGTGGCCTGCTTTATTACGGCTACTACAAATGGGTCATCCAGGACGAGTTGCGGAGTTATACCGGCTCCGGTTGGTCGGGTGCTGTGTCTCTGTTGCCCTTCGTGCTGGGCGTTGCTGTTCCTCAAGCGCTGCGCCTCGACCCAGATGTACCAAGTTGGTTTCCCTGGTTGTCGCTGCTGGGCATTGTCTGGATCTACATCGTGCAGTTCAAGCTCTACCGCACTGTAAACGCACTGTATCGCCAGGAAGGATTAAAAGAACCCCTAAGCGTTTGGTGGCTGTTTGTGCCCGGCCTGAATCTAATCGTGGGCTTTCGCCAGATTCATTTCCTCAGCCAATTTTGGGCACTCAAACGCGGCATCCCAGCTGAAGATCCAGTGACAGAAAGGATTCCTCTGCTGTCGGCCAATGGTTAAATCAAAACAAACTAGGGGCAATCCTTACGGGTTGCCCCTAGTTTGTTTTGATTAGGTCTGATTAGGTCTGGTTAGGTTTGATTAGAGCAGGCACAAGACACTGCCCCTCCAGAAGCCCTATTAGGCAACACTCAGACTGGTTTGGCTATTACCGGTTTGGCTATTAACTTGATCCATTTGACTATCAAGTTGATGATCAATCTGGCTGTAGCGCTGAGCCGCTTCTAGCAGAGCCGTGACATCAGCCACCTGAGTATTGAAGGCAGTGACCAAGCGGATGCTATCCCGGTCCCAGCGGTAGAAGTGAAAACCGTCAGCTAATAGCCCGTCAACCACGGTCTCAGGCAAGGAGACGAAAATTTCGTTAGCTTCAACTGGGTGCTTCAAGGCCGCACCTGGCAAGGTTGCTAAACCAGCCGCCAGTTTAGCCGCCATGTCGTTAGCGCGAGTGGCATTGCGCAGCCACAAATCGTCAGTGATATAGGCTTCGAGTTGCGCTGAGAGATAACGCATTTTAGAGAAGAGATGGCCCGCCCGCTTGCGACGATAGCCAAAGCTAGCGGCTAATTCTGGCTTAAAGAAGACCACAGCCTCAGCCGCCATGGCACCGTTCTTGGTCGCGCCAAACGAGAGCACATCTACTCCCGCTCGCCAGGTAATATCTGCTGGGCTACAGTTCAATCCCACCACGGCATTGGCAAAGCGCGCCCCATCCATATGTACGCCCAGATTGTGGGCATGGGCAATTTCGGCCAGCTCGCTCACCGCTTCAGGTGTGTAGACGGTTCCGGCCTCGGTTGCCTGAGTCAAACTCAGCGCTGCTGGCTGCACATGATGCACAACGCCTGTGCCGGCATTGGCCAGAGCTGCGGTCAAGTCTGCTGCCTGAATTCTGCCGTGCTGCCCTGGTAGGAGGACTAGCTTCGCGCCACCTGTGTAAAACTCCGGTGCGCCACATTCATCGACCTCAATGTGGGCCTGGTTGTGGCAGTAGATAGAGCCATAAGGCGGCGTCAGCACCGATAGCGCTAGGGCGTTGGCGGCTGAGCCGGTGGCGACTGGAAAAACCGTAATCGCAGTTTCGAATAATTCAGAAAAGTGGGCGGTGAGTCTCTGGCTGATCTCGTCATTGCCGTAGGATGTTGCCGATCCTTCATTGGCTGCTACCAGCGCCGCCATAATTTCAGGTGCTACACCTGTTACATTATCACTGCCAAAATTCATAGCCTGCCTCATGCAAGTTCCCAACCCAAAGGAACGAGGCTTCTATGATAGCGAAGCTTACCTTGTGAGGAATTTCTGACAGAGAATTCTTAGTTTTCGAGTATTTTATGAGATTTTGCTGCGCTGAAATACGCTGGTCAAAGTGCTAAGACTTTGCTTGAAACCAACCTTGAAACCAGCTGTGATGGCGCAGAAATTGGCTGAGCCAATAGCCCAGGGTGAAAGCCATCAATAAGGGCGAAAGCCATTGCAAACCGGGAACTTGCAGGCCCAGATTGGACAGCACCAGCATCAGCAAGTCATCGACAAAGGTCAGAGCAACTGGCCACACTTTTTCTAAAAGAATATTGAATAAATTCTCAGAGTGGCTATGCATATAACTAGGTCCGTTTTAATGGCTCCGTTTTAATGGCCCGTTCTAATGGCCCGCGCTTTCTTTGCGCTTCGAACTGTTCACACCCTACCGAGAATAATTGGGGTGGCGCATTGTCCTGCGCTGCAAAGCTGTTGCCAGATTCGGCAAAGTTATTTCCCAACTGCCTCAGGTGATCAGCTCAGAACCTGAGGCTGAACCCAGCTCTGAGAACAAAGTCAAATGAAGCCTAGCGTCGAGAGTTTTTGGTCGGACTATTGAGGCGTTGGTAACGAGCCAGCCGTTTTCTCAAAAGGCGAGCCTGCTGAATTTGGTGGTCATCGGCTACCCGTTGACTAAAGCGAGCTTCTAGATACAAGTCGTTCAGCCGTTGCCAGTCCGCCGCGACTTCTGGTTGCTGCCGTTGCACTTCTAATAAGAACTGACCCGGCGAACGGTTAGTGTCAGCCCGCAATGTAGGCCCCTCTGCCTCACCTCGGGCCTGCCAGTAGAGCTTGCTGACTTCATCTAAGTCGGCTCCGGGCCAGCTATCTGCTGTGGCTTGCGCAGCAGGCGGGTCTAGCTTGCGTCGGCGCAAAATCCACCAAGCGCTGAGCCCACTGGTCAACAGGCCCAGCAGCACCCACAGCCAAGGAAAACGAGGCGGTTGGGGTGGCTCGGCAGTGGCAGGGGCATTGGCTTGACCGGTGCTTGAGCCCTGTTCGCCTGGGGGCGGCTGAGGTGGTGGCTGATTGGCTGGTGGTGGTGAATCGGGCTGAAGTTGCGAGTCTGGGGGAGGGGAGTTGTTGGGTTGTGGCGGTTCTTGGGAGGGCGGCGGTTCGGGAGGCTTGAACTGAGCCAGGGGGCTGAGAACTTGCCAACCTGATGTTGCCAGGACTAGACTTATCAGCGCAGCTTGCAGCAAGCGACGACGCGTAGCAAATTGCCCGATGCTCTGCGCCACGCCTACGGTCTCTTGACGAGCCTGTTCAGCCATCACCAGGACAGCAACGCCACCCAACCCCGCCAGCACCAGAAAGCTCCAACCCCAAACCCCCTCCAGCACTAAGGCAAGCAGGATCGTGACCGCAGGCCAGACCAAATGTTGCCAATAGTGACGCTGGTTAACCAAGCGGGCCTGGTCTAGCGCCAACAGCAAGGGTAGGAGCAGCAGCAGCACCAACGGCCAGCTTGGGCCTAAGCCGCGCAGCAACCCCAGCAAGAGCAGCAGGCCACCACCTAGTCCGGCACGATAGCCCCAACGCCAAGGGCCACTGAACTCAGCCAATCCCCGTTGACAGAGCCTTTGCCAAGTTTGTAGCCAGGTGCTTTGACCCGCCTGAAGCACGACGCCAACCCAGCCCAGGCTCAAGATCCCCAGAACCACGGCCAGAGAAGCTAAGCGGCTGGGGTCTAGCAGGGCAATGCGGGCCAGCAGAAAAAGCCCACTCAGACTGCTCAGGGTGAGGACGGCAAGGCGAAAATACTGAGCCTGATGCATGAGCCAGAAAGGAATTAGGTTTTAGAGCCTGGCGTTGGTGAGTGCTTGCGCAAAGCTTTGCTCGGGCCGCAGAACCACTAGGGGCACCCCAACTTGACGCAGGGCCGGAAAATCGGGTCCGGCCAGTTCAGGATCTAGCACCGCCCGCAGGCCCCGTTGATTCAAGCTTTGGCTCAGCCGTTCTGGTTTCTGTCCGGGCAGAAGACTGAGCGCAGCCTGACCCTGGCAGTAGACCTGCTGCACCAGTTGGGTTGCTTTCACCTGCGGCAAACCCGGCAGGCAGGCCGACAGCTCATGCACAATGCGCGTAAAGCGGGGTTCGCCCTCGGCTGCTTCCGGGTTGAGCAGGGTCAAGCTGCCTGCTTCAGCCGAGAATTCCAAGGCCCAAAAGCTGGCCCAATCGACCAGAATGGCCGCCAGCGGCTGGCCTCGTCCGCTGGCTTCTAGAAGCACTTCTAGGCTCAAGTGATTGGGGGCGGCATCGATCCAGACGATTGGACCGGCCATTTGGCCGTCATCTGCGGCCAGTGGTGCTTGGTCCAGGCTGACCATCTGAGAACCGGGTTCGAGGAATGCCAAACGGGACAGAAAAGGCTCCACCGCCAGCGACCCTTCCCAGCAGTCCGACTGCCAGCGCAAGCCTGCCTGGTCAACTGCGCGGCTGGCACTGACCAAGCGCAGCCGTTGCTGATTTTCCAGGCAATGGCGGCCCAAGGTTGCTGCGGCCCGAATCGCGGCTTCGACGTTGGTTTCGCTTTGCCGCCCAGCACAGAGCGCCTGTGTACCTAGATGCAGCAGTAGGGTCATACCGCTGTCGGCCCGGGTGCGGCTAAATTCCCGCACAATCGGGCTGCGGCTGCGCGCCGTGGCTTTCCAGTCGATGCTGCGCAAGGGGTCGCCTGGCCGGTATTCGCGAACCCGATAGAATTCCTCGCCAGCGCCGATAGCAAAAGGATCGCTATAGAGCCCTTGGCCCAAGTTCAGCCAGCTCAAGGTTGACCAGTGATCCAGAACTTCAGTGCGGGGCAGCACCAGCACCTTGGCGCCAACCGGCAGTTCGGTCTGGTGTTCGCGCAAGCCCAGCCGGTCGCGCTGGCGCAAGCGTAAACTCTCAGCACTATAGAAGCCGCGTCGCGGGGCCGTGAGGCTGTAGTGCAACAAGTGGTTCCCAGCTTTTAGGAAGCGCAGATTGATCCACTGGTTGGGGAAGATCTCTTCCAGTAGGGCTCCGGCCAGAGGACGGTTCAGGCGCAGATCCAGCGCTACGGTCAGCGTCCCCCCTTCGATCACCCAACTGGGAGCATTGCGGCTAAGGTGGCTCGGGCTAAAAGTCTGACGGTCAAAAAGTGTCCCGGTCAGCCAGAAGGCAACTGCGCCAATGAGCAGTGCCAGGATTGTGGCATTGCGGTTGGCAATCAGTAGCGCACAGGCCAGCAGTCCAACCAGCAACACGCCCCGCCCAACCGCTGTCGTCCAGGAGCGGTTGACTGGACGAGGCCGGGGTTTAGCCACGGTAGAACGGGGTGGAATAGTTGGGACCGCTCAGGTTGACCGGAGGCACCTGAATGCTGTTGAGAATGCTGTTGAGAATTTCGGCGCGACGCGGATCGGTAAGGGACATGGGCACCTGCGGCAGGATGCGATGACCCAAGACAGGCCCCACCAGCATCCGGATGTCATCTGGAACGACATAATCGCGTCCGTGAGTGAGGGCCCAAGCTTTGGCGACCTGCACCAGGGACAGTGTCCCCCGTGGGCTAGCTCCCAGCTTGAGAGTTTTGTGGCTACGAGTGGCGGCGACAATGTCCAGCACATAGTCGGCCAGACTGCGCTCCAGATGAACCCCTGCGACTTGGGCCTGGAGATAGCGCATCTGGTCCGGGGAGATCACTGGCCGCAAGGCGCTCAAGGAGCTGGTCTGGGGTGGCTCAAAGATCATTGCCAGTTCACTACTGCGGTCGGGATAGCCCATCTGCAGACACAGGGCGAAGCGGTCAAGCTGAGCTTCAGGCAGAGGATAGGTGCCCTGGTACTCCACCGGGTTCTGGGTCGCAATCACCAGAAACGGTTGGGGCAAAGGCCGCGTGACGCCATCAACACTTAATTGGCCCTCGCCCATCGCTTCGAGTAGGGCTGCCTGGGTGCGCGGTGTGGCTCGATTGATTTCGTCCGCCAGGACAATTTGGGCAAACACAGGCCCCGGTACAAAGCGGAACTCTTGATGGCTAGCTTCGTAGATGGATACGCCGGTGATGTCTGAGGGCAGCAGGTCTGGCGTGAACTGGATGCGCTTGAATTGACCCGCAATCGAACCGGCCAGGGCTCGCCCTAGCAAGGTTTTGCCCACACCAGGCACATCTTCTAACAGCAGATGTCCCCGTGCCAAAAATCCCGCTAGAACTAGGTCTATGACCGCCGATTTGCCCTTCAGCACTGAGGCCACGTTCTGCCGTAGTGCCTGCACCATCAGCACGCTACTCTCTCTTGGCGATGCGCTGTTGTCCTTCGGGTCAGCTGCCTCCCTCATGCCCCAGTGTCCTCTACCTATGCTGGTTCACTGCTCGCCCGCAGGCGCTCTCGCCCACAGGTATTCGCCCACAAGTCGCCTTTGATACATCCTCTGCTGCCAGCATACTGCCTCAGCCTAGAAATGCCCCGGCACCAAAATCGGCGCTTAGTCTGGCCAATAACAAAATAGCCAGACCAACCAGTGTCGCCAACAAACGGGGATGAGGGCTCAGCCATTGACCCCAAACTAGAAACAACGGATAGGCGGCTAACGCAAACCGGCCAAAGGACAACATCTCAACTCGGCTAGAAGCAAAGGTGAAATAGGGCAGTGCCAGCGACAAGAGGGTATACAGTCGCAGCGGCTTGGGAATGAGCTGATAGCCTGTGAATAGAGTCACTAAAACTAGCACAGCGACTACCAGATTAAGGCTGGCCCAGCTCCAGGGAGAGTGCTGGATCCAGTTGCCTAAGCGCACGACCGGCCCCAGCAGCAAGGCATCTAGCAGGTGTTGCCAGTGATTACCCGGTCGCATCGGCTCCTTCCAGGCTTGTTGCGCATGCACAAACGCTAGAGGATCCTTCACAGTCGCGCCCAGCCAGGTTGCGAAAGCGACTAGTCCCAATCCTGCCACCAACCCTCGCTGCAAACGCTGCCGCCAATCGCCTCGCGTTTGAAGTAATAGAACTGGCATATGCACGATGCCGGTGGAGCGGGCCAATACCGATAAGGCTGCAGCCAGAGGCGCCCAGCGATTTTCTAAGTTTAGAAAAACCAGCAGCGACAGTGTGATGTAGAGCGATTCTGTATAGGGCAGCGACAGAAAAAACGAAGTGGGAAACAGGGCATAGAGAACCACTGAAGCAAAGGCTGCTGAGGGCTGAAGCCGCATTAACAGCGCTAACCGAAATAGCAATACTCCAGCCACCACAGCCAAGACCTGCACCATCCCCAGCAGCGTGAGCTCGGGCGGTAAGCCAGTCAGGAACGCCAGGCCGCGACCCAAAAACGGCAGCAATGGATAAAAGGCGGCATTGGTATATTGCTGCGCACCCAGCAGGCGTTCGTTGTAGAAGTAGCCGAAGCGAGCAATGCTGAGATACCAGCGAGCGTCCCAGTTGTAGACGCTGTGCAGCAACCGCTCCAAAGGCTTCAGTTCATGCAGCGAGAGCGTATGCACCGCCGCTTGACTTTGGAGATCCAGCTTGGCAAATTGCAGCCAGAGCAAATTGCCCTGACCGGCGCCCATCGCCGCCAAGCCAGCGTAAAACACCTGCAGCTTGGGCGCGACTTCAAGCGTAAGCTGCCGAGGTTGTTCAGCCTGAGGGCAGCTACGCAGCTCGTACTGCCGAAGTCCCGTCACCTCAATCGTTGCCGAGGGACAGCCCGCGAACGTGTAGCTCAGGGAATGGGGCTGATGGTCTGGGCTACGCGCCTCTACGACCACGGGTCGCCCCATCAAATCACTGACGCCCAAGCTGTGCGGCTGTTGAAGATTGAGGTAAGCAATGCTCACATTGGGGGCCAACCAGAGCATCGACAGCAGAACCAATAGCCGGGAGGCAACCAGCACCCCCAACAGCGGCCAGAGATAGGGCGACTTCAGCAGTTTTTTCACGGACTCAGCCTACTCGATTTCTGTGGAGCCAGCATCACCCCTGTTTTGGTGATTCCAGCGCGCCGAGCGGGTTCAGTAAAGTGACAGCTTTGTCCCCAGTTGATTTTTCAATTGATTTTATAGAAGCCCTCCTAATTTTGTTTGGGCCGAGCCGGTAGGCCTGTTTCACAAGCTGCTTTGCGCTGCTGATCATGTTGCGGAAATAGCCAACCGTAGGCAAAGTAATTGACGCAGGTCAGATTCAAGTCACGACTACGGGCGTAGCTCAACAAGGCAGGGGCTTGCTGCTCAAGGGGAGCGTGGCGAGGACCGTTGGCCCGAGCGTAGGGTGGGTCCGCTGCTAGGTTGGCGCAGAAGTCGGCTTTAGGGCGAGCGCTCAGCACCCGGTCAAACTCTGCCAAAACACATTTGCTGGCTTCACTACCCGTGGCGGTCGTAGAAGTTGCAGCAGGTGTGGTTGGGCAGGTCAAGTTATAGGCATAGAGCATTGGCGATAGCCCACCTGAGCTCAGCGGAAAGGTCTGATAGGCTTGCAGGCGTGGATCGACAGGGTTGTCGCGGTTGCCATCTGGCCAGACAGCGGCGGAGAGCTGGATCGAGCGGCGTCGGAACGAACGCAACGTACCAGCGCTCTGGCGCACTAACTCCGTAACGCTGTCGCGCATGTAAGTCACAGCCAGTGCTTCTAGTTCTTGGGCTAGGGCTGGGTCGAAGGGCTGATTTCGACGTGCGCGCGGATTCAGCCAGGCATCGATTTGAGCGGGAGACACATCCGGGCGCTGACGCCGTAAATAGCTTAGAAACCGAGCAAAACCCTGCTCACTGAACAGCCAAAAAAGCCTGGGGTCGCGGTTTAAGCAGCCCTGCTGGATCTCAGGGCTTTGAGTGCAGCTGACCACGGGGTAGCGAATGTAGTCCAACATGACGCCATCCACCCCCTGCTCCGCCACCTCGCGCACGACTTGCTGTAGATCTTTTTGCACCGCCGGGTGGGTTGGGTCCACAAACCAGTGAAAATCCTCGGTGCTGCGGGTGCCAGGATAGAGTGCACTGGCCTGGAAACTGGCATTGCCATCGCCGAGACTGTTGCGCAGATTAGCGATCTGACCAAAGCCATTGCGTAAGCGGCGCTCTGGATAGCGGCTACTGTAGTCGGGGCCAAAGTCCGTGGCTCGGATCCAGGCATGTAACCGAATGCCCCGCGCATGGGCGAGCTGAGTGTAGAGCCGTAACAGGTTGCCCTGGTCTTGGCTGCAGTGGGAGGCAAAAGACCCGCTAGGGTAGAGCGTTCGCCCGGTGTAGAAGCTTTCTAAATAGACATCAGTAATCCCCAGCACTAGCAGACGGTCAATCACCTCCAGGGCTGCTAGAGATTGGCCGTCGCAGGCGTAAGCCCGCAACCACATCCCCCGCTTTTGCAAAGGGCTGCGCTCAAAGCAATTGGCTTTCAGCTGAGCCTGAACTTGATTGAGAGCGTCCGTATAAGCTCGGGCTGCGTCGTTGCGCTGTTGCAGCAACTTGGGCAACTCGTCCACCTTGAAGTTGGCATGGTCGGCGCGTAGCCAAGCGATCGCCTGAGTTCGGGCTTGCGCTAGAGCTGCGCTTTGACTGGGTTCTAGCTGACAAAAAGGGACTCCAGGCTGAGCCACTATCGCTGAGCTAGGTGGGTTAGGTGAGCTAGTCGGTGGCGTCAGGCTAGGTGCGGTTTGGATCGCTGGTTGGCTAGCCGGTTGGCCAACCGGTTGAGGCCGTGGTGGCGTGATTTGAGAACCCTGAGCCGTAGCAGGTACTAGCCCGCTATTCAGCATCAGGACGGTTCCCAAGAGCCCTGTGAGGATTTGACGCATAGGAATTGAGAGTCAGCCAAGGAGCAATCACAGACGCAACATCATACCTTCAAGCTGAGGTACTCCTCCGGACTGATAAAATCCTGGAGAGCGAGTCCTGAGGTACAGGGGATGAAACAACGCCTGAAGCAGTTGGTGCAGCGTGTCGTGCTAGCGATTACTCTGCTGATTGCACTGACCCAGTTCATGACCCTGCCTGCCCATGCTATCGAACTGGAGGACGTTCCAGCTCTAGTGGCTGGCGATCGCACCTGGGTTAGAGACCTGGCTGATGTGCTTAGCCGTGATACAGAGGGTCGTCTGAATCGGGTCTTGGATGATTTAGAGCGTACGACGGGTAAGTCAGTTCGCATTGTCACGCTACGCCATCTCGACTATGGCGATACATCTGCCGCTGTTGCCTCAGGTCTATTTGAGCAATGGTTCCAAACCCCAGCTGAGCAGGCTAACCAAACTCTGCTTCTACTGGATACCCGCAGTCGCGAGGCCGCTCTCCAGGTGGGGGAACAAATCAAGGCTCTACTACCGGACGACTTGGTTGAGAGCATCACCAACGAGACGATGGCACCACAGATCCGAGAAGGCAACCTGAATCAGGCGTTGCTAGCCGGAGCCAGCCGTCTCAGTGCTGTTCTCTCCGGCTTAGACGATCCGGGGCCGCCTCAAGTCACCCAAGCGGTTGCGCCTACTGCAACTTTTCCGGGCGAGACGGATACAGGAGATGCAGCTAAGCTAGTTGGCTTTCTGCTGCTCGCTGCCGTGTTGATTCCGATGGTGACCTACTATGCCTATCGCATCTGGTCTTAGCCTCGGCGATAAGCGTCAGCGCTTGGGCTCCAAGGCGTCGGACTTCTGGTTCTGGGTTTAGAGGCACTAGGGCTCATGAACCCGGTTTCATCACCACTGCCTCAACTGGCACCACACCGGGGTGAGTGCTGCCCAAGGCGTAGGCAGCTGCCCGGGATAGGTCCAGCATGCGTGGTTTAACGTAAGGCCCTCGGTCATTGACCCGCACGATGACCGAGGAGCCAGTGTGGCGGTTGGTGACCTGGAGGAAGGTATTGAAGGGCAGGGTGGGATGCGCTGCGGTGAACTCCCGTTGCTCGAAGGTTTCGCCTGAAGCCGTGGGCCTTCCGTTAAAACGAGGACCGTACCAGGAGGCTAGACCCTTGAGCCGTTGGCGGGTAGCCTTCAGGTTATAAAGATCGGCTTGCACTTCAACCATAGAGAGAGGACGTTCACCGAGAGCGGTCCGCAGTCGATTAAGGCTGTCTTGTAGAAGCGAGACACTATTCCGCTTTTGTGCTGCTGCTAATTTGCGGTCAATTGTAAATAGCACCCGCTCTCGAAACCGAACAACAGGCACATCCGCTACTAAGGCTGGGCGAATTTGGTCGGCGTTAAGCTCGGGATTAAGCACTAACATTAAACCAATTTGGTCGGCGATAACCTCGGCTCGTTCGCGGTCCCGTAACTTAAGAATCGGACGCTCGTTCACTAGAACTTGAGTTGTGCCTGAACTGCTGGCTTGAACTCGGGGGAAGTCTGCTAAACGTGACTGCAAAGAAGGAGCCATCTCCACAACTTGAGACATTAGTGTAGACACTGATGAAGCTTGAGAAGTTGATAGATTGCAGAGCGCTGAGGTGTCATTAGTCAACGTCGCAGGAGTAGGACCAACCCAAGATACTGCTGACAAAAACAAAACAAGTTTGGGACACAACATTGAAATTAATGACTACCGAAAGGAAGATAC
Organism: Leptolyngbya sp. FACHB-261; assembly: GCF_014696065.1. Lineage (NCBI taxonomy): Bacteria > Bacillati > Cyanobacteriota > Cyanophyceae > Leptolyngbyales > Leptolyngbyaceae > Leptolyngbya > Leptolyngbya sp. FACHB-261. The sequence continues at coordinate 772,389 of NZ_JACJPL010000031.1, read as the reverse complement.
ACCAAAGGCAAAGCAGGACAATAAGCTCATAAAACAGAGCATTTGCCCACGCGCCTCTGTTGATCTAACAAACTGCTAGCTCTAGATTTTCTCCTTTAGGGTAGATTTTCCTATTGCCTCCACCTGCATGATCCCCGGCCAAAACCGCTTGATCCCTGACTAGATAGCCTCAAATGGCATCTATGAGAGGTTTTGCAAAGTTATCTGATGTTTCTGAGTAAGCGCAGAATATTCAACTCAAACTGTTTAGAAAGTCTTATCTAAAAGCAACTTGAAATTTGAGATTAAAAAGGCGCTAAAAAAACTGGGGTAGCAATAAGCTACCCCAGTCTGTAATCGGCTGAATTTATGCTGCAACTGCCAGCATGTCTTTTACGCCGCGCACAATATCTTGGGGCTGAACAATGGTCAGGTTCTCTAATGTGCCGTTGTAAGGCGTGGGAATGTCCTGAGAGGACAAACGCAACACAGGGCCATCGAGCTCATCGAATAAGCGATCATTAATCGAGGCTGTAAGCTCAGCGCCGATACCGCCAGTCCGCATACACTCTTCAACAATCACCACTCTGTGGGTCTTGCGAATAGAAGCGCCAATAGTGTCGAAGTCTAGTGGCTTAAGCGAGATCAAGTCGATAATCTCAGGATCGTAGCCTTCTTTCTCTAGCGTCTCAGCAGCCTTAAGGCAGTGATAGCGCATACGAGAATAAGTGAGTATGGTCACATCCTTACCAGGACGAACCACCTCAGCCTTATCTAGAGGCAGCACATATTCATGGTCGGGCAGATTCTCCTTGAGGTTGTAAAGGAGAACATGCTCGAAGAAGAGAACTGGGTTATCGTCTCGAATCGCTGCCTTCAGCAAGCCCTTGGCGTTATAGGGCGTAGAACAGGCCACAATTTTGAGACCTGGCACGGCTTGGAAGTAAGCCTCTAGCCGCTGAGAGTGCTCAGCCCCAAGTTGACGACCTACCCCTCCGGGTCCGCGAATCACCAAAGGAATTTTGAAGTTGCCCCCTGAGGTGTAACGCAGCATGCCAGCGTTATTGGAGATCTGGTTGAAGGCTAGCAGCAGAAAACCCATGTTCATGCCCTCGATGATGGGCCGCAAACCACACATCGCTGCGCCAACTGCCATCCCCGTAAAACTATTCTCTGCAATAGGGGTGTCTAGGACGCGTAGCTCGCCGTACTTTTCGTACAGACCCTTAGTGACTTTGTAGGAGCCGCCATAGAGCCCAACGTCTTCGCCAAGAACGAAGACATTAGAGTCACGGGCCATCTCCTCGTCAATGGCTTCCCGAAGTGCGTTGAAGAACAGGACCTCTGCCATGAATCTTGCTGCTGAGTGATCAACCTTAAAATTTTGACACACAGATGTCCCCAGGAACCACCGGGGCAAGCAACGCTGCTCGGCCAATAATCCCAGCCTGGGTTAACCAGATGAAGCATTCGCTACTGCACAAGAAATAAGCTAGAAAACACAAATATTATTAGCTGCTTATCTTTTTTAATGGCTGGTTATTTAGCTTATAAAGCTCAGAAGAGAACTAAAAAAACAGTGCTTAGCCAATAGCATAAGACTGAGCGAGTACCGGTCAAATGGACTAGGGCTCTTAACCCAACTTGCTTGTCGGTCAGGCGTTGCGGGCACATAGCGACTTCTAGATAGCTTTACAGACTCAGCAGCGACTTCGCCTCTGTTTCATAGTTTTGCTCCGGAATGAGCCAGTTCTGGCTGAATCCCTCAGTGGATGATCCGAGTTATCGAGCCTAGCAACTCCCTCTTGCTGTGCCGCTTGCTCTAAGGCGAATGCTGGGTGCACTACAAAGCCAAATTCTAGATTTCAGGCAGCGTCGTTTTCCCCCGGACTTCGTGTTATGACTACACTTGATGATAAAGCCTTGATCCAGAGCTTCCTGACCGGCAAGGCAGATCTGTTAGCCAATCAAAACCTGCGAGTAGAGTCGATCTTCAATGCCCAGCAGTTAGTTGCTAAAAAAGGCGAGTTGATCGCCTCAGTCAAGCTCGCAGGTAAGATTCGCACCGCTCTAGTTAGAAACGAGTCCGGTTATCGGGAATTGATGCACCAAGCCTTACAAGACAATGGCTTTGTGCCTATGGGCGAGAGTACACGCCGGGGATTTCTGAAATATGACCAGTACGAGTTACCACCAGGGTACCGGATGCATTGTACTGAAGCTCGCTTTCTCTGGAAGGCTTGGTGGCTAGCTCGACGAGGTCAACACTATCGTCAACCTAACCCCAGCTTATATATCTTTTCCCAAGGCGCTTGGGAATTGATTCAAGACATTAGTTGGAACCCGGGTCTCTTCTTCATCAAAACGAATAATAATACAGAGCTCCGCTTAGAAAGCTCAGACTATGTGGTCTGGCTAAGCAAAATTCCACCCCGCGATTCGGAGCCAGAGAGTGAACAAGGCTCTCCGGATAAAGTCCCTAATCAAGCCGGTGCTCAAACGGTGGGCCTCGACCCTGCCAAAGCAAACCCAGCAGCAAAACAGCCCAACTCAGGCAGCAGCCATGCGGTCAAATCTTCGCCGTATACTAAGCTGCGCCAAGCTTCAGAGCATTTCTTAGGTGGAATTGTTCGAGACCGCACTGCTGAGACCCCATTTGATTTGTCTTTGCCCGGCAACCTCAATGCCGTTGTAAAGTTTCACCAAGGTCAACTGCACATCAACACATCGGTCGGTGAAATTGTTGTGGAGGGCGCTAACCTTCGGTTCTGGTTAAGCTAGCGCTTGAGCTACTAACAACAAAAGTCTCTGTTATTGCAGCTAACTATTGCAGTCAACTATTGCAGTTAATGCAGGGATAGAGACATAACTAAACACCTCCGGATTGGTTGAGAGAACTTCCAGAGGTGTTTGACTTTTTGAGTAATGATCCCACGGCTTAACAGCTTAGTTGTGATCAACCAATCAACTAATGACCTAGCTAGCTACTACAGAGCTAGGACTGCTCTACTTCGTCCATCTGCACCGGTAGGCGGAAACCTTCGAATAACTGGTACACTCGCTGAGCAATGCGTACGAACTGGCTGGCGTAGAGAGGTGCAACTGCACCCAGCCAATAGCCGCCATCCTGCTCATAGATGTAGAAGCTGGGATCCCAATCCAGGTCGGCTTCCGAGGCCCAGCAACCGATGTCAACACTCTCTAGCTCACGGGTGTCGTTGTTAAAGACGACTGCCAGAATGACAAAGCCCGGCATCAAAGGGTAGTCAAACTGGAACACAATCTCACAGCAGTCTGAGCCGAACTGCTCACTTTCAGGTGTGAAGCAGACAGCTGATCCAGGGAACTCCTGCCGGTACACAGACGCCACGGTTGCGACCTTGATAGCGGAGTCTAGAGTGGTGGCGTGATTCAATGCGTCCGTCATGAGTGCTCCTACTGGCCCACTGGGGAGGTTAAGGGTTGCCCAGCTCGCGGCTGGGGTTTGGTTTACAGGTGGTCAAAGGCGATGTGCCCTTTTCGTACTGGTCATTCCAGGGTGGTCATTTCAGGCGTGCCAATACTGCGACTTGAGGAATGTGACTTGAGGAATGTAATGCCCACCGCTCTGGAACAGCTTCAGAAACCTACCTTCGCCAGCAAGCGCTCAGTCGCGAAGATCAAGCCGCTGCCTGTCAACATAATCAGAAGAAATCCAACCATTGGTAGACCCCAGTCAGTTGCTACTCCTCTAGAATGATCGCTTTGAACCTGATATTAATCCGAGAGCCAACTGAATTAGGGCAGTAAATTTCTGCTGCGTCTACGGGTTTATACGTAGATATAGAGGCATGAAGTCGGACTGTTGCAGCTCGAAGTCTGCCCCTACCCGGAAAAACAGCGTTAGAAAGCAGCACTCTTAAGGCTCAGCTTGTTGACATCAGGATCCGCCGAGCGATCGGCTCTAGTACGGAGTTCTTGCCTGGTCTGGGCAATCGGTGCTTAGGTTCGGGTGAAACGGCTGCGATAGCGGTGCCTGCGGCTGATAGCTCTGACGGATTTAGTGTCCAGATTAGGGAATAAGGGCAATTTTGCCCAAAGTCGCACCCTGGTAGTAATAGGCCGTAATCTGCTGGTAGGTCCAACCTCGGCTCGCCATGTTGTGAGCTCCCCATTGGCTTAAACCCAAGCCGTGGCCGAAGCCGCGTCCGCTGATCTCAAAGTTGGTGGGAGGGGTTGCCATTGGCTTTAGGCTGGCGATTGGGCTAAACCGAGGCATCACCGAGAACAGCGTACTGCGTAGATTCAAGAGTGTACGCAGTTGGTTGCCGTTGATATCACGGTTGCCACGTTCGCCTACGATGCGCATCATGACCACCCGTCCCTGAGGGGTCATGCGTAGGGGAAGCATGTAAAGCACGTTGCCGAGGCCTGGCAGCAGGGTGCGCAGTTGAGCCTGAGAGACGCGAGTGTTCCAGGTGTAAACTGGTGCGCCTGCGTCGTAGTCTGGCACTCCTCGCAAGTAGGGCAGGGCTTCTACCCAAATGTCCTCCACATTCTCGGTGTGGCCGCCGGAAGAGGAGTGAAAGACGGCCTCGATAATCTGTCCGTTGTAGGTCAGCACTTGTCCAGCCGTAGCTCGCACTGCCTGCTGCGTTGAGAGAGCCTCACTCTCTAGCCCCTTATAAACCTGTGAGGATTGGCTATCGTCGACATCGTAGTGAGCACTAGCTCGGCTCTGGCGCTGAAAAAGCACGTAGGAGCGGGCGGCGATGGCTTGCGCTTTAAGGGCTTCAAGCGGCCAGTTGGCAGGCATTTCTGCTCCCACAACACTGTAGAGATACTGCTCCAAATCAACTCGATTGACCGCCAAAATACCGCTGGATGTGGCAATTAGCTCTACCTGGCCCCGATACCACTGATCGTCGATGAAGATGTAGCCCCCATTCTGCGGCTCAATGCGCAAGCGGCGACGGCTCCAAGGCCCAAGCCTCAAGCTTCCACTAGAGAGTTGGACGGTGAAGGATTGCATGGCACTGATTTGCCCCAAGCTGCGACCTGCTTCGTCCTTCACATTGGCCTGGGTTGAGCTGCCAACTGACAGACGATTGCTTTGCTCTTCAACGGCCACCCGTAGTTCTAGAGCTTTCGACTCATTTTGTGCTGCTTGGACGGGAAGGGCTACCTGCCAACTCAGCGCTAGCCCCAAGGAGAGTAAGACCTGCTGCCGCCAACGATTGTAGAAAGGGCGACTGTGGAAACGGAGAGTTAGCCACTGGCCTAGTTGTCTTGTCTTCACACCCTACTCCTACACAAACCTGCCCTACTCCTACACAAACCTGGTGTTTGAGTTCGCACTCCAGAGAATGTTGCCACACGCGCTTGAATTTGCAGCCTGTCGGGGCCGCACAAAGACAAATCAACGACAAATTAACACAGCTCTGCTGGGCCTCAGATTTGCTTGACCAGAGCAACCACAAATGTAGTCACCACAAGTAGTCATCACAAAAGCAAACACAAAGCCTATGAGGTCCTGGTCGCTGCGCATCCAGGCTTGGGTGTGACTGTTATAGTTTGGGAGTCTTTAACTCCTAAGGCTTGATTTAGCCTCCGATTACTGTGCAGATCACGTTTCTTGGAACGAGTTCCGCCGTTCCTACCCGCTCTCGCAATGTCTCCAGTTGGGTGCTGCGATTGCCACAGCGTAGCGAAGCCTGGCTGTTCGACTGTGGTGAGGGTACTCAGCACCAGATTCTGCGCAGCGATGTCCGGATTAGCCAAATCACCCGCATCTTTGTAACGCACTTACACGGGGATCACATCTTCGGGCTACCGGGGCTGTTGGCCAGTGCTGGCATGGCCGGTAACCCTAGCCGCATCGACCTTTATGGTCCCTCTGACTTGGAGGATTACTTGCAAGGGGTGTTGCGTCCTTCGCAGACTCGCTTGGGCTACCCAATTAAAGTTCACGTGGTCAGACCGGGTCTGGTTTTTGAGGACGAGCACTTTCAAATTCTCTGCGCGCCGCTCAAGCATCGGGTCACTGCCTTTGGCTACCGCATTGTTGAGAAAGACCGACCCGGTCGCTTTGATGTGGAAAAGGCAGCCGCCTTAAACATCCCCTCTGGGCCACTCTACGGCAAGCTAAAACGAGGTGAAACCGTCACCCTGCCCGATGGTCGGTGCATCAATGGCGCGGAATTTTGTGCGCCGCCTGAAGTGGGGCGCAAGGTGGTTTATTGTACTGACACTGTTTATTGCGACAGTGCAGTTGAGTTAGCTAAAGACGCTGATGTGCTGATCCACGAGGCGACTTACGCCCACCAAGATGCAGAATTAGCCTACCAACGCTTGCATTCAACCTCGACTATGGCGGCTCAGGTCGCGCTTGGAGCCGGTGTGAAACGCTTGTTTCTAACTCACTTTAGCCCTCGTTATGCGCCTGGCAACCCCGTGAAGATTAACGATCTCTTGCAAGAAGCTCGCATGATCTTCCCGTCTACTGAGATTGCTCATGATTTTTTAAACTACGAGGTACCTCGTCGTCAGTTGCCCGAGGCTGTTGCCCGCGTTTGATCAAGCCCGAAAGCTGTGAGTAGAGATGTCAGCCCTTAGCCGAGCCCACCCTCTGAGTTCTGTGCCTAGAGTCGTTGTTGTTGGCAGCATCAATATGGATCTGGTGGTCCAGGCTCCTCAATTGCCTCAACGTGGTGCAACAGTGCTGGGTAGCAATTATCAATATTGTCCCGGTGGCAAAGGGGCTAATCAGGCAGTGGCGGCAGCCCGGTTGGGTGCTCAGGTGACCCTAGTAGGCCAAGTGGGGCAAGACGAAGCCGGTACTCAGCTGCTAGCAGGCCTGAAGCGCGACAACATCGATATCAGTGTCCTGAGTATCTCCGACCAACATCGTTCGGGGCTAGCTCTAGTCACGGTGGATCAACAGGGCGAGAACACAATTGTGGTGGTGTCTGGCGCTAACCAGGGGGTAGACCAAGCCTATGTGCATCGGGCCGCAGGCACTTTTGCTGGCGCCGATACTGTGCTGCTGCAACTGGAAATTCCGCTATCAGGTGTGGTGGAGGCAGCCCAACTGGCGCATCAAGCTGGAGCGCAGGTGATTCTCAATCCCTCGCCGATTCAAGCGCTACCACCAGAGTTGCTAGCCCTGGTCCAGGTTCTGGTCCTAAACCAAAATGAGAGCCGAACTCTAACCCGCCGAACTGCGCCGGACGCCGCAACTTCAGCTCTGCTGGAACTAGGGCCTGAGACGATTGTGGTCACGGCTGGAGCTGCGGGTGCTTGGGTTGCCACCCGAACTCAGCCTTCGCCGGTGCATGTCCCAGGCTTCCGGGTAGAGGCAGTGGACACGACTGGGGCAGGCGATGCTTTCACAGGCGCCTTGGCCGTAGCCCTAGCGGAGGGTGAAGAAATTCGTTCAGCTGTGGAGTTTGCCAATGCTGCTGGGGCGGCAGCGACAGCGGTTCTGGGCGCCTACGCCTCGCTGCCGTGTCGGGCAGACCTGGAGCAAGTTCGCTCCAACCATTTGCTCTACCCTCAGCGCTCCTAATCGTTTTCTAATTCTAGTTTTTCAGTCCTAATTTTCTAATTCAGCCCTGAGGGGAGCTACCCGGCAGTGAATGATTGCTGTTGACGGTTGCTGATATTGATGCTGATGCAGATCACAGCACTGTGAGGGCCGAGTTGGGATTATCGTCAATAGTTCTACAAATGATTGGATGATTGACGGTTTGGTTCATCTGCCCATCCCATGTGTTGCAGTCCTAGCTGCCGCTAGGTAGCTACTAGGAGGAAACCATGTTTATCCTGTCACCTCGCGATGTCCAGTTGGCTTCTGAAACCCGGAATCACTTAACCTACCGAAACTGGAACTTTATCAGACGCGCCAACTTCTCGGTGGAACGGGCAACTCAAGCAGTGCATACCTGCCGAACCTATCTTGACCAAAATGTTCGCTCGATTGTGATTCAGGGTGAGCAAGGGTACAGTGTGTGGACAGGTATTGATTGACGCTTTCCCTTCATCCCTATGGCCTCAGGCCAGTCTCGCACTGATCCACTCACTGACAACGAAACCCTCACAGCCTGGCTGTTCTTGACCCCAGCTCTCCTGCTGCTGGGGGCTTTTGTATTTTGGCCAATGCTGTACCTGCTGTTCTTGAGTGTCAGCGCTGGTCATTTGGGTTCATCGGGTGTGCGTTGGGTCAGCTTCGCGAACTACTGGCGGTTGCTGACTGACCCTGATTTCTGGCAGGTTTTGGGCAATACGCTCTACTTCACAGTCGGGACAGTGCTGCCATCACTGGTACTGCCCCTGGCCCTAGCGGTATTACTGGATCGGGTGGTGGCCTGGCGGGATATCCTGCGTACAGCCTATTTTTTGCCGTCAATTACCTCGCTGGTGGCTGCGGGTTTGGCCTTTCGTTGGCTGTTTCAGCCTGATGGTCCGGTCACTCAGCTATTGCTGGCTTTGGGTGTGGCTGAGCCACCGGCTTGGTTCAACAGCGAAACCTGGGCCATGCCCGTTCTGATTCTGCTCAGTATCTGGAAACAACTGGGTTTCAACCTGGTGGTCTTTCTGGCGGGCTTGCAAACGATTCCGGGCAACCGCTATGAAGCCGCTGAACTGGATGGGGCAGGTGCCTGGCAGCAGTTTTGGCACATTAGTCTGCCGGGGCTACGGCCAACCCTGGTCTTTGCAACTGTAACAACGGCGATTTTCACCTTCCGGAGTTTTGAGCCTGTGTATGTGGTGACGGGAGGTGGCCCTCTCAATAGCACCAATATCTTGGTCTATGACGTTTATCAGCAGGCATTCGCTCTGTTTGATTTTGGCTATGCTGCGGCTGAGGCGATGGTGTTATTGGTCCTGGTGCTGGGGCTGGTCGCTCTGCAACTACGGGTTTGGGGCGATGAGAATTGAGACTGTCACTTCCCACAAACAATTGCTAGAAATACTGGCCAGGAACATTTGCCAAAAACACTTGCCAAAAACATTTGCCAGAAACATTTGAAGTTAAGAATCCAGCATGCCCGCTTATTTCTATTGGGGTGAAGATGATTACCGCTTGAGTCAGGCGGTCACAGCTTTGCGTCAAGCAGTAGTCGATCCAGATTGGGAGTCGTTCAACTACGAAAAACTGGCTGGGGACAATCCAGAACAGATTGTGCAAGCATTTAACCAGTCGATGACGCCACCCTTTGGTCCAGGCAGTCGCTTGATCTGGCTAGCGGAAACCACCGTGGCCCAGCGCTGCTCAGAAGAACTATTGGGGGAACTAGAGCGCACTCTGGCCAGCCTGCCCGAAACTAGCCACCTGCTGCTGACCAGTCGTGGCAAACCCGATGGCCGGATTAAATCGACTAAGGTCTTGCAGAAGTACGCTACCGTCCAGGAATTCTCACCGATTCCCCCCTGGAAGACTGACGAGTTGGTGCGACAGGTGCAGCAAATGGCCAAAGTTGCTCAGGTTAGGCTCACCACTGAAGCGGCTGAGCTGTTGGCTGAAGCTGTTGGCAATGATTCCCGCCGCGTTGCCATGGAACTTGAGAAACTCAGCCTCTACGCCAGCCAAGGTCAGCCTGTAATCAATGGCGCGGTGGTGCTGCAAATGGTCACGGCATCCGCTCACAACAGCCTGCAACTGGCAGACGCCATCCGAGAAGGCCAAACCGCTCGGGCTTTGGGCTTGGTCTCCGAGCTGTTGCTGCAAAATGAAGCCCCGCTGCGCATTTCTGCTACTCTGACCGGGCAATTTCGCACCTGGTTGTGGGTCAAGCTGATGCTGGAAGCCGGAGAACGGGACGAGAAGAAGATCGCTGAGGCTGCTGAAGTTGGCAACCCCAAGCAAATCTACTTTCTACGCAAGAAAGTCGAGAAGCTATCCTCGCAGGTACTGACTCAGGCTCTACCGATGCTGCTGAAGCTAGAAACCGGTCTCAAACGGGGTGCCGAAGAGACGGCTGCTCTGCAAACTGCCGTTGTAGAGTTATCTCAACTCTGTGCCAGCTCCTGAGCTGGCCTCAGACAACTTGACAACTGAGCAGTATTTATACCCTCTGGATTGCTTCGCGTGGAACTTCTGGGTTCTAAAATGACTCACATCATTCAGAACTCCTGGTCAATTTGCGTTTTCTGCTGCTATGACAACTTCTAGACTTCCATTGCGCTTGGGCCAACGGCTGCTACCCTTCGCTGCAAACTGGGTGATTAGCTCAATGGCGTTCTCTGCCTTGATTCTTGCTACTCCGTTTGCAGCTATCGTGCAGGCCCAAACTACTTTCAGCGATGACCAGATTCAGCGCTTCGCCCGGGCCTATATCAAAATCGAAGCCCTACAGGCTCGTTTGCAAAGTGAGGCGCAGAATGTCGAGGGCATGCCCCAGTTGATGGCGCAGGCTCAAACGCAGGCCCGGACCCAGCCCAATTTCAGTCTGTGCCGCAATATGGTCAATGACCTGCCGCCACAGGGTGCAACTCTGTGCCAAACGTTGCGCACCGAGACGACTGCAATCTTGCGGGAAAACGGCGTTGACGTCGATGTCTTCAATGAGATTGTGCAGCGTTATCCCAGTGAGACCAGTTTGAAAGAACGGGTCAACCGTGCGGTTAGCGCCGCGCGTGGCTCCGCCAGCCGCTAAGCATCCGGTATGATCGGGCAACACCAGCAGGGCAATACCAATCGGGAAGGACGGCTTTAATGTCTGTGGCTACAGGTTCAGCGGAGGAAAAAGGGGAGCTGCGTCCCCAATTTGCCTATCTGCGTGGAGAATTTGTCCCGAGCGACCAAGCCTGTATCAACATCCAGACCCACGCCTTCCTCTACGGCACAGCTGCCTTTGAGGGTATCAAAGCCTATTGGCTGCCTGAAGAAGGACGTATGGCAGTGTTTCGCATGGCGGAGCACTACCAGCGCCTTCTACAAAGCTGTCGCATTCTGCGCCTGAAAGCCGAACTCAGCGCTGAGCAGATGGGTGCTCTGACTTTGGACCTGGTCAAGCGCAACGGCCATCAGGGACCCACCTATATCCGCCCAATTGTTTACAAGACCGACTTGCGCATCGGCCCGATTCTGCTGGCACCCAATACTCAAGACGACTTCTGCCTGTTCTCCTTACCGCTGGACCAGTACGTTGATACCCGCAAGGGCTTACATGTTGGGGTCTCTTCCTGGCGGCGACTAGATGACAATGCTATCCCTGCGCGGGCCAAGGTCAATGGCGCCTACGTCAACACGGCTTTGGCCAAGACCGATGCTCATCTGTGCGGCTTCGATGACGCGCTGGTATTGAATCAGGAGGGCAATATTGCCGAAGGCAGCGCTATGAACCTGTTTCTGGTGCGTGATGGCTGTCTAATTACGCCCACCGTGTCAGACAACATTCTGGAAGGCATTACGCGGGCGACGGTGATGGAGTTAGTCCGGGCCGAGCTGGGTCTAGAGGTGGTGGCTCGTTCGATTGACCGTACTGAGCTATATGTGGCTGACGAAGCGTTTATGGTAGGTACGGCGGCCGAAGTTGCTCCAGTGACGCGTTTTGATCATCGACCAGTCGGGGATGGCAACATTGGTGCCCTAACCCGCCAGATTCAAGGACTCTACACGAAAGTTGTGCGCGGCCAACTGCCTCAATACGACCACTGGCTCGCCCGCGTCTAGATGTTTCGACTGGCCAAATCCCAACTCCTCCTGGTGCTGCTAGTAGTGGGGACGGGCCTGCGCTTCTGGCATCTGGGGGACCAACCCCTCTGGACCGATGAGGTGCTGAGCGCACTCTTTAGCCTGGGCAAGCGCTTGCAGGATGTGCCTCTTGATCAAGTGCTGGAGGCTGCTGATCTGCGGCCTCTGTTCCAGCTCAATGTAGAGGCTAGCCTAGGCAGCATCGCGGAAGCAGTTAAAACCGATTCGACCCATCCGCCGCTTTATTTTTATCTATCGCATCTGTGGCTGAGGCTGCTGGGGAATGGATCCTTGCAAGACTTGCCCTGGCGGCTGCGCTCGTTTACAGCGCTGACTAGCAGCTTGGGTATCCTGGCGATTTACGTTCTGGGGCGAGTGGCGTTCCGAGGCGCTCAGGCTAAGGCTCTGCTTCTAACGGCTTTGGTGGCGGTTTCCCCTTTTGCCGTGTACTTGGCGCAGGAGGCACGGCACTACAGTCTGGCGATTCTGTGCTTAATTGGGGCGCTGACGGCCCTGTTCGCCCTGCTCGATGAATTGCACAAAGGCCGTTCTCTCAGTCTGATGCTTTTGCTGGCTTGGGCATTGAGTAATGCCATCGGGCTTTATGTGCACTATTTCTATCTGCTGGCTTGGCTAGCCCAACTAGTGGTTCTGGCTCTGGCTTTGGCCCGGTCCTGGCACTCGGCTCGCACTCAGTTATTACCTTGGGGATTGGCCCTTGGCGGCGTCTTGCTAGTTTGGCTGCCCTGGTTGCCAACGCTGCTAGAGCACAGTGGGCGGGGCGAAGTGGCCTGGATCAGCCGGGGTTGGAGCAATCTAGATGCTGTCCTTCAGGTGGTGATGCTTCTGCCAGGCACAGCAGCTCTGTTTGTAATGCTGCCCCTGTCGCCTGCGTTGGGTGAATTGCAGATTGTCCTGGTCTTGCTCTTATTGGGGTTGATCGGCACAGGAGCGTGGTACTTGTGGCGGGGTGGGCGCTTGTCTGGGGATGCAGCGCTGCCTTGGGCTGGGCTGTTTGTGATTATGGCAATGGCTCTGCTAGTGGGGCTGGGCTGGGCTAAGCAAAGCCGTTTGACCAGCGTGTTTCGCTATAACTTCATTTTCTTGCCTGGCATGCTGCTGGTAGCAACGGCTTGCCTCAGTGGGCTCAAACGCCCCGTCAGAGAACAGGTGATTGCAGCCTTTTTGGTAGTCGGTTTGGTCAGTAGCAGCTTGGCCGTGCAGGGCTGGGTCTTGGCACAGACCGGCGAACCGGCAGCCACGGCAAGCCGCATCCGCAGCCAAAGTCAGACCCCGATTTTATTTGCGCAGACTTATAGCGACCTCAACGATGTGGCAAAGGGCTTGGCTCTCAGCCTGGAGTTGCAGCGACAGGATCCTCAAGCCCGGATCATCTTTGTCAATGATGCCAATGGCAACGCTGCTGTCCTCCAAAAACTGACAGCGGTAGTGCAGTTAAACTTGCCGGTGGATTTGTGGGTCACACGGGCCCTGAGAACGGCTGATTGGTCAGGCGTAGCCTGCCGCAGTGCCGAACCGGAGCGCATTAAGGTCAGCGGCGAGGGCTACTATCACTTGATTTGCACTTAATTGGGCTGGCTATGCCGGTCAGTCAAGCTCGATTGCATTGCACCAAGCAGCGTGCAACAGTAAGGGCTGAATTTGTAACGGTGTTGAGGGAATGCAGTTCGCCCCGCCCCAGATCAGCAAAGCCCAACGTCCGCTATGGCAGAGCGGTTACTTCTGGGCAGTGATGCTGCTCCAGCTGATTCCAGTGACGCGGTTTCTAGCCGTGATGCTGGGCGATCGCTATACCTACATTGATGACGCTACACAGCACATTTTCTGGATGTGGCAATTCACCGACCCCAACCGCTTTCGTGGCGATTTGATGGCGGACTACTTCATCGCTCAAATGCCTCCGGGCGTGTACGGCTTGTACTGGGCTGCCAGTTTTCTGATTTCGCCGGTTGTGTTCAACAAGATCCTGCCGGTTCTGTTAGGGATAGGGTCGGCAGTGTTGTTGTTTCTGCTGGCAGAACGGTTGTTCAACGACCGTCGGGTGGCCTTCTGGGCAACGCTGGTGTTTGTGCTGCAACTGTGGACTACTGATGACTTGAGCACGGGCATTGCCCGCTCGTTTGCCTATCCACTATTCCTGGGCTTTCTATACACCCTCTGCCGGGGTTGGCGCTGGGCTGTGCTCGGCTGTTTGGTCTTGGGCTGTGTGTTTTATCAGCCGGTAGTGGTGCTGGCCCTGGCCGTGCTGACCTTTGTGCTAATTCCTGGAGTCGCACCGGAGTTTCAATTCAATTCCCGGCTCTGGCGACGTCACCTCTGGCTGCTGATTGTTGGAACGCTGATTTGCGCCGCGATTCTAGTCCCTGGTCAGCTGATTGATGGTCCGTTTGGCCCTATCTTGACCAAAGCCGAAGCCCTCACCGATCCGGCCCTGCTCGACGGCGGTCGCAATGAAATGTTCGTAGCCGACCCGCTCCGCTACTGGATTACTAGCAAACGCACAGGGCTGGGTTTAACCCTCATGCATCCCCTCTGTGTTTTGCCTGCTTTATTGGTGCCTGTGCTGCGTTGGCGCTACGGCAGTCGCTTGAGCAGCCTTAAGGGTTGGTCGGGTTGGGTCACCTTGCTGGGCCGAGTGTTTTGGGCGTCGCTGGCAACCTACGTGCTGGCGCAACTGGTGCTGTTGCATCTTTATCATCCCAACCGCTATGTGTCCTTCTCGGTACCAATTGTCGGTGCCTTGTTTAGTGGCGTGGCAATTGCAGCATTGCTGGAACTCTGCCCCCGACCTTGGGCTGGCTGGTCCCGAACAACGTTGACGGCAGTGCTGTGCTTGGCGTTGCTGCTGGCTCACCTGCCTCTGTGGCCCATGGGCCTGAGAGTTGGACAATACAATCAGATCTATGACTTTTTGAGAGCCCAGCCTGCGACCACGCGGTTGGCTTCTCACCCCAGTGAGGCTGGCAACCTGCCTCTGCTGACGGGTCTGCCTGTGGTTGCCTCTATGGAAGGTGCGCTGGCCTGGCATCCCACTTACTACCGGGCCATGGAGCAGCGGCTCTGGGAAACGCTGAATGCTTTCTACACCCCTTCGCCCCAAGTCTTGGCGGACTATGTAGAGCGCTACAAGGTTGACCTGTTCGTGGTACCGCTTTATCGCTTGTCCTCGCCGTCTCGGGCGCGCTTAGGCTTGTTTGTGCCCTTTGCAGGTCGTGCTCGGGCGCTGGTAGAAGCGAACCTTGCGGCTGGTGCCAAGCCAGTGTTGCAGCAATTGGCAGAAGCACAGCCGCTCATCCAGCAAGAAATTCAAGACGGTGGTTTACGAGATGTTATGGCGATTGTGCCAGCGCAGACGATTTACCAACGGGCAGGGCGTTAAGCAAGCAGTCTGCTCGCAAAACAACCCATTTCTCAGTGGCAAAAGCTTCACAACGGTCTAGAGGTTGGGCTAAAACAGGCGTTCCCTGCTTCAATGCACTGAGCGCTTCAGAAGTCTCGGGTTGCAATTGCCGCAGCCAACGTTTGCGGGTGATGTATTCAGGTTCAAAAGCAGCCCGATCTAACAGCCAGAAATCAACACCGTAGGTTTGGATGAGATCACGAATGACTGCCCAATCGGAACTGTATTGAGCCTGGAGTAGATCAGCAGTGCGTTGTCGAACTTGGCGATAGTAGCCCATGTGATAGGGCAAGACATATTCCTGACCGACCAGAATGGAACGTTGCGCAAAGGTGGGTAAGTTATCGGCCTCCTCTGCCAGTGAGGCGATCAAACTATCTTTGGGCTGTTGGGCAAAGAACTCATACAACTCTGGAAAATGACCCGTAACATAGCCAGTTCTGGGAAACTTTTTTAAGAAGCTAGGATAGGTAATGAGCACCATTCCCAGAAGACCAGCCAAGCTAAAAGCTAAGATTTTTTTGGGGTTAAAATTCTGCTCAGAGCGTCGGCTGCCCCAGGTTAACAGAGCATGCAGGAGCACGGTTAAAGCAATGCCAGCTGCGACAGCCATAAGAATTTTGAAACTGTGCTGTGTGTAGCGGCTAGGCAGAAACAGCTTGAATAAAGTGGCATGGGCCAGCAAGAAGATAGCAACCGAGGCTAGGACAAGCTGAGGCAAAATGACCAACGCTGGACGCAGCTGCCGCACCAATGGGAAACGCTCCGGATAGCGTAGCAAAATTGGCAATAAAAAACTGGCTGCATACAGAGCCGGTGTGAAGGTCAAGCGCAAGCCACTATGCTGACCTTCCAACCAGAAAAACCAGGGATTATCTGAGAAAAAACGAATACGCCCATTGGCTGCAAACTCCGGCATCAGCTTGGCTTTGGCCAGGCTAATCATGGGCCCAAACCGAGAGGAACCCAAGGCGTAGGGCAACAGAACCAGGAGCACAACGCCCAATCCCAAAACACAAAATCGAACATTACTGCGGTTGGAATCCAATTGAGGACGCCAGCCCTGCCAGCGCAGCAATGACAAACACAAAACTCCTGCCGCAACAAAGACTAAGGGCGGATAAAACAGGCCCAAAAGTGCAAGTGAAGCCAGACAGGGCAGTAGGGAGCGACGAGACAAATAGTATAAAAAAGCGAGAAGCAAAGGATAGACAAATGCACGAGGCGTTGCCGAGGCTAAGTCGTCTTTAACCCACAAGCTTTGGTTGAGTAGAACCGTGGTGATAAAGCCAGCCATTGGCACGGGCAACAGCTGCAAACAAAAGCCAAAACAATAGATTGTGCTAACTAGACACAGCGCAACTGGCAGTAGCTTGCTCAATAACAATGGTGTAACACCAACCCCTGCCATCAACCGAAACAGCGCAGCATAGCCAGGTGGCGTCACCGATTGAAAATAATCAGCAATTAAGTCATTGGGCAATAGCTCCGGATCCAAAAAACGCTGCATCCAGAACACGTATTCCCGCGCATCATCCTGGACAACATATTCACTACCAAATGCCTGCCCAATTGCCAAAACGCAATAATATAGAGCGAATGCCAAACTCAAGCCAAACCAGAATTCAAGTTGGGATTTGAGCAATAAATTGACTGAAAAAAATGAAAACTTGCGTGGGTGAGCAATGGGCATGGCCTTGGCAGGAATGATAAACTCTGTAGACTAAAAGCCACAAAGTTAGTAGCCTTTCGTATTTAGAATAATATGGGAGCCACCCTTTGAATTCGTCTTCTGCCAAAAGTCCGCGCCCTAGCCAGACCGCGTTCAACAAGATTGATGGTGGTGGCCAACGAACGGGGTTGCTATTGGTACTGCTGATTACGTTGTTGGGCAGTTTACCGGGGCTGTGGCAGTTTTGGCATAATCCCTGGGCAATCCCAGACGATGCCCGTCAGCATGTGTTCTGGATGCTGCGCTTTGATCAACCTGGCTTATTTCCCAACGACTGGATCGCTGACTATTTTCAAGCCGTTGCCCCACCGGGATACACCAGCCTATACCAGCTGGCTAATGCCTTGGGGCTCAAGCCTTTGCAGTTCAACAAGCTGCTGCCCTTGGGGCTGGCTCTGATCAGTGCAGGCTATTGTTTCAGCTTGTTCTGGCGCATTTTGCCTGTCACTTGGGTTGCTACCTTGGGCAGCTTTTTGTTCGTGCAACAGGCCCTCTGGTTTAGCGATGATGTATCTTCGGGAACGCCTCGCGCTTTTTTTTATCCGATTTTTCTGCCGTTTCTCGATTGTTTGGCCGCCAAACGGCTCATGCCCGCTGTGCTGTTGGCCGGTCTGCTGGCCCTGTTCTACCCACAGGGAGCATTACTGGCCCTAGGCGTTCTTGCTTTGAGCGGACTTTGGGCAGGTCGAGGGCCGCGCGCTATGCGCTCTTGGCTGGCCTTCGCTGGGGCGCTTGCACTAGTTGGGGCAGCGCTTTTGCTTGCCAAAGCCGATACGGCCATCTATGAGCCAATTGTTAGTGGCGCCCAGGCCCGAACCATGCCTGAGTTTTTGCCAGGGGGACGTTCGTCCTTTTTTGCCAAGAGTTGGTCCCGCTACTGGTTAGGGGGAGGACGTAGTGGCCTGATGTTCGACCTCAGACCTCCCTTACTGGCTCTCGGCTTCCTCTTGCCGCTCCTGTGGCTACAACGCAGCCGTTGGCCAAGGCTACAATCCCGGCTGAAGCAAATGACCTCAGCTCGCCTTGTGCTCGTGCAGGTGCTCGGCGCTTCATTAGGGCTATTTCTGCTGTCCCATGCCCTGCTGTTTCGCCTGCATTTACCGGTGCGCTATGTGTTGTACACCACGCCACTGCTGCTCTCAATTGCTGCTGCTATCACGATCTACGTTCTGATTGAACGCTTAGGCCAGTGGCAGGGAGCAGGTGTGATTGGCTTGCTCCTGCTGTCTCTATGGCTTTGTCCCTACCGACAACATCCGGTCAAGACGGGAACCATCCCAGAGATCTACCAATTTCTGCGCCAGACACCTGTTGACACGCTGACCGCATCACTGACGCTTGAGGCGGATAATCTACCTAGCTTTGCCCAGCGCTCTGTCTTAACGTCTGGCGAGTACTCTATTCCCTATCAACTGGGTTATTACCAACGCCTGCGGCAACGCACTGTTGACCTAATTACCGCGCAATATGCCACTGATGCCAGCGTGATACAGAATTTTCTGAACCGCTACGAGGTTGATTATTGGTTGGTTGAAGACAACGCCTTTAAGCCTAGCTACTTGAAGCATAATTCCTGGCTCCGGCAGTACCAGGCGGTGGCAGAAGCAGCAGAAAACAATCTCACGGCCCAAGCTTCTGGGCAGGGGCGCTTAATCCTGCCTCGCCTAGTCAAAACCTGCACGGTTCAGCGCCAGAAGGAATTTACTCTGTTAGCTGCCAATTGCTTGAATGCTGCTTTGGAAAAATCACAGCCAAGCTCATAGTCATTACTCACAGTAAGTCGCGAATAGAGCTCTATTTTTGCAGGTTATACAAATAGACAAATGCTCCCGGACGTTCAAAACTATCTATTCTTTGTCCAATCTGATTTAGATAGGTTTGGATCATTTCATTCTCTTGTTTAAGCAAGCTGTGGGAGAACAGCAACCACACACGCGGATTGCCGCGTAATTGGTCTAGATCTGCTTGGTAGCGCTTCCATTCAGCAGCTGAAACTTCTTTTTGTTGATCGTACTGATCCAGGTCGTCCACGCCAATGATGTAGTCACCCTTCTGATAGCCATATCGCTCAGCGTAATATTTGAATTGATACTCCCCTCGTTGGAAAATATACAGAACATCCTCCGGCTGTTGGTGTTCTCTCACATAGGCGATGACAGGCTTGATTTCTTCTCTCAACTTCGGTTTGACCAGAAGTTGGCTGGCATCCAGCAACGGCGGAGCTAAGAGGCACACTAACAGCACTGTCCCAACTCCTGACAGCCACATGGATCTTCTGGTTCTGAGATAAGTCAGACCCTCAGCCATCAGCAGGATAAAGAAAGGAATTAGAAATAAAACCAGGCGGGCCTGAAACGGATACTTCTGCAAACAAGCAGCCAAAAGCGTGACCAAGATTGGCGATAGCAAGACCAACAGCGTCTTTAAATTTTTCTTGCCATAAGACGCACAGCCCGCCAAAAAAACCAGAATTGCTAGGACATCAAAGGGGCCGGCAAAACCAAGGGGTTGATAGAAGAACTTGCCCAGAGCATCCAGAAACCAAAGCAGATCAAAGGGCGAGGCGGGAAATGCATCACCCCAGGAGGTTAATAAATCTTGATTGCTACTGAGATCCCGCAGAGAAATCAGATAGCAAACTAAAAAACTCAAGAGCCAAGTGCCTTGGACCATTGAGATTTTTAATGCGTTCTCTCTTTCACCCTCAACCAGCTTTAACAGCAGCACCAGTGTGCCCACTCCCGCTAGAACAAAAATGGCAGGATGGGAAAACCAGATGCTGATACCTCCTACTACAGAGATCAGGAGTAGCTGTCTTGTCCTTAGCTTCTGAGCTAGCAAATTGGTAGCCAGCAAACTAGAGAGTAAAGCAATAGCGATATCGCTAGAATACTGTTTGACCTCTGATGCATAGTAGATGACGTGTTTTGAACTGGCAAATAGCAACAAAGCAATCGGAATTGCCTGCCAGGGTAAACAACGCTTGGCTAGCTCATAAAGCAGAAACAGAGCAGCAATGCCAGTGAGCAGAGGAAACAACCGAAGCGCATATTCGTGGTTGCCCAATGCCTGAACAGCCAACTTTTCAATCATTAGAAAGCCGACCGGGGCTCCCTGGTCATAATCTAAAGGCTGTAGCAGTTCTAGAAAAGAACGGTCAATAATGTTCAGCGCTAAAACTGCTTCATCAGCCCAAAGGGACCGATTAGATGCATATTGAACCAGCCTAAATACAACTCCCAAGGCAATAGCAAGCCAGGAGAGATTTTTAGGCGAAGTCAGCCAGGAGAGTTGTTTATAAAACTTAGTTCGGGTAAGCCCGACGAGCTTACCCTGCAAGGACTGACTCTTGATCAAATTTGCCACGACTGCTCAATACCTGTCGATCCAGGCTCGGGTACGTACTTAAACCACCCAATTTTAGAGATATCCCTGACGCCTATCTCAGCAATCTCAGCTCAGATTCTCACTTGATCTTGACTTGCAAATTCGGCAGTCCCTCTAGTTTTTCAGTGGGTTCTGGCTCTAGCTCGGGCTTAGGTACCAGAATTGTCAGACCACCAGGAATGCATTGAATATCGACAGGTGTGGTGCCGACAATTTCACCGTCCAACGCAATTTTCTGAGGCGGATCGGTGGTGATTTTGACGGAGCGAGACCGCAAGTAGCCAATATCAGGACGTTCACCAGCGACGCCCTGTAAAGCTGTTTGCAGCAGATGAAAGCCCGCCGCAATCGCTCCAGTCGCAGTCGAAGGTGCCACGATCGTGATATCTAACATGCCATCATCCACTACAACTGCTGCCGGTCCTTGGGCCAAGATTGAAGTGGAAGGGGCTGCATTGGCAACGGTCACAGCGGCAGCAGTCACCGTAACTACTTTGTCGTCAGTTTCGATCTGCGCTTCAAAGATCTCCAGTTGCCGTAGCTGCTGCACTCCAGCTAAGACGTAGGCCAGCATGCCAAACCGGTTTTTGGCGGCGCGGTCTGCCCGCTCAACTGCTTCAGCTTCAAAGCCAATTCCCGCTAACAGCACCATTGGCTTGCCATTACAGGTTGCTGCGTCAACTACGCGAACTGAGCCGGTCAAGATGGTTTCACAAGCTTCTTCGATTGTGTCAGGAATGCCCAGGGCATTGGCAAAGGCGTTAGCCGTTCCCCGGGAAATGACACCAAAGGGAATGCTGGTTCCGACCAGAGCCGTTGCGGCGGCTGATAAGGTACCATCACCACCGGAGGCAATAATCATTGCCACCCCTTCCTGAACTGCGGCTAGAGCCAGCTCATCGGCATCGGTTTCTTCTGTGGTGTAGCGAATGTCAAGGTCAAATTCTGGTTCTAGCAATTCGCGAATCTTTTGGAGATCTGCCTCCGAATCGCCTTGCCCTGCAACAGGGTTGTAAATCAAACAGGCCGAGCGGCGGCTCATGTCAGCATTAGCTCCAACAGTGCTCAAGGTCAGCCCTTATCCCAGTTACTAATGTGTCAAACAGTTTAGTTAGAACACTCCGTCTAAAGCTATATTTCTTTACAAGGTTCTATTGTGTCAATTAAAACGCGCCTAAACACGGTTTGTCAGCCCTAACCATTGAGACAAATATGGCAAAAAGTGTGAGAGGTAACTTGCAAGACGTTTGACAACCTTGCTGAAGGGAACCAGTCTTACTTGACAGGTTTTACTGGGGGAGTCACGTTGTTGTGAAGCTGAAAAGGGGAGGGGCCAATACTCCTGGTCGTTTCATGTGGAGTGGCGAGTTGGAACATTCAGGTTGGGAAATTGATAGCGGCACCAAACTCCAGGCTTGCACTTGCTCCAGAAATACCAGAGCGCTGCGAATGAGGATCATTAACCGCGACTCAATTAGCAGAAGATAGTCTACCCTTGATCGACCATAGCTTTATCGCTTATTAAGCCTCAATCAACCCGTTGTGAAGCCTCAATTTTTACGAGTTTAATCTTCTCTGCCTCGTTCATCGCTTTTGCCAAAGGGACCATTGAGAGCCAATCTGCCCTCATCTATTGCTGTTTCCTCGATGGCATCGAATTGGGAAAGATAGAAATGCGATGGCCCACTTCTTATCCAGCTCCTAGCTAATGCCATGTCTGTTAAATAAAAGCGCGGCTGCATCAGCAAGGCTAGTCTTTATGACTAAGGACAATCAAACCTGCCCGTGCGGGTTTCACTGGTTTAGCCCCAGACTCCAGTTCGTGGGTTTCTGCATCCCCAACTTCAAAGAGGTCAGGAGAAGCCCTGACCTCGACTCAAACGCGCCCAGCACGGCTCGAACGTGCGACCGACCGCTTAGAAGGCGGTTGCTCTATCCACTGAGCTATGGGCGCTCGCGCCAATTTGAAATAGGCGCAGTGCTCAGATCCTACTGCAACAAGGCCAAGCTTAGCTAGTCTCGCCTCTAAGGGAGAGCACAACGCCAACCCTACTCGTTCTCGACCGGCTCAATGATCCGCTGGAACAGATAGCCGGTGCCCCGCGCGGTCAGAATCAGCTCTGGATTGCTGGGATCATCTTCCAGCTTGGCCCGCAGCCGCGAGATATGAACATCAACCACCCGCGTGTCTACATGGCGCTCTGGCGTGTAGCCCCAAACTTCCTGCAAAATTTCCGAACGCGAGAACGGTTCACCCGAACGGCTCACTAGCAGCTCTAACAGGCTAAATTCCATACCCGTTAGCCGAATCCGCTCATCGCCTTTGTAGACTTGGCGTTTATTGGTATCAATGCGCAGGTTGCCAACAAAAATCACCCCGGAGCTAGGAATGCCCGAAGTGCCCGTCTTCTCGACCCGACGCAAGACGGAGCGAATGCGCGCTTCCAGCTCTTTAGGCGAAAAGGGCTTCACAACATAGTCATCTGCCCCTAATTCTAGACCTGTGATCCGGTCAGCGACATCTCCCAGCGCAGTCAGCATGATGATCGGCACATCAGACTCTTTGCGTAGTTCCTGACAAACCCCATAGCCATCTAGCTTGGGCATCATCACATCCAACACGACTAGGTCAGGGATTTCGCTGCGAAACATGTCCAGCGCCTCTTCACCGTCGGCTGCGGTTACAACGTCGTAGCCGATCATTGATAGGCGAGTTTCCAGGATTCGGCGAATGCTGGCTTCGTCATCCACTACCAGTATTTTTTCTTTGTGAGTCTCCAAGGTGCCAACTCCCTTACGTCGAAATATTGGATTAGATTAATTTTTCCTCACTTTAACATCGCGCTATTGCGCGAAATCGAAGGAAATCATTACGCTTCGCAGCAGTTCTAATCCTAATTCATATAACTCTGGGATCACTATATGGAGCTGTTTAGTCTCGCTGTTGACCGCCTCAGCCAACTCCACAACCACTGACTTTCGAAACAACACGAAATAACTTTTGTGAAGTATACTAAATGCTAATGCAAGCTATTAATGTAGAAGTACTAACTGTCTTTCTGTTCCTTCCCCTAACGAGGTAGCCCACCATGGTAGAGCCGAGCCAAACCCCCAATGTTGAAGACCCCAAATTCGGTTTCAACGATTATGCTGAGCGCCTAAACGGACGCGCCGCCATGATCGGTTTCATCTTGGCCTTGGTGATTGAGTATGTGACCGGCCAAGGGCTGCTGGATTGGATGGGCTTGGTCTAGGCACTGGTCTTGGCCTAACTCCCTAACGGGCAACTACTGATTGGTGAGGTTGGTCAGATAAGCCACAATAGCGGCAGCGAGTGTTTCGTTGCCGTTTTTGGTTATGGGTTCGCTGCTCCGGGGTGCTAGTGGCTTTTGGTATAAGAAGTCCCAATTGCCTTGGTAAAACTCCTCGGGCGGGATAATCTGGTGCTCGCTGTAGTCCTGCAAGCCCTCTAGGAGAACCTTAGCTTCAGCGAAGCCCTGACGCTCCAGACAGGTAACCGGCACGCCAACGCGACAGGCCTCAGAGAGGGTGCCATAGCCTGGCTTAGAAATAACGCGGCTGCACAGCGGCATCACATCCACTGGGCGTGTAGTTCGGTCCTGAATCTGCATTAGATTAGGCAGGTCAGTCGGGCAGCGCCGGTCAAAGGTCACAAAAAACCAATCTGGATGGCGAAGTACATTCTGGTAGGGAATCTCCCCCAGACCCAGCCCCCCAAAAGTCAGCAAGGCAATTGGGCGGTCCTCAGGCAGCCGAAATCGTAAGCGCACCTCTTCAGCCGAGTGCCGGGGCCAGCCCCCCGTTAGCCCAATGTCTTCAATCACTGGAAAAACACTCATCGGCTCATGAAAGGGTAAGCGGAACAGCCGGTCGCAGTGTTGATACGTTTCGCGAATGCTGTTGGCAATCTCGGCAAACTCTCCCCCCCACTCTTGGTAGACAAAATCCCAACCAAAGTTGCTCACGGCCCAGCTGGGTACTCCAGCTGCCTGCGCAATTGCCACCGCTGAAGGAGGCATATCCATCAACAACAACTGAATGCGATTGCGCTGGATAAAATCCACTTCTGCAGCAATAAAACTCTGCTGTCGGGCTTGGAATGCCTTCAACTTCTCAAGCGTTGCGGGCTGATCCATTGTCAAGCTGTCTGCTTGGACCACGCCCGGTTCAAAATCGCGAGGACGCAGAATGAAATGACCTGGGAGATAGGCTTCTAGCAACCAACGAGGAGCACTAGTCGTTAGCACCAACAGAACATCTGGGCACTGCCGTTGCACCTCCGCTAAAACGGCTGCTGTACGGGTAGCATGTCCGAAACCATGACTAGTAATCGCTGCATAGAGCGCTGGACGAGGCATAGACTCAGAATCTCGATGGTGACGGGATAGTGGCGGAGTTTTAATACTGGTTTTAATACTTACTCAGCACAAACAAACTCCCTTCGTTGCCCCGACTAATACGTAAATCATCGTCCAGATAAGTAACTTCTAGCCAGCCTCGCTGCTCGCGATTTTTAATTTCAAAATCAACTGCGCGGAATTTCTCACCCGCTTCAAACCGCTCTAGAAAATTATTAACATCGGTGTAATTAATCAACCGTTGTAGCCCTAGGACAAATCGCTCAAATTGAACATTTACGCGTCGCTCAGACACTACTTCAAAGCGAGCACCAACGCTGACTAATCCTTCTAGCAGGGGTAACCCTGTAATTTCTGCCACGTTGTAAACGCGCCCACTAGAGGCTCGGATGCACTGATAAATCTGACCTAATTTCAGTGCTGGTACCCGCCCCAAATTGAGCAATTCCTCACTCGTGGTGTACAGCAAGCGCCAGTTGCCATCCAGCTTTTGTGGTGTCTCGGTTGGGCGCGGGGTCGGGTTGTAAGCTTCTAGGGCGGCGGCGGCCACCAGAATTGCCTGCCGGTCGCGCTCCTCGGCGTTCAAACCTCGATTCATTCCAGCGAGACGTTCCAGCAGGGCACTTTTGCCAATCATGAGGCGACCAGAGCAGTGGGGATAAGTTGGTAGGGGCTCAAAAGAACTCTAGCAGGTCAGGCTGGAGCTGCCAGAGATAGAATTGCAAATGGACTTCTGTGCTTGAGCGCGTCTTTTGCCCCTAACAAGCTACTGGACTCTGCTTATTTCCCCGGTGGCTGGCGGCATCATCGGGTACTTTACCAATGACTTGGCGATCCGAATGCTGTTTCGGCCCTATCGCGCCATCTACATTGGCGGACGCAAGCTGCCGTTCACACCCGGGCTGATTCCCCAGAACCAGGAGCGCCTGGCTCAACGCATTGCTGACGCGATTCTGGGCTCCCTGCTGACCCCGGAAGAATTGCAAAACCTGGCCCGTCGCTTGCTGGCAACCGAGCGCATGCAGGCGGCTATCCTGTGGTTATTGCGAGTTGCCCTAGATCAGATTCGTGATGATACGGAGCAGAAGACCGCCCGAATCCTCTCAGGTATCTTGCGCGATCTGCTGAGTCAATCTCTGCCTCGCTTGCTGCGGGTCTTGGCTCGTCGTGAAGATTTTCTAGAAACGCAGCTCAACCAGATTTTTGACCAGGTTCTCCTGGATCTCCAGCTGAACGAAGCCCAAGCCAGCCAACTGTCAGAATGGTTGCTCGACATTGTGCTGCCGCCTGACAACCTGCGCGACGCTCTGGTCAGCTTCCTCACTGACCGCAACATCGAGATCATTGATGAGGGCTTCCGGGAGAAAGCTAGCGGCACCTATTGGGTCGTCGCTAACCTATTTGGTGCTCGTAACGCTCTACAGCGGCTAAGGACCTTTTGCATCGAAGAGCAGGGTGAAGCCAACCGGCGAATTGCTGACCTCATCCTCGCTTTGGGGGTACGCCAACGGCTGATCGAGCTGCTGCAAAACCTGTCGCTACAAAACTTGCCGGTTGCCACTGTGCGCCAGCTGCGCCGCGCGATGCGCGAGAGTGTGCGTACCTACATCCGCGAACAGGGAGCTGAGCTGTTGCAGGGGTTCAGCGAGACAGTGGATTGGAATGGGGTAGCCGTGTTGCTGCTCAACCGTCTGCGCAATTCGACTGTGGTTAATAGTTCCTTGGAAGTGGTCAGCCAGGAATTAGCCCTGATTCTAGACCGCTATCTAGAAAAAGACCTGGAAGCCATCGTGGCTAAGGCGATTCCGATCCTCGATCTAGACCGAGTCATTGTGGATCGAGTCAAGGCAACCACACCAGCCAGCTTAGAAGAAGCCATTCAAGGCATTGTGCAAAAAGAGTTGCAGGCGATCGTCAACTTAGGTGGTGTTTTGGGAGTACTAGTGGGCGTAGTCCAGGCGCTGCTACTACTCGCTCAGTCCTAGCTCCCTCCCTCTCACCTAAAGCGTTGGAACCCAGCGCTAAATCAGCACGCTAAATCAGTAGATCTACTGGAAATTGCGGGTATTTACCTGGCCTTGACTCAAAAATGGGTCGGCTTTACCAACTCTTCAAGGTAAAAACCGTAGAACTCCCGCTGCGCCTGGCAACGTAGATCTTGAAAACTGGGATCACCCCGAACCCAACCCTGAAGTGGCATGAACTGCTGGCTGCTCTATGTGCAACCGCTCACTCATTCCAGAAGGACCATGGGTCCGAGTTCTATGAGACGACCTGCGGTCTTGACCGGTGCACTATTCACCTGCCTTGCCAGGGTAGCCCTTCATGAGCGTATGACCCCATGAGTTATTGCTTCAACCCTGTTTGCCCGAATCCGGAAAATCTGACCCATACTCGTTTTTGTCAGGCTTGCAACCATCAGTTGCTATTGCACGAGCGCTACCGTGCAGTGGAGCCGCTGGGACGCGGAGGCTTTGGAGCAACCTTTCTATCGCAAGACGAGTCGCAACCTGAACTCCCGCTGTTTGTTGTCAAGCAACTGCGTCCTGTAGCGACTGCTCCCCAAGCCCTGAAGATGGCGAAGGAACTGTTCGAGCGCGAAGCCAATACCCTGGCTAAAGTCGGCGTTCACCAGCAGGTGCCCAGCCTTCTAGACTACTTCAGCGAGAATGAAGAGTTTTATCTGGTTCAGCAGTACGTTGAGGGCGAGACGCTCAAGCAAGAAGTCGAGCGCCGGGGGGCATTTAACGAGGTGGAAGTGCGTCAGTTCTTGATTGAAGTACTTCCGGTTTTGGAATTTGTGCATCAAAACCGAGTCATCCATCGAGACATCAAACCTGCCAACTTAATCCGGGCCAAGCGAGATGGCCGGCTCGTGCTCATTGACTTTGGCGCTGTTAAGCATCAGGTGCAAGCGGGTGTTGTGAGTAATGATGCCTCAGACCTATCTGAATCTGACCGAACCGCCTTAACTGCCTTTGCCATTGGCACCGCTGGTTTTGCCCCACCTGAGCAGATGGCTCTGCGCCCAGTCTATGCCAGCGATATCTATGCCTTGGGCATGACCTGTTTATACTTACTAACTGGGCGTTCTCCCAAGCACTTAGCCCACGACCCACTAACCGGTGAGGTGATCTGGCAGGACCAGGTTGTGCTGAGCCCTCATCTCGATGCCATTCTCAAGAAAATGCTGGAGGATTCGGTCCGCCAGCGTTACCGTTCTGCCAATGAGGTTTTGCGGGACCTAGACCTGGCTCCCCATCTGCAAACTCTGGCCCAAGGTCTAATGGCCCAGCAACCAAGCAAGCCAGCCGTGCCTACCTATCGCTCGGCCTTTCGCAAGGGTAACTCCACGACCGGAGGCCACTCCGGTAGTCAGGGCAATTCAGAGGGCAACAGCGGCAGCCAAACCTCCTCCGGCTTATCTCAACTGGCGATGGCGATCCGTCGTCGCCGAGCTGAAAATGCGACAACCACAAATTCAGCCGGGAAATTGACGCCTGCTGTGGTGCGCCCGATTGTGATTGCGGCCTCGGCTCGACCGCCGGTGCATGATGCCGAGCGCGAAGCTCGCACAGTCCGCAACGATTACACCAAGGGCGTTCGCAATTTTGCAGGGCGCAATCTCACCCAGGCTGCTCTGCAAGCTGCGCTCCTGTCTGGCTCAATTCTTACCAAAGCCTGTCTATTGCAAGCTAATCTGCGCGGTGCCGACCTCAGACACTGTGATTTAGGTCATGCCAATCTGGTCCGGGCTGACCTGCGGGATAGTCTCTTGACCGATGCCTACTTGAGCCATGCTGATTTGAGCGGTGCCGACCTGCGCGGCGCGGATCTGCGCAATGTTTACTTGCGCAATGCCAATCTCCGAGGCGCTAACCTTTGCGGGGCCAATCTCAGTGGTGCCAAGCTCAGCGACGAGCAACTAGCTCAAGCTCGGACCAACCTGTTTACAGTTCGGCCCGAGCGTAAGAATTTGCTGTGGTAGCCCCTGAGGCGTCAGGGGCCAGTGGTTAAGGCTTTGATGCGCCTTCCTTTACGCCTTGAGCTTTTGCGCTAAGAGCTGATTGGTTAGCTTAGGGTCAGCCCGGCCCTGGGTTTTTTTCATGACCTGACCTACGAAGAAGCCCAGCAGCTTAGTTTTACCAGCACGATATTGCTCTAGCTCGGTCGGATTGGCAGCAAGCACTTCGTCAATCGTGGCATTGAGGGCAGTCGCATCCGAGATTTGGCTCAGACCCTTGCTCTCTACTAAGGCTTTGGCAGAGCCACCTTGCGTTAGTAACTCGGGCAGCAGTTCCTTGGCCATTTTGGCGCTGATCGTATTGGTCTGGATCAGGCTAATGAGTTCACCCAAAGCAGTAGGGGTCAGCGCGGTTTCAGTGATCGCTTTTTTCTCACTGTTGAGATAACTGGTGATGTCTCCCATAATCCAGTTGGCTGCCTGCTTAGCCTCAGCTCCTGCCGCCAGCGTCGCCTCAAAGTACTCAGCGATCGCCCGATCATCAGTGACCACCCGACTGTCGTAGGGGGAAAGGCCGAGTTCTGTTTCGTAGCGGTGTCGCTTAGCAGCGGGCAATTCGGGCAACTGAGCACGCCAGCCTTCCAGAATCTCCTGCGTTAATTCGATTGGCACGAGATCGGGCTCAGGGAAGTAGCGGTAGTCACTGGAGCCTTCTTTAACGCGCATGCTGATTGTGCGTTGGGAGTTCTCCTCCCAAAGTCGGGTCTCTTGGACCAAACGGCCCCCTTCTTCAAGCACACCAATCTGGCGGTCGATTTCGTAATCGATCGCACGAGCGATGGCGTTGAAGGAGTTCATGTTTTTGATCTCCACCTTTGTGCCAAACTCGCTTTGGCCAACCGGTCGCACTGAGATATTGACATCGCAGCGCAGTGAGCCTTCCTGCATGTTGCCGTCGGATACGCCTAAGTAACGCAGGATGCGACGCAGCTCTTGTGCGTACTCAGCCGCTTCGGCCCCGGAGCGAAGATCTGGTTCAGAGACAATTTCAACCAGGGGCACCCCAGTACGGTTGAAGTCCACGAGAGAGTAGGCAGAACCCGAAAGACGGTCAGACCCGGCATGGACGAGCTTGCCAGCATCTTCTTCCATGTGCAGGCGGGTGATGCCGATTTTCTTGGTCGTGCCGTTTTCTAGTTCGATTTCCAGCCAACCATGCTCGGCAATTGGCAGGTCGTACTGCGAGATCTGGTAGTTCTTGGGCAGGTCAGGATAGAAATACTGTTTGCGGTCGAACTTGCTAGGGGAAGTAATTTGGCAATTGAGAGCTAGGCTGGCTTTGACTGCATACTCCAGGACACTCTGGTTGAGAACTGGCAGCACACCAGGCATGCCCAAACACACGGGGCAGACGTTTGTGTTGGGCGGTGCGCCGAATTCAGTGGAGCAGCTGCAGAAGATTTTGGTTTGGGTTTTAAGCTGACAGTGCGTTTCTAAACCAATGACAGCTTCGTAACGAGTTCTAGCAGGCGCAGCAATGGTCATGCTCAAAGCCTTTCCGAAGGAAGTAATCTTGCAAACAGAGATTCCATTGTATTAGCTATGCTCCTGTCAGATCAGGACTTACTCATCCTGGTGGGCTTCTTCCTAGTCGTGATCGCCATTGGCTATAGCGTTTACGGTTCGCTACAGCTACAGGAGGACAAGCTGCTGGTGAAGAAGGTAGAACCAGCTGAAGATGAGCCGCCTCCAGCCGATGCACCCTGGTATGTTTTGCGCTGGTATCAAATCCGGATGTGGTTTAAGGCTTATCTTAAAGTGCTGCGCCCGAAGCCCAAGCCGCCAGACAAGCCCAAAAAACCGGCTGATGTCGAGTTTTCCTTTAAAGGCAGCTACGACCTCAATAAGGTGCCCTCACTCACCGTTAAGGTCAAGAACAATACAGACATTTTGGACGATGTCGATGCCCAAGTCGTTAAGATCCATTGGGCTCAAAGCCGCATCATCGGCATTGGCATTACCGGGCCCACGGAGAAGCCTCAGCCAATGGTCTACGTCGCAGAGGCTCTTAAGGAGAAACCCACCATTCAAAAGCCCACTGAGATTGACCCTGGTATTCAATTTGAGGGCCAAGCCAGTGTCCCAGAAGCCATTGAGCTGAGGGACGGTAAGCTGCAACTTAAAGATGGCGGTACTTTAGTCAAGATCGTGCAGCCTACCTTCCGCAGCAAAATAGAGCTCCAAGCGAGATACCGAGATTTTATGCGCGGCCTACAGAGCCGGGATCTGATTATCAGGCTGGTCACCCAGGTGGGCAATGGCCCCCTAGAGACCAAGGAGCAGGTCTTCAAAGTCAAGCGCCAAACCAGTGCTTGGCATATCGTGCTGCTGAAAGCATTTCTGTCCAAGAAATCCTAGACTAAAAGATTGGAAGAGTAGGTGTGGCGGTTGCGGGTCAGTTAAACCTGACCTGAGGAAAGTCCGGGCTCCCTAAAGACCAGACTTGCTGGGTAACGCCCAGTGCGGGTGACCGTGAGGAAAGTGCCACAGAAACATACCGCCAATGGAATGGGGATCGGGAGCGGGGGGCAGGGGTTCGGTGAGGAGCAATCCACACAGTCCCAATCTCCAACTCTTGGCTTCCAATCACAGGTAAGGGTGCAAGGGTGCGGTAAGAGCGCACCAGCAGGGTCGAGAGGCCCTGGCTCGGTAAACCCCGGTTGGGAGCAAGGTCGAGGGGCTATGGTTGGTCTTTTTCCAGCTCCGCTTTTGGCGTACCGCTAGAGGCGTTCGGTAACGAGCGTCCCAGATAGATAACTGCCTTCCCTGGGTCTGCTGCGGCAGGCCCCTGGGGATAACAGAACCCGGCTTACGGCTTGCTCTTCCATTTTTAGTTTTTCAGATTTTTAGTTTCTTGAAGTCCGCTCAGTCGCTTTGCTGAGGGGAATCTGAGGTGACCATCTCTGCGGTTGTGGTTGGCGGTGTATAAGTAACGCGGACGCGCTGGCCGTCTTCAAGCACCAGCAGTTCTACCGACTCTATTTGCAAGCGATCGCCTGAGGTTGGCAGTTGATTAAATTCAGCGAGGAACAACCCTGCTAGGGTCGCTGCCTGATCGCGGGGTAGATCGCTGCCCAACTCGTTGTTGACTCTGGATAAGCTGGCCCGCACATTGAAAATGCCTTTGTGGGGGCCCAATCGCAGAAACTCCGCTTCCTCTTCAGCGTCGTACTCATCGCGGATCTCGCCCACAATTTCTTCAAGCAAATCTTCGAGGGTAATTAAACCTGCTGTGCCGCCGTATTCGTCTGTGACCACGACCAGGTGCAGACGCCCCTTTTGCATCTCGCGCAGAATATCACTGGCGCGTTTGTACTCGGGTACGAAGCGCACTGGACGCATCAACTCACGCACATTGGGCGTTGGGCCTCCGTCCGATAGATACGGTCCCGCTTCTGTCTGCGGCCAGACCAAGTCTTTAACGTGCAGAACTCCCTGAATATGGTCAATGTCTTGGTCGTAGACAGGCAAGCGAGTGTGGGCATTCTGGGCCGCAATGTTGTAAGCCTCGGCCAGGCTGGTATTGACGCTGATCGCCTGCATGCGTACGCGAGGCACCATGACTGCCCGGGCCGTTAGCCGCGACAGCCCCACCACGCCCATAATCATGCGCCGCTCCTGCTCGCCTAGGGTCCCCCCTTCCCGAGCTGCTTCAATCAGTGCCCTAATTTCATCCAGGCTAATGCGAGTTTCCTCGTTGTCGTGGGCATTGCCACCGACCCAGCCCAGGATGGTGTTGGTCGCGCTAGTCAGCAGATGGACCAGTGGCGAGGCCAGTTTGCCTAGCCAGGCAATCGGCATCACTGTAAACAGTGCTACGGACTCAGCGTGACGCAGGGCCAGTCGCTTCGGAGTGAGTTCGCCGAAAATTAGACTGACCAGAGACACGACAACGGTGACAGCGAAGAACGCTGCATTTTTGGCGAATGGCCCCAGCAAAGGTTTAAGGGCATTCGCTAAAGGCAGGGATAGCTCCACCGCTGCCGCTGCTGAGGTAAAGAAGGCAGCCAGGGTAATGCCGATCTGGATCGTGGCTAGGAAGCGAGTGCTGTCGCGACTGAGCTTAAGTGCCTGCCGGGCGCGGCGACTGCCTGCCTTGGCCATTACCTCCAGCCTTGTGGGATCCGAAGAAACCAGCGCGATTTCAGCCGCGGCGAAAAAGGCATTAATGGCAATGAGCAGGACCACCAGGCCCAGTTGCGGCAGGACTTCCATACTGCTTGGTTATACCTCGCTCCCAGCCGGTGCGTTAGCCTTCCTGTCTCCCCTTAACTAACCGGATGAACAGCTTTTCACCCTCAATCCAAACAAACATCAGGGCGCTGAAGCCGATGCAGATGCCCAGCTGAGTGAGTGAGAGCACGTGGGTGCCGAAGAAGCTGCGCAGCGGCTCGACGTAAATCAGAGCCAGTTGCAGCAGTGACGTAACTGAGACAGCTCCCAAGACATAGGGATTAGAGAAGGGGTTCATCTCCATGGTGAGCAGACTGTTAGAGCGTATCGCCAGAGCGTGGCCCATCTGAGCTAGACACAGGGTTGTAAACACCATCGTCTTCCATGAGTCAGGGTCAGTGCCAAACTCATTGCGGAAATTGAAGGCTATTTGCATCAAGATGATGCTGAGGATGCCAAAAATGATGCCGATGCGAATCATGTAGAGCCCCAAGCCCCGGGCAAAGATGCTTTCTTTGGGACTGAAGGGGGGACGGCGCATCACATTGGGGCCAGCAGGCTCAACGGCTAAGGCTAGTGCTGGCAAACCATCCGTGACCAGGTTCATCCAGAGAATTTGCAACGGCGTTAGTGGCACAGAACCGCCTGCGAGCAAGATCGGTGCAGCTGCAATGGTGAGCACTTCACCGATGTTGGAACCCAAGATGTACTTGATGAAGCGCCGGATGTTGGAGTAGACAACTCGTCCCTCTTCGGTCGCCGCAACAATCGTGGCAAAGTTGTCGTCTAGGAGCACCATGTCGCTGGCCTCCTTACTCACATCGGTACCGGTGATACCCATTGCGATGCCGATGTCAGCTTGCTTAATGGCTGGTGCATCATTGACGCCATCGCCGGTCATTGCAACAAATTCGCCGTTCTTCTGCAAGGCCCGCACGATGCGCAGTTTGTGCTCAGGCGAGACGCGAGCATAGACGCTCACCTCTTCGACTGTGTTCTCTAACTCTGACTGAGATAGGCGTTCTAGTTCCTTACCGCCTAAGGACTGCGCCCCTTCTTGCACGATGCCTAAATCAGTGGCGATAGCGACCGCCGTGAGTTGGTGATCGCCGGTGATCATGACAGGGCGGATACCTGCCTGACGACAGCGGGCCACTGCGTCTCGCACCTCGGGTCTAGGCGCATCCAGCATACCGACCAACCCTAGCCAGACTAAGCCCTGCTCGGTGGTCTCGTCGCTGTCTTCAGCAGGTAAAGTCTCTAGTTCACGAGCGGCAAAGCCTAGAACCCGGATGCCCCTTCCTGCTAGGTCTTCGTTTTGCTGGAGGACTTGGCGGCGCTGCGCTTCTTGAATGGGCACAAGCTGTTGGCCGACCAGGATGCGGTTGCAGCGCTCTAAGACCAGCTCTGGAGAGCCTTTGGTGAACATTAAGTAGGGAGTCTGCACAGGTAGCGGCAGAGCTGCCTCGGATTTGCGGTCGCAGATTACACTCATGCGCTTGCGATCCGAGGAAAAGGGAAATTCAGCAGCTCGGTGCAGCTGTTGTCCCACATGGCTCTTGTCCAATTGAGCCTTGCCCGCTAGGGTCAGCAGAGCACCTTCAGTGGGGTCGCCTACCACGCTCCAAATATTGGGTGGCTCTGACTTAAGCACCGCGTCGTTGCAGACAACGCAAGCCAGGAGCAGGCTATGGAGTTCAGGGTCGGTCTTGGCTTCGACTGCTTGCCCCCCGTTGGCTTGGGCAGCCTCAACTTTTTGGAATTGGCCCTCCGGTGTATAGCCACTGCCGCTGACATCAAATGTAGTGCTGGCGGTGTGCACTTTCTGCACCACCATTTTGTTCTGGGTCAGCGTGCCCGTCTTATCTGAGCAAATCGTAGTCACAGACCCCAAGGTTTCCACCGCGGGCAACTTGCGGATCAAGGCGTTGCGCCGGACCATCCGCTGCGTCCCCAGTGCCAGCGCTACCGTGATCACTGCAGGCAAACCTTCGGGTACGACTGCCACAGCCATACTCAGAGAGACTTGAAGCGGTTCCTGCAATGGGGTTAAATCGCCACGGAAGATGCGAGCAAAGCCATCAGGAACCTGTAGGACAGACACGACTACGACAATCGCCACCAGAATTAAGGCACCACTGACCAGCACATTGCCTAGCTGGCTCATGCGGCGCTGTAGGGGGGTGGGTTCACTCTCAACGCCTTGCAGTAGAGTAGCCACCCGTCCCAATTCAGTGCTCATACCGGTCGAGGTCACGACCATCGTGCCGCGGCCCTGCAAGACTTCGGTTCCCTGGAACACCATATTGGTGCGGTCCCCCAAAGAAGCATCGTTAGCCAGCACAGCTGCGGCTGATTTGGTGACTGCTTGGGCTTCGCCAGTGAGGGCGGCTTCACGGATCCGCATGTTGGCGGCTTCTAACAGTCGACCATCAGCAGACACTTGGCCGCCGGCCTCTAGAAACACAATGTCTCCCGGCACGAGTAACTGAGCTGGTACCTCGTCAGTCTTGCCCGAACGTTGAACTCTCACAACTGGAGAGGAAAGCTTCTTCAGCGCTGCCAACGCTTTCTCCGCCCGGCTCTCCTGCAGGTAGCCCAGCAAACCGTTGATGCCAACAATGACCAGGATGGCAATGGCGTCCTTAACCGACCCCAGCAGGGCTGAAACCACGGCCACAGCCAACAGCATGATCAGCATGATGTTGGTGAACTGATCTAACAGAATGCTCCAACTGCTCCGGCCTGCTTTTTCCTCTAGTTCATTGGGGCCAAAACGATCTGTCCGTTCCTGTATCTGAGCGGCGCTCAGTCCCTGTTCCGGGTCGCTCTCTAACAAAACCAGTGCCTTCTCAGCGCTCAGGGAGTGCCAAAGAGTTGGCGGCGTTGGCGGCGAGGAGGGAGACTCAGTCGCAGACGAAGGAGAAACCATGGGCAGGCCTAAAAAATAGTGCTACAGGTGTTCTTAACACTTAAGCATAGTGCCACAATGAACTCTAGTGGTTCGCCTCATAACAATGCTTCACTCCAGGCTTCACTCCAGCGCCTGCCCACCTGACGCTCCAAAGACTGCACTGCCAGACGGTGCATCGTCGGCTCAACGCTTGTTACCCGAAGCTCTTGCCGAGCAGCCTGAAGCTGGAGTTTCTCTATGGACAGACAGTGGTAGTGTGACTCTGAATGCTCTGCAGCCATTAACGAATTTGGACCTGATTGGACGGCAGGCGGAGTTTCAGCGCATTGTACAAGTTCTGGCTCGGGACGGAGACTTGTTGATTACTGGAGTTCCGGGTAGCGGGCGGCGAACCCTAGTCCGGCGAGCCGCCCAGGAAGTAGGAGCCTGGGTTCTGGAGGTGGATTGCATTCGAGTGACGGATGGGGAACGCTTCGTGCACTTACTGTGCGAGAGCCTAGACCAAACGTTCAGAAGTGAGCCTGCCCAAGCTCTAATTCGAGGCTGGGTGGAGAAGACTGCTGCTGACTGGCTGGTTCTCACGGTTGATGCCAAGGGTGAACAGCGGTTAAGGCCAGTTCGGGGTTTGGCTCGCGACCAGCTTTGGAATGCTTTTGAAGCGCTGATCCAACTGCCGCAGATACTGGCAGAATTCCTGAACGGCCAGGTTGTGCTGAGCTTGCCCAGCTTTCCTCACATCCGTTCCTGGGACCGTAACCGCGAATGGGAAACATTTTTGCGTCAGGAAATTCAACGGCAAACCCGAGTCAGTTATGTACTGGTCGCAACTATCGCTGAAATCAGCAGCCAACCCGACGAAGCCCTCGAATCGTTGCAACTCAATCCGCTACCCGACGAGGTGCTGGCCGCTTGGGTACAAAAAGTTTTTGCCGCTCAAGGCCTAACGTTTGACCCGCTCGATCAAGCGCTGGACCTATTTCTAACCGCGGTGCAGGGGCATTTAGGTGATGCTTTGGCCTTGGCCCGACGGCTGCACTCCCTACAAGTCCCCAAAGGTTTAATCGGTCGTCAACAAGTTGAGCAGGCTTTGCAAGGTCTGCTAGCTGATCTGTCCGCAATTTTTGAATCGTTACTGCTGCTGCTACCGGCGAGCCAAGTGCAGTTATTGGAATGTCTGGCAACCGACCCAACCGACAAGCCTCAGAGCCGTGAGTACATCCACAAGCATTGCCTATCTAGAGGCGGCAGCCTTCAAGGGGCTCTAGCGGGTCTTCAGCAAAAAGGCTTGCTGTATGGTTCTGATCAGGGCTATCGCTTAGCCCTGCCGCTGCTGGCTCTGTGGATCCGCGAGCGCTTGATCTGAATCTCTAATCGCAATTGATTGCCCTTAATTTCCCGGCTTTCCTGGCTCTGGGCTAGGAATGGAGTCTGCTTCTGGTGACCTGGGGTAGAGACAGCTGGAAGCCGATGCTGAACCTGAGCTTGCCGAACTTGAGTTAATCGCCCCAGAGCTTGGGCTGGGCTCTGCTTTACTCTCTTCAGGGCTTGTGTAGCCCTCCGCTCCATTGAGTTTGGGACTGTCTGGTTGAGTCTCCGCTAGTTCTCCACATAACCGCTCAGCCTCGTTGAGGCTGAGGCGAGCAAGCGAACGGTAAAACAAAGCAGGATCTCCAGCCTGCTCAGCACTGGGTAGCTGGCTCCAAACATCCAGACTGCGGCGAGCTGACTGAGCAGCTGCACTCAGAGACTCTCGGTTGCCCGTAGATGCCCCTCGGGATACTTCGTAAATGGCCGCAGTAGCAGTGGCAACTCCAATGGCCAGAGGAGAGTTGGCATGGATACGGGCTAATTGCTGGCCTGTACGCCGGATCTCAGCCAAAGTTGCCAAGGTATTGGGGGCGTCAAGAGTACTTTCCTCTGGAATCTGTAGGAGCCGCTCCTGTAGAGCTTGCGCAACTGATAGGACCGCAGGGTCGCTCGTACCAGAATGGCTGACGGTCACAGTTGGGTCAGGCACTGAAACTGAGCTGTTCGGGCTAAGCAGATTCAAGGGAGCCTTGACGACGGCAATGCCTCCCAATAAAACTGCAGCGCCAGTGGCGACGGCGCTGAGTAACTTCAAAAGCCCTGCCAGACGAGGCGGTAAGCTAGTCAGCCGAGTCGAACGGCCTGACAGGCGAGATACACTGGTCAAATCTTCTGGGTGTAATTCTAGGCTGCGCAGGTCCAGTGCTATGCCTTCGTCGGTGGCCTCAGTCACTTCCAAGGCGAGCGGGCTAGGTGGGCCAAATTGAAGTCGGGTTCCGGCTAGTAGAGGCATCAGCGTCTTCAAGAGCCGTCCCCCGGCTTTTGTGCCTGCCAAACTGGGAGCTGCATACCAAATGCCTTCCCAAAACAGCAGGTTAAGACAGACCATGGCTCCGGTAGGCAGCTCATCAGCAGGGGTCAGCAGTGACAAGACGCCCGAGGGCAGACGTACTAAGCAGGCCTCTAAGCCGGTGGCGAGGTGCAGTTGACAGTCCCGTTGTGGTCCATCCAGTACTGTAAAAATCAGTGGCATCGTTTGGAGTCTCCTGAAGCGCATTATGCGTCTTTTGCGCCAACCTCGGAGTGATCAATCAACCGCTAGCAATCGCCCTGTCCAAGCTGCTGGGCGACCTGCTACCCCCCGCGTTTGGCTGTTATTGGGCGGTTGTCGCCAAGCGGGTGTGGGCATCGTATATGGGCTGGCTCTTAGCGGTGCCTGTCTGTGGAGTCTGCAAGTATTTTGGCCAGAGGGGGGGTATTTCAGCCAAGTGCAGGTTCCCCTGGCACAGCGTGCTAGCTTGCCCCTACGCGTGGCAGTGGCTTGGGTACGTCAAGCCGATGCAATTGCTGAGCGTCAACCTGACCAAGCTTTAGCTGGTTACGGGCGGGCCTTAGGCATTCTCGATGGTCTCAACAATCGCCAAAGTCTGGTGCTCCAGCGCCAGATCCAACAGCAAAGCGAGCAAATCCAGCGGGCAGAATTGCAACCTAGTGCCTTGCCTCGCGAGAGCTGGGGCGAAGTTCTATCCCGTCTGCGTCCGCCCTTTGCTCATAACTCGGCCAACGAGCCACCTGCACAGGTTTGGCTAGACGCGCTGTTGTTCTATCCCCTGGTGCAAGAGCCGCAAATCTGGGTTTTGGCCGCCT
Organism: Leptolyngbya sp. FACHB-261; assembly: GCF_014696065.1. Taxonomy (NCBI): domain Bacteria; kingdom Bacillati; phylum Cyanobacteriota; class Cyanophyceae; order Leptolyngbyales; family Leptolyngbyaceae; genus Leptolyngbya; species Leptolyngbya sp. FACHB-261. The sequence continues at coordinate 733,529 of NZ_JACJPL010000031.1, read as the reverse complement.
GTAGCCTGTGGTTAGCACAGCGCTTTGCCCGTTCGGTCCGAGAGCAATTGGCCTGGACTCGCATTTTGGATCAGAGCACTGCCCCCGGCCCTTGGGGCTTCTCACCAGTGCGCAGTTTGCCAGAACTCCTGGGGACTGGTTTGGGCTTCGGTCTGTTCGTTGGACTGGTGTTTCTGTCGCCCAGTGTGCCGGTATTGCTGGCTGTGGTTTTAGGCTCTGCCGTACCTGTAGGGCTGGTATCAGGGCTCAACGCTTACTACAGCCGTCGCTCTCAATTGGCTCTGGATGCCTGGGAGGTACGCTACCGAGCGCAATTTAGCAGCGAGCTGCACAATACTGCGCAGCAAAGCCTGATGGGGGCCTCTTCGGTACTCCGAGAAGTGCTCACGGGTTTAGAAACCTCCAGCCGAGCTGAAGATGCCCGCTTGGCTTGGCGCTTGGCAGCAGCTGCCGATCACTGTCGCGCCGCTGAGGATGAGTTGCGGTTGCTGCGCAATGGCACTGAAGACATGTTTGCGCGGGGTCAGCGTTTCGGTGCGGCTCTAGACCCAATCCGCGATCGCTTGGAGCGGGAGGGTACCGCTTACACGATCCGCTGGTGGCTCAACGGGCAAACGGTGCCCGAGTCTCAGTGGGAGCAACAGGCGTTTACCTTTGACACTGTCGCTGACCGCCGCATTGCCGCCACGCTTTATCAGGTAGTTTCAGAGCTGACCTGGAATGCGTTGAAGTACGCCCGCCGCCCTCAGCATGAAGACCAGAGCCCGCTGCGTTTAGATTTGTGTTTTCATTGCCTGCAACCGCCCGCCGCTGGTGCCTTCAGCCCAGTTCGTGACCGTCGCCTGCCCTCTGGCTTTCGTTTGAGCGTGAGCGATAACGGTCCTGGGTTTGATTTGCGCGAAGCTTATCTGCGCCGTCCCGGTTCGGGATTATTTGCTCTGGGACGTTATTTGCGCCGCCTAGAGGCTGTAGGAGCACGGGTTCGCTATCGCATTGATGCTCGGCCTGGTCAAGGCAGCCGGTTCACGATCGATATCCTGACTGGAACCCTGATGGGAGGCGCTCACTCAACAAGCTGGTCTGCTGAGCCGCCGTCCAAACCAGTCCCGCCCAAAAAGATCAAGCGTAGCCGGGCTCCCATTCCTTTTGTGACCTGGTTAGTGGGTGGCATGGCCTGTGCTGGCTTATTGGGCGGTCTCACCGCTTCTTTGTTAAGTCGTACCGGCAGCCTGGAGGCCAACCGTACCGCTACACCTGTACCAACCCCAGAATTGTCAGGTGCTACCGACCCCGAAACAGGCAAGCTGATCCTTCAGCCTGAGGGGGTTGCAACTGCCCGCACCTTGCTGGCCCAAGTGGGCGACCAGCAAGTTTTGGAGCGAGCTGAAATTGAGGGACGCACCGGGCAGTTAGGTGATCTGGTCAAAGCTATCCAGAAGGCCAGTGAGGTCTCCCCTCGCTCGCTGGTTTACCGGAACGCCCAAGCGCGCATCCAACAGTGGTCAACTCGGATCCTCAGTAGTGCCGAGCGACAGGCTAAGCAGGTAGCGCCAGATGCGCCTCAGGCGCAAGAACTGCTCAGTCGAGCGATTGCGATCGCCAACTTGGTTCCTGATGTTGCTCCTGACTATGCCCGTGCTCAGGCGCGCATCCAGGATTGGCAGAAGCAGCAGTCTGAGATCCGGCGGCAACGCGAGTTAGAGACTCTGGCTCGGGTACAGGCGATTCAGGCTCAGGCCAACCAGTTTTCTTCACCGGAGGCCAAACCTACCTTATCGATTCTGCCGTTGGATAGCCGGGTGACGGAGGGGGACATCGATCTACAGGCTGAGCAGGTGTCGATTCAGAATGATGGCAGCTTTCAGCTCAGCTTGCTGCTCACCAATCGCGCCTCAGAACGCTTTATCTTCCTGGTCAGCCAAGTGGCCCTGTTGGATGGTCAGGGTCAGGACATCACCGGCCAGGTCAACTTGGAGGGTGCAGCAGATGGTTTCCTTGAACCCGGCCAGAGCGTACGCCTACAGATCCATTCGCTCTCAGCCCGTGGCTGGACGCCCCCCTATCAGGTGAATTTGCCAGAAGTACAAGCACTAGACGCTCGGGTGCTCAGGCTGGATTTGCCCTAGTCCTTGGTGCTAGTCCTTGGCGCTAAGAGCAGCGTGCCAAAACTGAGTTTTCAACCCTCAAGCATTAGGTTCTGAAGCATTAGGCCCTAGAGCATTAGGCTAGGATGCTCCTAGCCCAGATCCTTAGCTGTTGAACGGCCACTCAGTATGCCAGAAACGATTGGCGAGCCCATTACCCTCGTGGTGGTGGATGATCACCCAGATACCCTGGCTGGAGCTGCTGCCCATCTTAGTAGCCAGCCAGATTTTGCTGTGATTGGTCAAGCGATGACCGTGACCGATGCCCTGGAGTTAATTACTACCCTGAAGCCGCAGGTCGCCTTGGTCGATTTAGAGTTACCTCGCCAGCGAGGGCAACCTCCCGAGTACCTGGCAGGAATTACTATTGCCCAGGCAGTACAAGCCTCAAAGCTGCCGACTCATCTGGTTGTTATGACTGGACACCGGGACCGCTCCGGCTTAGTTGCCCTCCAGCCCTTTGTGCAGACCAGCACGTCTCACCCTCGGGTTGTTTATGATTACCTGCTCAAATCGGCTACCCCACAAGAGCGGGCTGAAGCAGTTCGGCAGGCGGCTAAGGGTATTGGCCGCTCTCTAGAGGCTCAGGTGCCGCAGCTCACGCCCCGTGAGCGCATTGTGCTGATCCATATGGCTCAGGGCTTGGAGAACAGCCAAATCTCGGAAACGCTAGTCGTTGCTGAGTCCACAGTGATCTCCCATATCAAGTCAGTGATGAGCAAAGTGCTGGGTGAACCCGACGAAGAAGAGCGGGGGTCGCGGCGCAATCGGATGCTCTGTGTGCGTCGAGCCTTGGAATATGGCCTGATTCAGCCGGATCACATCAATCAAAACTGGCTCGATTTACCCTCCTAAGTAAGGGGATACAAGCTTTAGCAAACTTGAGACTTGTGCTCATCCCCAGATTCCTGGATTAGATTTTAGAAATCCCCTGCGCTCTGGAGAAGGAGGCACGTGACGGACAAGGTGCTAAAAAACCGCTACCGGCTGCTCCAGCCTCTGGGCCAGAATGCTGGGCGGCAGACCTGGCTAGCGGAAGACCTGCAAACCATTCCCCAACCCGCTGCCGACCCAGCAGAGGACTCGGCAGACGCTGGCACTCAGGTGCCGAGCGATTTGGGCCGAGTGCGTGGGGAACTCGTAGTAGTGAAGCTTCTCTCCTTTGGGCCAGGGTTTAGTTGGGATGATCTGAAGCTGTTTGAGCGAGAATCTCGGATTCTGCAAGCCTTGGATCACCCCTCTATTCCCCGCTACCGAGATTACTTTTCTACAGATTCCACTGAAAGCTGGGGTTTCTGCCTGGTCAAGGACTACATCCCGGGTGAGTCTCTATCGGACCGGATCCGGCAGGGCCGGCTCTACTCTGAGACCGAAGCAATTGAACTGGCAGAGGGACTGCTGGAAATCCTGATCTACCTGCATGGCCGCACGCCGCCTGTGATTCACCGCGATATCAAGCCCAGCAATGTGCTGATCGGGGAGAACGGTCGCTTGCACTTAGTGGACTTCGGGGCTGTGCAAAACCTGGCGGTAGTCGAAGGACAAACAATCACAATTGTCGGCACCTATGGCTACATGCCCCCAGAGCAATTTGGGGGACGCACGGTAGCGGCTTCGGATCTCTATGCGCTTGGCGCAACTTTGGTCCATGCCCTTACCGGCAGAAGTCCGAGTGATTTGCCACAGCGGAACTTACAGCTTCAGTTTGAACGGGTCGTGAGCCTCAGCCCTGGCTTCACTCAATGGCTGCATCGGCTGCTGGATCCCTCCTTGGATAGCCGCCTTAGTTCCGCTCACCAAGCGCTCTCAACTTTGCGGGCCGCTCAGGTATTTGGTAGCGAACCCGCGGCTACAGAGCAGACCACGGCTGAGCCGCGTAACCGCGACCAGCCCCTCTCTAACCGCATGGCTGAAGTTGGTTTGAACTTACCGGGTATTCGTGACCGCATTGACCAGCTAGATCAGCAGCAACCGGGTGCCAAACGGGAGGCGATCCGCATTTTCCGGGGCTGGGAGGAACGCCGTCCTCTGTTCAATCTGGTGGTGTTTTTACCCACGCTCTCAACCCTATTGCATTACATGGGCTCGCCAGGAGAAATGTTATTCAGCCTAGTCTTTTGGGGCTTAACGGCTAACATCTGCTATTTCCTAGGCCCCTGTATTGAGAGTTACTTGAGTTGGCTGGGTTTACGTCCGACCTGGCTGCGTAACACCCTGTTTGTTAGTGGCAGTCTGCTCTCTCTGCTAGTCACCCTAGCTGGGCTGCGGGTGTTGTAGCTCTAAGCCAGCCTTCCTATATGCGCCTACCCCTCCCCCAGTTCGCCGCAACCAATCGCCATCCCGATCACTTTGCTGAGGTGATCGAAACTTCGACTGCCGAGTTTATGGCGCAGTGCCTCGATCCAGAGGACCTGAATTTTCCGCAAATGCCGCCTTTTGGCTCTTGGGTCAGCGCTCAAGACGAAGAAACTGGCAATCAGGTTTATGCCGTGGTCTATCATGCCAGCACCTCGCCAGTTGATTCGATCCACCGGGCCAGGGCCTTAGGTCTCTCGCTGCAACAGTTGCGGGAACAGCAGCCCCAGATCTTTGCCATGCTCAAAACTGAGTTTCGTGCGGCGATCGTCGGCTTTCGACCGGGCAATCAGCCGCAGCTGATCCATCAGCATCTACCGCCGCGCCCACCGCAAATCCATCAGGCTGTTTATCATTGCGCCACAGCGGAAGTCGTCGCCTTTAGTGACCGGCTAGATTTCTTGCGCACCTTGATTCAGGTCGCTGGAGCTCCCGTCGATGAACTCACAGCGGCGGTGATTCGGCAAGTCTATCGAGCCCGGCAACTTGAGCGCACTTGGTTGGTGCAGGCAGGACGGGCGCTGAGCGTTTTGCTCAAGGATGATTACGATCGGCTCAGCGCCATCCTAGGGCAAATCTACGCCTGAGGCGACTACACCCGATTTCGGCAAGCCTTCTATGATGGAACGGAGGCTAGTGGGCTAGCCTGACACGGAGATTTAGACCCCATGCAGTCGCTTTCCTACCCTGTTTCCACCACCAAACGTAAGGATAGAAAGCTTGCCGGGATTCTAGCATTGGCTGGAATTCTTACCCTTCCCGGTCTGCACAAGATCTATACTGGCAAGGTAGGTTGGGGGGTTGTTTACCTGCTGTTTTTCTGGACCCCGTTTCCCAGAATTGCCAGCGCAATCGAGGGAATTTGGTATCTCACTCAAACTGAGGCCGAGTTCAACGAACGCTTTAACACTGGCACCATTGGCCCTGAAGCCAACCCCACCTTTCGCCCAGAGCACGTTGCTTCTGTTGCCCAAGCTCTGCGAACCTTGGACGACCTACGACGAGACGGGCTAATTTCTGAGTATGAGTTCGAGCAGAAGCGTCGCCAGTTGCTGGCTCAAATTGGTTAGGGAGAATGGCCGGGAGAAGCTGTGCGTCCATCGTCAGACCGTTTAACTGCTCCGTCCCTAACGATGTGGAAGCTTTGGTCTCTAGTACCGGGCTTGCATTGGCTGGGCTTTTTAGTTGCGGGGCATCGACTGCAACAACAGCCCTGGACTGTCGCTGGGGGAGTTTATGCCGCCCTCTTCTTTCTGCCCTTAGCCAGCTTACCAACGGGAGTAGGTGTGCCTGTATCGCTGTTGAGCTGGCTGGCTGCAGTAGTCCACGCGCGCCGCAGCGAACGTCAGTATGCCAATCTGGTGCCTATGCTGAACGACCCTTATCATCGACTGCAATCGTTGTCTGAGGTAGAGGTTGCGGTACGTTTGGGATTAGTAGTCGATGTCAACCGCGCGAGCGTAGATGACTGGTTGCGGTTGCCTGGAATCTCCATTCGTCAAGCTCGGTCACTAGTCAGCCTGACTCGTGCTGGTGTTCAGTTCTATTGCCTTGAAGATGTGGCAGGAGCTATTGGTGCGCCAGTAGAGCAATTGCAAACTTTAGCCCCGGCTCTGCGTTTCTGTTTTTACGACCCTGACGGTGCCGAGTTGCCAGTCCGGCTGGACCCAAATCTTGCCAGCTCGGAAGAGCTGGCCAACTTGCCAGGAGTTGATAGCAACCTAGCGCAAGCGATCACACACAATCGGGGACAACATGGGCCCTACCGCGATCTCGCTGATCTACAGCAACGCCTTCACCTGCCGCCAAAGCTGACTGCCACCCTACTCCATCACATTCAGTTTTAACTTGGTTCCTGGAGGGCTTAGGGCTTAACTGGGTGCTCGTGCTAAGTAGTTGCCCTGTAGTTGCCCTAACCCTTAATTAATGACTCAACTAAGGCGGCTAAGGCCGCTCGAAGTTCGAGGGTGGGTCAAACTTCTCGGCAGGCACGCCTTTCAGTGCTTTAGTCATGAAGTCTTTCCAAATCGGGGCGACGAAGCCACCACCCGTTGCGCCGCCGCCCAGAGGGCGATAATCGTCGTTGCCCACCCACACTGCTGTCACCATCTGAGGCACATAGCCCACAAACCAGATATCACGTTCTGAAGAGGTGGTACCGGTTTTACCTGCTACTGGACGACCATCGCCCAGCTGGGCTGCTTTGCCGGTACCCTGAGTGACCACCCCTTGCAAGACGCTGTTGAGAGAGGCAGCAGCCCAGGGATCGAGCACGAGTTGCGGATCTGGATTGTTATCCAGGATGACCCGTCCACTGTTGCTGGTTACGCGAGCAATAAAGGTCGGCTCTGACTTAAAGCCATTGGTCGCAAATACACCGTAGGCGGAAGCCATTTCTATAGGTGTGAGATCCACCGCGCCCAAAGGCAAGGAGGTGACTGGCTCCATCGGACTGGTAATCCCTAGGGTTCGGCTAGTCTCGACGACTTTCTCCATACCTACCGCTTTGCCAAGGCGAATGGCGGGGATATTACGTGATAACTCTAGAGCTTTGCGAATGCTAATGCCGCCCATGAAGGAGTTGTCGTAGTTCTGCGGTGAGTACCAGCCATTGCCATCGCGGTAGCTGACCGGCGAATCAGAAATAAAGGATTCCGGCGTGTAGCGGCCACTGGCGAAAGCGGCGTAGTAGACAAAAGGTTTGAAGGCTGAGCCAGGTTGGCGTTTGGCCAGTAGGGCACGGTTGAACTGGCTCTTTTCGTAATTAACGCCACCCACCATTGCTTTGACAAAGCCTGTACGCGGGTCAAGGGACACCAGGGCCATTTGGTCAGCTCGCAGACCTCGACGGCGCAATTTAGCGTGCTCTCCGCGCACCGTTTCTTCCGCAATACGTTGTAGGCGCAAGTCCACTGTGGTTTGAACCCGCAGGCCGCCCTTAAGGATGGCGTCTGAGCCGAAGCGGTCAGTTAACTCTTGAATCACCGCCTCAGTAATCCAAGGCACTTCGCTACGACGGAATGAGGTGATTTCGCCCAGCTGCAACGGCTGCTGGCGGGCCTGCTTGTATTCGGCAGCCGTAATCCACTTCAGCTCTAGCATGCGGTTCAGCACCAACAACTGGCGCTGTTTAGCAAGCGTGTAGTCCATGAAGGGGCTAAAGACTTCGGGCGCCTGAATCAGCCCGGCCATCATCGCGGACTCAGCCAGTGTTAGTTCAGATGCCGACTTGTTGAAGTAGCTCTCGGCTGCTGTTTCTACGCCATATGTGTTGTGTCCCCAATAGACCTGGTTGAGGTACATCTCCAGGATTTCGTTCTTGTCAAAGATCTGCTCTAGGCGCATCGCCAGAACTGCTTCTGCTACCTTGCGGTTGAAGGTTTGCTCAGGCGACAGAAACAGATTCTTCACCAACTGCTGGGTAACGGTGGAGCCACCCTCGACCACAGAACCTCTTTCCCAGTTGCTGATAAAGGCCCGAGCAATGCCGTTGGGGTCAACGCCGCGATGAGAATAGAAGTAGCTGTCTTCGATTGCCAGCACCGCTCGCTTGAGGTTGGGTGACATCGAATTAAGCGGGACAACTTCACGGTTGGCTTCACCGTGGACACTATCGATCGGCTTACCTGTGATGTCGTAAATATGAGTTGTCTCTGTGGGCACATAGCCCTTGAGCACCCGCACATCTGGCAAATCACGGAAGCTCAGGGCCAAACCTGAAAGGGCACCCGCAACGACCGAGCTGCCCAATAGCGTCACGGCCAGTAGTGACCCACCCACTGCTTTACCCACAGACTGCACATAAGCCAGAGTCTCGGGTGGGCGCGAGGGCTGCTTCTGCTTGTGTTTGAGACTCTTAGAAGACACGGCGGTCCTGGGGTCTGGGTGAATCGAGTGGATTATAGTCTGCCCACCCCTGGCTTGAGGCCATCCTAAAAGGGGAGCTTGTCTAAGTAGTAGATTTTATACTTTACCCATTTCTGATCAGAACTTAGACGCTCTTTCCCTGGCCCCCCAATTCTGGGGAACTAAGCACCATCCTGGGAAGTTCAGCTAGCATCTAGCTGAATTTGGTAGTGGCCTCTTGACAAGCTCAGGTCCTGAGACAGCAGAAATTAAAGGTTAGCTTACCCCAGACGGCAACCGCGAGCGGAAAACTGTGGTGGCAGGAACAGGCGGCAGGATAGAAGCAGATATAAGGCTTTTTAGGCCGAGTACCAGTCAGAGATCTGCTGCAAGTCAAAGTTTACTTTGACCCTATTTTCTGGGCAGGTTTCAAACACGATCCGAGGCAGGGTTTAAACGAATCCCTAGTACTTTTAAATTTCAAGAAACAGCTGCGATCAGTGTTGCGAAAGCTAATTCCTCAGCTCGCAGTTCTAACCAGCAGTTCTAAGCGGACAACTGCATGGGGTAGACTTCAGGGATATTGTCCACTGACTTAAGCGTGGCCTCCATCCTGGCCTGACTGGCTATTGAAGACTGTGAGCGTAACTGACCCCCATTCTCTGACCTTGCTACGCCGAGGCATTGTCGAAGTCTTTCCGAATAGTCCTGAGGACAATCTCTGGAAGCGTCTAGAATCAGCCGAACTGCCTCTGCGCATCAAACTTGGCATTGATCCGACGGGCACCGATATTCACTTGGGCCACAGCCTTGTTTTCCGCAAGCTGCGTGCTTTTCAAGATGCTGGGCACACTGCTGTGCTGATTATTGGTGACTTCACAGCTCGCATTGGCGACCCTACTGGCAAATCTGAAGTGCGTCGCCAATTAAGCGAAGAGCAGGTTCAAACCAACGCTCAGACCTATCTTGAACAGTTGCGTCCAGTTCTAGACTTTGACACACCTGGACGTCTGGAGATTCGCTACAACTCCGAATGGCTTGCCAAGCTAGACTTGCAAGAAATTATTAAGCTGCTGGCAACCATGACCGTTAGCCAAATGCTAGCTAAGGAAGGCTTTGCTGAGCGAATGCAGGTGAACAATCCTGTTTATCTGCACGAATTTCTCTATCCCCTGATGCAGGGCTATGACTCTGTAGCCGTAAAAGCTGATGTCGAACTAGGCGGCACCGACCAGAAATTCAATCTGCTGGTGGGACGGGATCTACAACAACACTTCGGTCTGTCACCGCAGTTTTGTTTGACTATGCCACTGTTGATTGGTTTGGATGGGCACCAAAAAATGTCCAAGTCTTTGGGCAACTATGTCGGTCTATCCGAAGACCCCCTGAGTATGTACTCCAAGCTGGAGAAAGTGCCTGATACTCAGATCTTTAACTACTTTGAATTGCTCACGAACCTGCCTTTAGACCAACTCCCCTCTGATCCCCGCGAACGGCAAAAGCTTTTAGCCCTTGAGGTCGTCAGTCAGTATTACTCAGCGGAACTAGCTAAACAGGCTCAAGATAGCGCCCGCGCCTTGGTGAGTGAAGGCAACGCAGCAGCAGCAGCTAGTGTACCGGAATTCTCCTTAGCCAATATTCAGTTTCCCGCGCCGGTGTTCTATCTACTGAGCGCTAGTGGTCTATGTGCTAGCTCCTCTGAGGCGCGACGCCAGATTCAAAGTGGGGCTGTCAAGCTTGACGGCCAGAAAATTGACCAGGTTGATCTCAGCTTTGAGAGCCCTGAACAGTTAACCGGCAAGGTGCTTCAGGTTGGCAAAAAGCGCTTCGCTCGTCTAGTTCCCTAGCCGTTGACCGAAGCCCTGGGGGAAACCTCTAGCCAAATTGCGCCTCGTCTTCACAGCGGACTGTGAAGAAAACGTTGCTGTTAGCTGGCGGGCTTGTTACATTCTTTAACGTAGGCCTCCGGCTTACGGCTCGTTGTCTGGAATTGTTTGTCTGAAACTAGTTAGTTGCTCGTCCGTTCTAGAAGAGGTCAAACGTTATGGAATCTAACACCAAGGCTGCTGAAGCCAACGGCCCCAAGTTTGGCTTCACGCCCAGCGCTGAAAGCCTGAATGGTCGTTTGGCAATGATCGGTTTTGCCGCTGCTGTAATCATTGAGTTGGTTAGCAACCAGGGCATTCTGCACTTCTGGGGTCTGCTATAACTCTCGCCTAATTGCCTAATTAAGGTTTAGCCAAACCCTTAGTTGTTAGCCTTGGCCAACAACTAAGGGTTTGGTCTTCTTTGAGGATTTTGAGTTATTCGTCAGCCCGCTACTCTAAGTGGTTACGGGCCGGACGAAGAGGTTGAGCAATGACTAGCAGCAATGGGGGTGAGCCGATCAATTAACGCTTGGACCGACTTGCAAAAATGGCCAGAGGAACAACTGGAGCAAATGGGGGAGCGGCTGAGCCAACTGGAACGCATCACCGCAAACTTGGCTACTGCTAGTCAAGACCAACAGTGCCGTATTGGTGTTCTAGAGCAACCCTAGGGGGGCTCGTTTAGTCCGATAGCCCTCAATAGAGCCCTGCTTCTCCACTCTCTAGGAGGCAGGGCTTTTAGGGTACGTGGGGATCTGGTGCCTTCTGGAGACAAGACCCTCTGGCAGCGTTACGGAAGGTCTGGATTGCATCAACCGTGTTGAGCTTACCGCAGCGAGGGCAGTGAACCTGCTCTCCTGACACGGGCTCAATATCCGCACGGCTCCACCAACTGCCGCAATAATCGCAGCAGAAGTGGTACAGGTACTCCAGAGAGACTTTCATGGGTCAGGTATTGGGCGGCTTAAAGCTGCTGCAAACGTTGCAGTTGGGGGTTGTTGTACCACCAGGCAATGATTTGCTGCCAATTCCAGCCCCGTTCAGCCATCGCCTGAGTCATTTCCTGGTCCAGGTGTTCGCCATCGGGATTGGGCATGTAGCCGCCGTTGTAGGGGATCCAGCTATTGGTAATGCGGGCGCGATAGTAGCCCGCGGCATTGCCCATGACGATGCCACGGGTTGCGGCAATGGCCTCATCAGTGCGGCGATGGAACTTGGGCACGTTGCGGTTGTTTCGGGAGTCGAAATAGTAAAAACCGCGATAAACCTGATCGCGGGTGTCATCAACTAAGTCAAACGGGTTACTGCCCCATTTACGGCTAGATTGGGTGCGCAGAGCGTAGGTGCGGGCAGCTACAGCTTGAGCTTGGAGTGCGTCCATATGCCAGCTGGCGGGCATCTCATTGGGCACAACGCCACGCAGATACTCTTCAACCGGCAAAATGTTAATTGCTATCCCCTCACCACGGCGAGGGCGCACCTCAATCATGCCTGGGTACCAGGTGTTGCCAACTCGAACCAAGCCGCCTGCAGCTGGCTGGATGCGGCTGACCACACTCGTGGGTAGAGAGTACCATTGCCCCGGCTCTAACCGTTGCAACGGTTGCCCCTGAGTCTGGAGCGTTGCGGGCAGAGAGACTGATACCGCCATAGAGTTGCTGGCTTCCTCGTGAACCAGAACACGCACTAAGGCAGCGGCTGTTGCCACTTTGGTCTGCAAGCCCACGAGGAAGATCAGGGCTAGTCCTAGACTGCACCTGCGTAGCATCCGTTTCATTTCAGCTCCTTGCCAAACCAAGTCTGAGTAATGAGTAAATGGAGACAAACTGCGCTCGATTATATATACAGAAGTGCCAATTGGCCCTAATTCTGCAAGCTAATTGAGTTAGAAGCCTTTACACCGCTCCAGCAGTGGGGGCAGGAATCTTCCTTAAACCCTTGCTGGAAATGAGAAAATCTTCCATCGGTCAGCCTTCCCACCAGAGCACAAAGACCTACGTTTTTGCGCAAACCGTTACAAACCATGCAGTCGACCAAGGGTTATCCGGTGGTAAGTTAAGAGGTCACTTTACTACACATAACCTCTCTGAACCTCCCATGGGGCAAGATATTCAACCCACTCAGGCCATTGCCGAAAAGCACCGCGAGTACCTCTGGCCCTGTGTGTCCAACTACTACGCTGAGCCTGTGGTGCTGGATCGAGGTCAGGGAGCTCAGGTCTGGGATGTCGCTGGTCAGTCCTACCTGGATTTTTTTGGCGGCATTCTTACGACCAGTGTTGGCCACAACCATCCCCGCGTAACTGAGGCGGTGCTGAGCCAGTCCCAAAAGCTTTTGCATTCCTCGACGCTCTATCCCAATGCGCCGATTGTGGATCTTGCGGAAAAGATGGCGGAGATCACTCCCGGCTCCTTGCAGAAAAGTTTTTTCTCGCCGAGTGGCTCTGAGGCGAATGAGACAGCTATCCAATTGGCGCAGTACGCCACTGGTTCGCTGGAGTTTCTGGCCTTGCGCCACGCCTACAGTGGTCACACAATTTTGACCACAAACATCACGGCTCAGAGCACTTGGCGGCAGTTGCCCAGTCAAGTACCCGGCGTGAAGCATGTTGCCAATGCTTACTGCTATCGGTGTCCCTACGGCCTGGAGTATCCCAGTTGTGAACTGCGCTGTGCCAAGGACGTGGAGCAGGTTATCCAGACCACCACGACTGGGCAAATTGCTGGCATGATTGCGGAGCCAATTCAGGGGGTAGGCGGCTTTATTACGCCACCACCAGAATACTTTGGCATTGTGGCTGAAACTGTGCGGAACTACGGTGGTGTGTTCATCAGCGATGAGGTGCAGACTGGCTTCGGGCGCACTGGCGGCAAGATGTTTGGCATTGAGCAGTGGGGTGTGGAGCCAGACATTATGACCATGGCCAAAGGGGTTGCTAACGGCTTGCCCTTGGGGGTCACGATTGCCAAAGCAGAACTGGCCGACCGATTTCCAGGGCTCTATGTCTCGACTTTCGGTGGCAATCCGGTGAGCTGTGCGGCGGCAGTTGCCACCATTGAAGTAATCCAGGTAGAAAATTTGGCCGATAATGCTGCGACTCAAGGCGCTTTACTCCGCTCCGGCCTGGAATCTTTGCAACAGAAATATCCGGTCATGGGCGATGTGCGCGGCATGGGTCTGATGCAGGGTGTGGAAATGGTCACTGATCCTAAAACTAAAGAACCTGCTACCAAATTCGTTGTGCAATTGTTTGAAGAAACTAAGAAACGCGGTTTGCTGATTGGCAAAGGTGGCTATTACGGCAATGTCTTGCGCATTACGCCGCCGCTGAATATCAGCAAAAGCGAGGTTGAAGAAGCGCTGGAGCTTCTTGATCAGAGCCTAGCGGTATTACAAACAGGTTTGCCCTAAATACAAAAGGCCCAAGCAGTAACCCCTCGGGCCTTTTGTAGAACTAAAAGAGTTAGGCGCTTGGTGCTGGCTTATCTCCTATAGGATTGAGGTCATCGACAAACCGCAGCAAATCGGCAAAGGTAAAAGTTCCAGGAACCTTTGCCGGTAGAGTCGGTTTCCAGTCGGGGCAGCGAGACAGGAACGAACTGCTATCGGTTTCTAGGAGACCAACAAAAACCTCGGCAATAATTCGGCTGCCCAATTGGCCTAAGTGTCTGCCGCCCGCCTGAATCTGCGCTTCCTTAAGGATGTAATACCAGAGCGGTGTTTCTATATGGAAGTTGTGTTGCTTCGCGACTGCGCCATCTGGACCTTCAGCGATTTGTGCTGGCTTCAATGGCTTAAGTCCCATGGACCTGGCAATGCTTTGGCCGGGTGGCAAACCTAAACTACTGCCACGCAATAGATTTCTAACGGCTAATGAACTGGGAGCAGGAACATTCGGTAAGTTTGCCAGAGGATTGACCAGGAAAGGATCCAGCTTACGGCTAGGATTGACCTTCACTGGAGCATCTAAGTCGAAGAATAGCCGCCAATCGATAATCCAGTTACTAGGAACGGGAATCTCAAAAAGATCATCCTTAGTACCAGATTTAGCTGTGAAGGCAAACAAAAGATCAAGTGTTGCAGGGGTGATAAAGCCAGGGCTCTTTTGATCGGTGGTAAATACTCGGTTGTAGTCATAAACCGAGCGAATCATGCTGTGGCCGAGACGATAGGCTGCTGCAGAAAATTCAACTGGAATAAAGGCCTCGCCAATCGGTTTGTAAAAAGCTCTTCCTTGTTTCAACACCAGATCCAGTTGCTGGATGTCGAGGATAAGGCGCAGAAAGTCGTGGAGAACAATCCACTGGTAATGCCAGATCACGATGTCTCTGGCTTCTTCAAAAGGCGTTTTGCGAACGGGAGAACTCTGCTTGATGCTGCCGTTCTTAATGCCCTGAACCACTTTATTGTGGAACTTCAGAAAGGCGAGATGAAGCTGGGCAACGATCAAATTCTCATCGTTGCGTGGGTCGCCAAGCACGGCAAGGCCACTGCTGACTCGGGGCAGATCGTTAGGCTTTGCTGCAATTGCTTCTTTGCTCGGTCGCCCATCAGCGGCGACTGCTGTGGTTGAACCAATTAGAAACTGGTCTGGATCATCGAGATCGTAGAGAAAGGGCTGCCCGCTGGGACCCGAACCGTAGACGCTATCTAAATCAAGGGCGGGAGTCCGAAAGTTTTGAATGGCTAATGGGTCAACCAAAACTTCTTTGAGCGCAGTTGTGTCGAGAGTGATGTCGTGATCAATGAATTGGCCAAGATAAGTGTAGCCAGCTGGAACACTAGGGTTATCGCCATCTCGATCTCCGTTTGGATTATCGGCTTTTGTATCGAGCATGGCATTGCCCAAATCGGTCAAACTCTCCTTGGAGGGTGTGAGCGGCCGCAGATTGGGAAATAACCTACCAAACTTTCCCGTGGGCACATATTGACCGAGAGGGTAATTGTCGCCTCTACGAGGACTAAAGCCGTGGAGTCTCTTCATTGTTATTGCTGCTCTGTTGTTTTAGTTAAGATTCAATCGTTCAATTTCTGGTTGAATGCTTAAGCTACAAATTGCTACATCCACACCCAAGAACCGGCAAAGTATTGCCATAGCCCAACTAGCTTCTTAGACTTAGCTCCTACAGAGGTGACGGGGCAGTTGCTTAATCCTCAGGCCATCTTAGGGATTGCAGCGCAGAACTGGCATTACCCTGCCGGGTACTATGCGGAGCAGGAATTAAGTGTTAGCAAGACTGACCTTATACAAGTCAAAACCTAGCAAGAAGCCCAATGACCCACTTGACATCTATCCAATACTTGCGATGGGGTCTTGAGCTAAGTAGTCATTGCTTCTCTAGCGTCACCTGGGGTCTTGAAGAAACTCCAGGTGACTAACCCCCAAGCTGTAAAGCACACAGATGGAGGCTAGTGGGCAGTTTAACACTGCTGATCCAACCCCTTGCGTGTGGGGCGAGTCGAGCGCGGCTATGGGCTGAGGCAATTCATTGCAATGAATTGCCCTCTCATTCCCCATTCAATTTTGGAGCATTTCCTCATGCGCCTGACTCAGATTCTTCAGCCCCAACTTTGCATTTCTGTAAGTTCAATTGCTAGGTTTTTAGGCATTCCCGAGCAGATGATCTGTCGCTACGAACACTGGCCCCATCAGCTATTCGTGCATCGTAAAGACCGAGGCGGACAGCTCGTTAGCTATCGTGTCTTTGCAGAATGGGTGGAAGCCTGCGCAAAAACCATTCAAGCCTGTGCCGACTTGCGAGTGCTGGAGTGGTTAGGACAAGTGATTCGGGCTGAGTGTCAACGCTTCGACTATTCCGAGCCGGTCGTTGAGAAGTGGCGGCAACTCTGGCGACAGCAGCATTACCAATTGAGAGTTACTCGTGCTCTAGCGGCTAAAACTGCATCCACACCTTCTCAAGGCTTGGGACAGTCTTAGCCGCAATACAGGCAACCAAAAAGTGAATTTATGCGGTCCTTCCAGGCTTGCTCTAAAGTGATTTCAGCAGCTCAGTCGGTAACGCTGGTTGACGCTCGTCCAGATCCGGATTCATCAAGCGCGAACCAACCAATTTAGTGCCAATACCCGCATCACTAAAAATTTCCAACAGCAATGAGTGGGGTACCCGCCCATCAATGATGTGAGCGGCACGAACACCTTGTGCCAAAGAGCGCACACAGCACTTAACCTTAGGAATCATGCCCCCAGAGATTACGCCCTTATTAATCAGCTCCCGTGCTTCCTGTACATCCAAGGCACTGATTAGGGTGCTGGGATCCTTGTAGTCCATCAAGAGCCCTGAGGTATCGGTGAGCAGGATCAGCTTCTCGGCATTCATTGCCGCAGCCAGTTCCCCAGCAACCGTATCGGCATTGATGTTGTAGGCCTGCCCAGTTTCGTCAGCCGCCACACTAGAAATCACAGGAATATGACCGCCTTTAAGCAGAGAATCTAGAATGCGCGTGTCTACGCTGTTGACCTCACCGACGAAGCCCACCCCTTCCTGCTCCGGTCGGGCCTTGATCAGGTTGCCGTCCTTACCGCATAGACCCACCGCAGAGCCGCCAGCCTGGTTGATCAGCTCCACGATCTCTTTATTGACCCGCCCCACCAGCACCATTTCGACCACTTCCATCGTCGCGGCATCAGTCACGCGCAGACCGTTTTTGAACTGTGGCTCAATGCCCAAGCGCCCCAGCCAAGAGTTGATCTCAGGACCACCTCCATGTACTAGTACTGGGCGCATCCCGACACAAGCCATAAACACGACATCGCGAATCACCTGATCTTTGAGCGTGCTGTCCTTCATCGCCGCACCCCCGTACTTGACGACGATTGTGCGCCCAGCAAACTGCTGGATGTAGGGTAACGCTTCACTGAGGACCTGAACGCGATTAGTGACATCGAGCATAAGTCTTGGGCCTGGGAGTCAAAATCTATGAACTACCCTACCCCGAGGAAGCGTTGCTGGCGCAAAAATCTGAGCTACAAAAACTAGAATTTCTAGATTAAATGACATCTAGCAGAGATGGTTAAGCCCTGCAGGTAGTTTTACTAGGACATTGCTATTGTTGCTTAAATTGCTCAGTATTTTCTTCGTTAATGACGATATCTATATCATTGGCCTCCTAGCTTTCTGGCGTAGGTACATACGCCATTTTCACGAGGCCAGGATTCGTAAATGATTGCTATCGTCAGAATTATAGATATTCTCTAAAATAAAGTCTGCGAAGAAAGTTAATGAACGAACTAAAATCGCTTCGCACTCAGCTTGAAACTTCTCAGCAGAGCTACTGTGGCTGCTTAGGAAAAGCTGACATCGGTCTAGCTTTATGTCGGTTGGATGGAACCTTAGTAGATATAAATCTAGGCTATGCAGCTATTTTAGGCTACACGGTTGAAGAAGCACTCACGCTGAATTGTAAGAATATCACTCCAGAAAAATATGTAGAGCAAGAGTTAGCGGCATTTCAGGAACTCAAACGGACAGGGCTCTACGGTCCCTATGAAAAAGAATATATTCACAAAGATGGCCATCTAGTACCTGTGCGGATTTCAGGGCTGCTGCTAGAGCAAAACGGAGAACGCCTAATTTGCTGCAGTGTTGAAAATCTCACCCCAACTGCAAACGAATCGCCTTGTGAAATTCAGCTACAACCAGAGGCTGCAACAAACACAAAAAAGCCTGCACAGGCAGGCCAAAAAACTAACAGATGAGCTTAGTTTATAAGCTAGAGTGTCTGGCTAGCTTCAATTACGGTCTCTCAGCTATGGTCTCTCAACCGTTACCTCGCCGTAAGGGCTCTGCCAGACCGTGGTTCCGTTGTTATTAACCCGAACCGTCGTGCGCCCCTGTACAGGTGTTCTGCGGCGAGTCCGAGAGGTACGAGGCATGGATGAACCAGCCTGCTGATAACGAGAGGTCGGTGTGACACTGCCCTGAGTCACCGTACCGGCAGGATTGGAATCGCTATAGGGATATCGGTTAAGGTCAATGGCCTGAGCAGGCATGTTATTGCTTGGCTCAGGCCTATATCTATAAGGGTAGCGACTAGGATCAATAGCGCGCATAGGCGAGCTTTGTCGCTGATCATCGACTGTAATTTGAGCTGTGATTTGGGCTTGAGCCTTGCTGGTGCTCAGAAGGGCCAAGAGCACCAACAGAGAGGAAGCCAGAAGTTTTTGCATGGAGGCCGTCGGAGTGCTGAGTACCCCTAGAACGTGCCCGTCTTGCGGCAATCAAGCTTGAGCAAAACTGAGGCTTTACCAAGAGTTTATTCAGGCCCTAGGTGGGCCTAATTGCAATTCATATAGGGCTTGTATAAAACTTGCAATTGGACCCAAAATTCTGAGGGGGCATCATTCTTGACTAGGTCAGAGAATGATGCCCCCTCAGTAATAGCAAAGACAGCTACTGGGCTACTGCCACTGGCATACCCAAAATGTCCTCAATTTTCGGCATTTGCTCCAATGGAATAACCCGGCCTTCGTCCTCAAAGTCGGCAATCTGATCAAAGTTGAGATATCGATAGATATCGGCTGAGAGGGGCGCGATTTTTTTGGCTACAATCTGCCGGTACTCCTCGACAGTGGGAATGCGGCCCAACTGTGCGCAGGCTGCCGCTAACTCTGCTGACCCCAAATAGACCTGGGCTCCCTTACCCAT
Organism: Leptolyngbya sp. FACHB-261; assembly: GCF_014696065.1. Taxonomy (NCBI): domain Bacteria; kingdom Bacillati; phylum Cyanobacteriota; class Cyanophyceae; order Leptolyngbyales; family Leptolyngbyaceae; genus Leptolyngbya; species Leptolyngbya sp. FACHB-261. The sequence goes on along the minus strand of NZ_JACJPL010000031.1, from coordinate 714,650 downwards.
GCGGTTGTTAAAGTTGCGGGTTGAGGTGGAAAAGACAGTGGTGTCGTCAGCAACTCGTGCTTGGTTGCCCATGCATAGAGAGCAGCCAGGCATCTCAGTTCGAGCCCCTGCCCCACCAAAAATGCCGTAGATTCCTTCCTGCTTGAGTTGGTACTCGTCCATGCGAGTTGGGGGGCAGATCCACAAGCGTCCTTTGACCGGCGGTTCGCCCTCGAGCACTTTAGCCGTAGCCCGGTAATGACCAATGTTGGTCATGCAGGAGCCGATAAATACCTCATCAATCCGATCACCAGCAACTTCAGAAAGCAGCTTAACGTTGTCAGGATCGTTAGGCGCGGCAACAATCGGCTCAGTAATCTGATCGAGATCGATCTCAATGATTTCGGCATACTCTGCATCCGCATCAGCTTCTAGCAGTACCGGATTAGCCAACCACTCTTCCATCTTGGCAATGCGACGCAACAGGGTTTTTGCATCTTGATAACCCCGAGCAATCATGTTGCGCATAAGGGCAATATTCGAGCGCAGATATTCTGAAACAGTTTCAGGGCTGAGCTTGATCGTGCAGCCCGAACAGGAGCGCTCGGCGGTGGCATCAGTCAGTTCAAAAGCCTGCTCCACCTTGAGGTCAGGTAAACCCTCAATTTCCATAATCCGACCGGCAAAGACATTCTTTTTGTTCTCTTTGCCGACCGTGAGCAACCCCTGTTGAATAGCGACATAGGGGATGGCATTCACAAGATCGCGCAGTGTTACGCCGGGCTGTAATTCACCTTTGAAACGCACCAGCACTGACTCTGGCATATCTAAAGGCATTGCTCCTAAGGCTGCTGCAAAGGCCACCAGTCCAGAACCGGCTGGGAAGGAGATCCCTAGCGGAAAGCGAGTATGTGAGTCCCCGCCTGTCCCTACCGTATCTGGTAAGAGCATGCGATTAAGCCAGGAGTGGATGATGCCATCGCCGGGACGCAAGGCCACGCCACCCCGCGAGGCAAAAAAGTCTGGCAGATCTTGATGAACCTTGATGTCAACCGGCTTGGGGTAGGCGGCTGTGTGGCAAAAGGTTTGCAGTACGAGATCGGCTGAGAAGCCCAGACAGGCTAGTTCTTTCAGCTCATCCCGAGTCATAGGACCAGTCGTATCCTGGGAGCCAACCGTAGTCATATGAGGCTCGCAAGATGTGCCGGAACGCACACCGCCTACCCCGCAGGCTTTGCCCACCATTTTCTGCGCTAGCGTAAAGCCTTTGCCGGTATCTATCGGCGCGACCGGACGAGTGAAGATGTCGCTAATTGGCAAACCCAATGCAGCTCGAGTTCGGTCAGTTAGCCCTCGACCAATAATGAGGGGTACGCGACCGCCCGCTCGGACTTCATCAGCAAGCGTTGTGGGTTTAAGTTCAAAGTTTGCCAAGACTGCGCCGGTCTCGCTTACGATGCGACCTTCATAGGGGTAAATCGTGATCACCATGCCCGTTTCTAGGCGAGTAACATCGCACTGAATCGGCAGAGCCCCAGAATCTTCAGCAGTGTTAAAGAAGATCGGCGCAATCGCGCCCCCTAGAATCACACCGCCAGAGCGCTTGTTGGGTACATACGGAATATCGTTGCCAATGTGCCAGAGCACCGAGTTAATCGCTGATTTGCGCGAAGAACCAGTGCCGACGACATCGCCAACATAGGCAACCGGGTGTCCCTTGCTCTTGAGTCCAGCAATCGTTTGTAGGGCTCCAGGCAGGCGCGACTCCAGCATGACCTGCGCATGCAATGGAATGTCTGGCCGGGTAGTGGCGTGGGATGCTGGCGATAAGTCGTCGGTGTTAGTCTCTCCAGGCACCTTGAAGACCGTCACCGTAATTTGCTCTGGTAAGGGTGCACGGCTAGTAAACCAGTCAGCTGCAACCCAAGAATCAACAACCTGTTGCGCGTAAGCATTGGTCTGCGCTAATTCAACAACCTCGTGGAAGCTGTCGAATACCAGTAACGTCTGCCTCAAGGCGTCGGCTGCGGCCTGAGCAATGTCAGGGCGGGCATCGCTCAATAGATCGATCAGGATACGCACGTTGTAGCCCCCGACCATCGTGCCCAGGATTTCGATCGCCTGGCTAGGGGACAGCAACGCTGATGTGGTTTCGGCCTTGGCGATCGCTGCTAAAAAAGAAGCCTTAACATAAGCTGCTGAGTCTACGCCGGGGGGCACGCGCTCCCGCAGCAGCTCCAGCAATTCCGCGCCATCACTGCCATGAGGGGTACTCTTCAGCGATTCGCAGAGGGCGGCAGTTTGCTGGGCGTCCAGAGGTAGGGGTGGCACTCCCAGGGCAGCCCGTTCCGCAACGTGTTGACGGTACTGTTCCAGCATGGCGTTCTCCAAATGCGCATGAAAGTAGTTAAAGACTCTAAAGCTGTGAGGCTCGCAGGTTTGACCGTACTGCGCAACCAACTTTGCAAACCGTATCAGACTGTACGCCCTCTTCCTGCGTCACAGTCCTCCTATCGCTATCCTAGCCAATTGGTTAGATTTCTTTACTAAAAGCTGCCGTGCAAAGACTGGAAAAATACAGTAGTCTCTGCTACATATCTCTCGAACAGTCGGGTGCTAGAAGAGTGTCAAGCCTAAGCAACTGCGGCTGTAGGCGACCGAGACTTTGGGTAGTAGAGGAGCAAGGAACAGTTTGAAAAAGGTAGAAGCAATCATCCGGCCCTTTAAGCTGGACGAGGTCAAGATCGTTTTGGTGAATGCTGGCATTGTCGGCATGACTGTCTCGGAAGTACGCGGCTTTGGCCGCCAAAAGGGCCAGACCGAGCGTTATCGAGGCTCTGAGTACACCGTAGAGTTTCTGCAGAAGCTCAAGGTTGAAATTGTGGTCAATGATGACCAAGTTGAAATGGTGGTGGAAAAGATCATTGCTGCTGCCCGTACTGGTGAAATTGGAGATGGCAAAATTTTCGTCTCTCCAGTTGACGAAACAATTCGAATTCGAACGGGTGAGCGCAACCTGGAAGCGATTTAGTTGAACTGGTTACACTGGCACAGCTTCCCTAAAAGAATGCCTTGCCACAGACCCGTGACGCCTCCGAGAGGTTCATGGGTCTTGTCTTTTCAGAGCTTGTGTAGTGCAGACGGAATCTTGGAGAACAGCTTGATGGGCAGAGCAGACCTGGTGAGAATTGCCTGCCGGGGCATTGGCGGCGGTTTATTAACTAGCTTGCTGTTGGTAACTAGCTTGCTGCTGGCAGAACCTGCCCTCGCTCAAACCACCGCTCAAGTTATTCCTCCTGCAGGTATGCCGACTTCCCCTGCGACTGCCCAGCACTCTGCTGATATTCTCTGGACCTTGATGACCGGAGCCTTGGTTTTCCTGATGCAGGCAGGCTTCGCCATGCTAGAAGCTGGTTTTACGAGGGCGAAAAATGCCGCTAACGTCATGATGAAAATCATCGTGACGGTTTCCATCGCCTTTTGTGGCTTCTGGTTTGTCGGCTTCGGCTTGATGTTTGGCAGCAATCCATCGGGCTGGATTGGCACAAACTGGTTTGCATTGGGCTTTGATGCCACCACCAAACTCGCGGCTGTTCCCAGCAACATTACACTGGCTCCAGGTGTTGATGCGGGCTGGCCCTTCACCTTCTTCTTCTTTCAAGCTGTATTCGTAGCGGCTGCGGCAGCAATCGCCGCTGGTGCATTAGCAGAGCGAACGCGCTTTCTGGCTTACCTGATCTATGCCGTTGTCTTCTGCTGCCTGATCTATCCAATTGCTGGCAGTTGGCTCTGGAATGGGCTGTTTGCAGATTGGAATGGTGGCACGGTTGGTTGGTTGCAGAAGCTCGGCTTTATCGATTTTGCCGGTTCAACTGCAGTTCACTCAATGGGCGGCTGGGTCGCTCTAGCGGGTGCTTTAGTCGTTGGGCCGCGCACGGGGAAGTACAGTCGTACGGGTCAGGCACGCGCGATCCCTGGACATAACTTGCCTCTAGGCATGTTGGGCGTTTTCTTGCTTTGGTTTGGCTGGCTAGGCTTCAATGGCGGCTCCACTAATTTCGCTAATGTTGATGCGGGCTGGATCATTCTCAACACCAACCTGTCAGCTGCAGGCGGAGCTCTAGGGGCAACCTTCGCCTCCTGGGCAATCTTCTCCAAGCCCGATATGACTTTCGTGGGTAATGGTGTTTTGGCGGGAACCGTGGCAATTACCGCCCCCTGTCACACAGTGACCCCTTGGGCTGCCCTACTGATCGGCTGTATTGCTGGTGTACTAGCCTTGTTAGCCGCATTGACAGTCGAAACAGTCCTTAAGGTTGATGACCCGGTTGGTGCTTTTGCCGTTCATGGCGTCTGTGGATTGTGGGGCACGCTGGCAGCTGGCATCCCTTGGTTCGGCAATCCTTACTTTCCTGCGCGTGGCTGGCTGCAGTTGGGCATTCAATTGGTGGGTATAAGCGCAATTTTTCTCTGGGCATTTGGTGGTGGCTTATTCCTGTTTCTAATCCTGAGAAGAACTGTGGGCGTTCGAGTTTCGGTTGAGGAAGAACTCGCTGGCTTAGATATCAGCGAGCACGGTAACATCACTTATCCCGACTTTACGGGCATCCCAGGCAGCAATGCCAGCACAAAAGCTCCGCTCAAGCCCTAGAATGGGAGGGTTGTCAAGTTTGCCGTCTGCCCCAGACGCCTGATTGCTATGGCCGTTCCTAAGAAGAAAACCTCGAAGTCCAAGCGCGACATGCGCAAAGCAGTTTGGAAAGGCAAGGCCCGTCTCCAGGCTGAGCGGGCTCTGTCCCTAGGTAAGTCCATCCTGACGGGACGTAATACCGGTTTCGTTTATCCCACTCCTGAAGAAGATGAAGAAGGCGAAGAGGCATAGGCTAGAAACCTTTTTTACAATAGGTTTAGAGTTCTGACTTCCAGGTGCAGCGCTTCATGCTAGGCAAGTTTTTTCGCAAGCCCGATGCTAACCAGAGCGACCGAGTTCCTCCAGGTCAGCACCTCACCAACGGTTTTCCGGTATTGACCTATGGGCCGACACCTGAGGTGGCAACTGCAACCTGGACTCTTCGTCTGTGGGGATTGGTGGCTCAAGAGGCGCACCTGGGCTGGGATGAAGTAATGGCTTTGCCCCAGAGCGACTTCACTGCCGACTTTCACTGCGTGACTCGTTGGTCAAAGCTAGACGTGCAATGGACAGGCGTCAAAGTGCCTGACCTAATGAAGCTGGTGGAGTTGGATCCTCAGGCGCAACAGGTTTTGATTCATTGCTATGGTGGCTACACAACCAACCTTGCTCTGGAAGACTTCCTGCGGGAAGAGAACTTCTTTGCCCACCGTCTGTTCGGTGAACCTCTGCCAGCAGACCACGGCGGACCTATACGTTTGGTCGTACCTCACCTTTACGCTTGGAAAAGTGCAAAGTGGATCAACGGCCTAGAGTTCTTGAACCAGGAAGAACTAGGCTTTTGGGAGCGCAATGGCTATCATCGTCGGGGCGAACCTTGGTCCGAGGAACGCTACACTGACGGTTTGTTCAGCTAAGTCTCTAAGTTCTACTGCCTCAGTTCTACATGGGAATTGCTATGGCTAAGCAAAACCTGGTAGGATAAGGGATTGTTGAAATAAAAGTAACCATGTAGGTTTTACGCTAGTTCTCATGCCGACTATTCAGCAGCTCATCCGCGACGAACGTCAGGCCTCTAAGGTCAAGACCAAATCTCCTGCTCTTAAGAGCTGTCCCCAACGGCGCGGTGTCTGCACTCGTGTCTACACTACAACGCCTAAGAAGCCAAACTCTGCTTTGCGTAAAGTAGCTCGTGTGCGGCTTACGTCCGGTTTTGAGGTGACTGCTTACATTCCTGGCATTGGCCATAACCTGCAAGAGCACTCTGTGGTTATGATTCGGGGAGGGCGGGTCAAGGATCTGCCTGGCGTCCGCTACCACATCATCCGCGGTACCTTGGACACAGCAGGTGTTAAAGACCGTAAGCAGGGTCGCTCGAAGTACGGTGCCAAGCGTCCGAAAGCAAAATAGGGTAGCTCCTAGCTTTCCGTCGACGTCTAAACTGCCTAGGGCTCAGCGTCCAGTTGCCAATCGAACTTGTGTTCTGGCAATCTGAACGCTTTCGAATGTAATGTGAAGCAGCGTTGGCCTAGTTGTTTAGGTCTTACGCAACTCTCAGTTAAAACTCCATCAGCACCTCTGGAAAAAAACTCTCACCATGTCTCGTCGTACTTCCGCTACCAAACGTCCTGTCCCTCCCGATCCGGTTTACAGCAGCCGCCTAGTCAGCATGATGGTTCGCCGCCTCATGGTGAGCGGTAAGTATTCTGTTGCTTCTCGCATTGTCTATGACGCTCTAAAAGCGATTCAGGAGCGGACGGGCAATGATGCTCTAGAGCTTTTTGAGCGGGCTGTGCGCAATGCAACGCCCCTCGTCGAGGTCAAAGCTCGTCGGGTTGGCGGTGCGACTTATCAAGTACCCATGGAAGTACGCGGCGACCGGGGCACTGCATTAGCATTGCGCTGGATCACGCAGTTCTCGCGCCAGCGTGCGGGTAAGAGCATGGTCAGTAAGCTTGCCAATGAGCTGATGGATGCAGCTAACGAGACCGGCGGCGCTATTCGTCGTCGTGAAGAGACGCACCGCATGGCTGATGCTAACAAGGCGTTCGCCCACTATCGCTACTAAGTCCCCCCTAAAGCTTCGACGAAAGTATAGAATCTTTACGGAAGGCCTTGAACTTTCAGTCAAGCCTAACCTGTCCAAACCAAGGAGGTAGTTGTGGCACGTGCCGTTCCCCTCGAGAAGGTACGCAACATAGGAATCGCAGCCCACATTGATGCTGGGAAGACGACGACTACCGAGCGTATTCTGTTTTACTCCGGCGTGGTCCATAAGATCGGTGAGGTCCACGAAGGAACAGCGGTCACCGATTGGATGGAACAGGAGCGGGAACGGGGCATTACGATCACCGCAGCCGCTATTTCTACCAGTTGGAAAGACCATAAAATCAATATCATCGACACGCCGGGTCACGTGGACTTCACCATTGAGGTGGAGCGCTCCATGCGGGTGCTGGATGGTGTGATTGCCGTATTCGATTCCGTAGGTGGTGTTCAACCCCAATCGGAGACAGTATGGCGTCAGGCGGACCGCTATCGGGTGCCCCGGATCGCGTTCGTCAACAAGATGGACCGAATGGGCGCAGACTTCGTCCGAGTTTACAAGCAGATCGTAGATCGACTGCGCGCTAATGCAGTTCCCATTCAGCTGCCGATTGGTGCTGAGGCTGACCTCAAAGGCATCGTAGACTTGGTCGCCTTGAAAGCCTATATCTATAACAATGACTTAGGTACTGACATCGTCGAGACCGACATTCCTGCCGATATGGAGGAGTTGGTTGAAGAGTACCGTGCCAAGCTGCTAGAAGCGGTAGCGGAAACCGACGATGCGCTGATGGAGAAATTCTTTGCTGAAGAGCCTCTAACTGAAGAAGAGGTTCGAACTGCTCTCCGCAAAGGGACCATCGCAGGCACAATCGTGCCTATGCTCTGTGGCTCTGCCTTCAAGAACAAGGGAGTCCAACTGCTGCTGGACGCTGTTGTTGATTACCTGCCTTCTCCCCTTGAGGTTCCAGCCATTCAAGGGACCAAGCTGGATGGCTCTGCCGTTGAGCGTCATGCTGACGATGAAGAGCCGATGTCTGCGCTTGCCTTCAAGATTATGGCTGACCCCTTCGGTCGCCTGACCTTCGTACGCGTATACTCAGGGATCCTCAGGAAGGGCAGCTACGTTCTCAACTCCACGAAGGGTAAGAAAGAGCGCGTCTCTCGCCTAATCGTGTTGAAGGCTGACGAGCGGACCGACGTCGATGAGCTTCGGGCGGGCGACCTAGGAGCCATGCTGGGTCTGAAGGACACCTTCACAGGGGATACCCTGTGTGAAGAGTCCTCTCCAGTTATTCTGGAGTCCCTGTTCATTCCTGAGCCGGTTATCTCTGTTGCAGTTGAGCCGAAGACCAAGCAGGATATGGACAAGCTCTCCAAGGCGCTGCAGTCGCTTTCGGAGGAGGATCCCACTTTCCGTGTCAACGTCGACCCAGAGACTAACCAAACGGTAATCTCTGGTATGGGCGAGTTGCACCTGGAAATCCTGGTAGACCGTATGATGCGAGAGTTCAAGGTCGAAGCTAACGTGGGTGCTCCCCAGGTGGCTTACCGTGAAACTATTCGTAAGCAGGTCAAGGCTGAGGGCAAGTTTGTCCGTCAGAGTGGTGGTAAGGGTCAGTACGGTCACGTTGTGATTGAACTTGAACCTGCCGAACCAGGAACAGGGTTTGAATTCGTCTCCAAAATCGTTGGCGGCTCGGTTCCTAGGGAATATATTGGTCCTGCGGAAGCGGGTATGAAGGAAGCCTGCGAAGGTGGGATTCTGGCTGGCTTCCCCGTGATCGATGTACGTGCCACGTTAGTCGACGGCTCCTACCACGATGTTGACTCTTCGGAAATGGCCTTCAAAATTGCAGGCTCAATGGCAATTAAGGATGGCTTCCTAAAAGCCAGCCCAGTCTTGCTGGAGCCGATGATGAAGGTTGAGGTAGAAGTACCAGAAGACTTCCTAGGCACCATCATGGGTGATTTGAACTCTCGCCGAGGTCAAATCGAAGGTCAGGAAAAGGCAGCTCAAGGCTTAGCAAAGGTCGCTGCCAAAGTGCCCCTGGCGGAAATGTTCGGATACGCCACCGACATCCGCTCCAAAACCCAGGGTCGGGGCATTTTTACGATGGAGTTTAGTCACTATGAGGAAGTTCCTCGGAGTGTGGCTGAAGCCATCATTGCAAAGAGCAAAGGGAACGCGTAGTAGGACGAGGAAGACAACTCAATGGCACGTGCAAAATTTGAGCGGACCAAACCCCACGTCAACATTGGCACCATTGGTCACGTTGACCACGGTAAGACCACGTTGACGGCGGCGATCACGATGACCTTGGCAGCACTGGGCCAAGCTCAGGCTCGCAAATACGCAGATATTGATGCAGCTCCTGAAGAGAAGGCGCGCGGCATCACGATCAACACCGCCCACGTGGAGTATCAGACCCAAACTCGTCACTACGCCCACGTGGACTGCCCCGGTCACGCTGACTACGTGAAGAACATGATCACGGGTGCAGCGCAGATGGACGGTGCAATCCTAGTGGTATCTGCCGCAGATGGCCCCATGCCTCAGACTCGTGAGCACATTCTGCTAGCCCGTCAGGTCGGCGTTCCTAATATTGTGGTGTTCCTGAACAAGGAAGATCAGGTAGATGACGCTGAACTGCTGGAACTAGTGGAACTGGAAGTTCGTGAGCTGTTGGATTCCTACGACTTCGCTGGCGACGATATCCCAATTGTGGCAGGCTCAGCTCTACTGGCTGTAGAGAAGATGACCTCTGATCCCAAGACCATTCGGGGTCAGGACAAGTGGGTCGACAAGATCTACGACCTGATGGACGCGGTGGATGCTAGCATCCCCACACCTGAGCGGGACATCGACAAGCCCTTCCTGATGGCGGTTGAAGACGTCTTCTCGATCTCGGGCCGGGGTACGGTCGCCACAGGCCGGATTGAACGCGGTAAGGTCAAGATTGGCGAAACGATCTCGATTGTAGGCATCAGAGACACCCGTGAAACCACGGTAACTGGCGTGGAAATGTTCCAGAAGACCCTTGATGAGGGTATGGCTGGCGACAACGTGGGCTTGCTACTACGGGGTGTTAAGAAGGAAGACATTGAGCGGGGGATGGTGCTAGCCAAGCCTGGTTCAATCACCCCTCACACCCAGTTTGAGGCAGAGGTCTACGTGCTGAAGCAAGAAGAAGGTGGTCGTAAAACGCCCTTCTTCCCCGGTTACCGCCCTCAGTTCTACGTACGTACAACTGACGTAACGGGTACCATCACCTCTTTCACCTCTGACGATGGCAGCACTGCCGAAATGGTGATGCCCGGTGACCGCATTAAAATGACGGTTGAACTGATCAAGCCCATCGCTATTGAGCAGCAAATGCGCTTCGCGATTCGCGAAGGTGGCCGTACAGTTGGTTCTGGCGTGGTTTCTAAGATCGTCAAGTAGAACTTGCGCTAAGTAAACCTTAGTTAGCGATTCAACTTCTCTTAGAGCGGTAGACAGGTGCAAGCCTGCTCTGCCGCTCTGTGCTCACTCCACTTTCTCTACTGAACAATGGCAACTATCCAACAGCAAAAGATTCGCATTCGGCTGCAAGCCTTTGACCATCGGCTGCTTGATACCTCTTGTGAGAAGATTGTCGATACTGCTAACCGTACTAACGCAGCAGCGATTGGCCCTATTCCTTTGCCGACCCGGCGCCGCATCTACTGTTTGTTGCGCTCACCCCACGTCGATAAGGACTCTCGGGAACACTTCGAAACCCGGACCCACCGTCGTATTATTGATATCTATCAGCCATCTTCTAAAACGATTGATGCACTGATGAAGTTGGATTTGCCAGCTGGTGTAGACATCGAAGTCAAACTCTAATCGCCCGTTTCAAGGCTCTCTTTAATGAGGTTGCCCTGTTCCCTGTCATGGGGGGCAGGGCTGTCTGTGTATCTTAGCCACAGCGCTGAACCCTGAATAACCCGTAGAATAGAGTAGTTGAAAGCACTCAATATTTCCTAACCACTGGTAATGGCCTTCCCTTCCTCTATCGCGGTCTGCGAACTACCCCTATTCCCGCTTGGGGATGTTGTGCTGTTTCCAGGGCAGCCTTTGCCGTTACACATCTTTGAGTACCGTTACCGGATCATGATGAATACCATCCTCGATAGTGATCGTCGCTTCGGGGTCTTAATGGTAGATCCGGTTCGAGAGGAACCCGCTCGAATCGGCTGCTGCGCCGAGATCGTGAAGTATCAACGTTTGCCAGACGGTCGACTGCGGGTTTTAACACTAGGACAACAGCGTTTTCAGGTGTTGGACTATGTGCGTGAGAAACCCTACTACGTCGGCTTAGTGGAATGGCTCGAGGATGCAACCCCTGCTCAGGATCTGGGGCCACTGGCTGACGAAGTGAGTACGCTGCTCAAAGACGTCGTGCGTCTGTCTGCCAAGCTGATGGAGCAGGACATCGAGCTACCTGACGATTTGCCAACTTCACCCACAGAGTTGTCCTACTGGATTGGGCGCAACCTCTCTGGAGCGAGTGTAGAGCAGCAAATGCTACTGGAAATGTTGGACACCGAGGCTCGCTTGCGCCGGGAAGCTGACATTTTGTCTTCTACCCGTAATCATTTGGCTGCCAAAACTGTTTTGAAAGATACTCTCAGCAGTTGAACTTACCTTGAATTCAAATTGAATCTATGCGTATTGGTGTACCTCGAGAGGTCAAGGATCAAGAGTTTCGTGTTGGACTAACCCCCAGTGCGGTGCAAGCGCTGGTCCATCGGGGACACCAGGTACTGATTGAGGCAGGCGCAGGCACGGGGGCAGGTTTCACAGATGCCGATTACGAGCGGGCCGGAGCCAAATTAGCTAACAGCCCTGAGACTATCTACGAGCAGCAGATGGTGGTCAAGGTGAAAGAGCCTCTGCCCTCTGAGTACAAACTGCTACACCCAGATTTGCTGCTGTTTACCTACCTGCACCTAGCCGCAGATGAAGTACTGACCACTGCACTACTGAAGTCAGGAGCGACCTGTGTTGCTTATGAGACGGTGCAGGCTAACAACGGTCAGCTGCCACTTCTGGTGCCGATGAGTGTGATTGCAGGACGCTTGTCGGTGCAGTTTGGGGCGCACTACTTGACTCGGCAGCAGGGCGGGCGCGGTGTACTCTTAGGGGGCGTGCCTGGGGTACGACCTGGACGGGTGGTCGTTTTAGGCGGTGGCATTGTTGGGACCGAGGCCGCGCGCATGGCTGTAGGTTTGGGGGCACGCGTGCAGATCTTTGATGTGAACCTGAATCGGTTGTCTGAACTAGAAACGATCTTTGGTTCACGCGTGGAGCTTCTGTACAGCACGCCTGCAAACATTGAAGCGGTTGTGCCCGAAGCTGATTTGCTGATTGGTGCGGTGCTGCTACCCGGACGCCGGGCACCGGTGCTGGTATCTCGTGAACTGGTTAGTCAGATGCAGGCGAGAACAGTGATCGTTGATGTGGCAGTAGACCAGGGTGGTTGCATTGAGACTATGCGCACAACCTCGCATACCCAACCGGTGTACGAGGAAGCTGGCGTTCTGCACTACGGTGTTCCCAATATGCCGGGAGCGGTGCCCTGGACAGCTACCCAAGCTTTAGTCAATGCGACCTTACCTTACGTCATTGCCTTAGCTGATTTCGGCGAAGAAGCTCTGGACAAAGATCCTATGCTGGCGCGGGGGCTCAACATTAAGGCTGGCAAGATTACTTATCCGGCTATAGCTGATGCCTTCCCTCACCTGCCCAGGGCTTGAACGGTGTACCTGACGCTGGTTGGCAATTAGGGCTCTGAGGTGACAGGGCGGGCCAAAGACAGGACTGAATAGCTGCCAAAAATCTTGAGGGTTTCAGCATAGGCCCGCAATTCCTCTATGGCAGAGCGGACCCGCTCCTCGTTAGCATCAGCTTCTAGATCTAGAAAGAACAGATAGTCCCCCAACGAGCGTTTGGTGGGGCGGGATTCGATACGGCTGAGATTGATCTGGCGGCTAGCGAAGATCGAGAGCGGTCGCATCAGCGCACCAGGGACATTAGCTGGAACGCTAAAAGCCAAAGACGTATGGCTACCACCCGTCGCTGCTTGCAAGCTGAGTGCCCAGAAGCGAGTGCAGTTGGCTGGGTGGTCATTAATCGCCCGCGCCAGGATGGGCAGATTGTATAGGCTCGCCGCTCGCTCCGCGGCAATCATCGCCATTGTGGGGTTGTCGAGGTAGTCAAGCGCCTCCGTTGTGGAACTGGTGGGAATCAGTTGCACTTGAGGCAGGTTCTGCTCTAACCACTGCTGGCACTGGGCCAAACCTTGCGGATGAGAGTAAACAGTCTGAATCTGCTTGAGGTCAACTGCTCGGGAGATTAGGGTTTGGGTCACTGGTAACACCAGAGCTTGCTGGACTTGTAGCCCGTCTAGCGCCCACAGTGTATCCAGGGTTGTGGTGACGCTACCCTCAATCGAGTTCTCAACTGGAACAATGGCGCGTTCGACCTCCCGCCTAGCTACGGCCTTAATTGCTTGAGGGATGCTGGCATAGGGACAGAGCCCTGTAATCTGCTCCGGATTCAGCAGTTCTAGATAACGCAGAGCTGCAGTTTCGCTGAAGGTACCGGCTGGGCCAAGGTAAGCAATCGAATAGGAAGTGACCATGCTGATATCCTGCCATTTGAGGATAACCATCGGGTTGGTTGTGACCCCTCTAAGCTCAAAGAAGGTTATCTGCTAGCTCACCTCAAGGTACAAGCCCGGCTTATGAGCCAAAAGCCAGACTCTATAGAGGCTGACCGAGGGCCTCTCCAACGTTTTCTCGAGGACTTGCACCGCAAGTATCAACCGCTGTGTGAAGGCCATCTAGCCAATTACATTCCTGAACTAGCCAAGGCTAATCCAGATTGGTTTGCCATCTGTGTGATCACCGTGGATGGACAGGTTTACACTGTGGGCGATTTTGAGCAACTGTTCACGATTCAGTCGATTTCTAAAGGGTTTGTCTACGGCTTGGCCTTAGAGGATCACGGGCGCGATGCTGTGCTGAGCAAAGTTGGTGTAGAACCCACCGGCGATGCCTTTAATGCCATCGTGCTGGATGAACACTCCAAACGCCCCTACAACCCCATGGTGAATGCAGGAGCGATTGCCACCACGAGCTTGCTCAAGGGAGTTGGCCCTACTGAACGGCTCAACCGCATGCTCGATATGTTTCGCTGCTATGTCGGTCACGATGTCGTGATTGATATTTCTGTCTTCATGTCAGAGCGCACGACTGGGTTTCGCAACCGGGCAATGGCCTATCTAATGCGCAACTTCGGCATGATCGACGAACGCATTGATGAAGCGCTGGACCTCTATTTCCAGCAATGTTCCTTGATGGTGGACTGCCGCGATCTGGCAGTGATGGCTGCAACCTTAGCCAACCGCGGCATTAACCCAATCACCCAAGAACGTGCCGTCCAGCCCTGCTATGTCAGAGACATTCTCACGGTGATGTATAGCTGTGGCATGTACAATTTTGCGGGGGAGTGGGCCTACAAAGTGGGTCTACCAGCCAAAAGTGGGGTTTGCGGCGGCATCATTGCCGTAGTGCCGAACCAAATGGGGATTGGTGTCTTCTCACCCCTATTGGATGGCCGAGGTAACAGTGTTCGCGGGGTTAGAGTTTGCGAGGATCTCTCTACTCGCTTGGGCTTGCACTTGTTTGACTGCCAAACTTCACTGCTGAACCTAACATCCTGACTCACTAATCCCCCCTTAGCAGTCCAAGCTGTGTTGATCAGGATTGATTGCAGAGAGATCACTGAGGGCTGATCAATGGCCCAGAAGCCGAGTCAGATTTGTTGGCGACGACATAAGCAGAATCAAGCGGCTGAACCCTGCCGCTACGTACCAGAGCTTGGTAGACGAAGGCAGCTACCTCTGCGCGAGTTGCAGCCCGGTTCGGGTTGAGCCGGGTGAGGTCAGGATAGTTCACCACCAATTGCTCTTGAGTCGCCGCAGCGATGTGGTAGGCAGCGTAAGTCGGGATCTGGTCTCTATCTTGAAATTGACCGAGTGCATCGGTCACGCTGCGGTCTGTAGAAATAAGTGAGAGACCGTTGCTCAGCGCCACTAACGCCTGGACCCTGGTGATGTTTTGGTTGGGTTGGAAGCGCTCATTGGTGTAACCAGACAGGAAGCTGCTCTGATAAGCCGCTTGAATAGACCTGGAGGCCCAGAAGTTCTGCGGGACATCCTTGAAGGCTAGCTTGGGACGCTGGGCCTCGGGTTGAAAGGCCTTTTGCACGATGGTTGCAAACTGGGCGCGTGTCACCGGGGCGTTGGGTTGAAAGCGACCATCTGGAAAACCAGAGATGATGCCATCTTGGGTTAGAGCCTTGATGTAGCCAGTAGCCCAGTGACCTTTTGTATCTTTAAAGGGGCCGGGACCGGTAGCTGCCAGGGCAGAGCCAGACCCCTTAGGGGTAGGAGGAGTCATCAGGGGCGCAACTGGCGTTGCTACCGGGGCGCTAGCAGTCGGGGTCTGTTGCGGGGAAGGGGACCCGAAACCAAGCCGCGATAGGAACTGA
This sequence comes from Leptolyngbya sp. FACHB-261, assembly GCF_014696065.1. Lineage (NCBI taxonomy): Bacteria > Bacillati > Cyanobacteriota > Cyanophyceae > Leptolyngbyales > Leptolyngbyaceae > Leptolyngbya > Leptolyngbya sp. FACHB-261. The sequence continues at coordinate 699,411 of NZ_JACJPL010000031.1, read as the reverse complement.
TCCAGGTTGGCAGTTGAAATCTGTACTAGATTTCCAGAGGTGCTCAAAAGCCGTTGGGCCTGCAACGTCGCCAAGTTTAGAGGTTCAGCCCCGAAGGGCGCCTTGGCTTGGGCTAATCCCCAACCCGCAAAGGGACCTGCTGCCAGGATGCTGAGTAGTAAGACTTGGCGGAGATTGCGCTTGGCGGAGGGCTGCTTTGCTGGCGTTTGGCTACGGGTGCGGGAGTTGCGAGCGGCGGTCGAGCGCTCTTTGGGTTTAGCCAGTTCAGGCGCTTGAGGTTTGGGACATTTCTGAAGAGCTGCCAATGCTTCTTCGGCACTGGTGTAGCGCTCGATAACCGCAGCTCTCAACATGCGGTCCAAAACGTCCGCTAGTCCCTCGCTGATCTGAACGCGGGTGCGCCAGGTCCAGATGCCGGTGTTGTGGTCGTACAGGCTGTTGGGAGAGCAGCCTGCCAGCAGGTTGACACAGGTTGCGGCCAAGGCGTAGAGGTCGCTGGTCGGGCCTACAGGCAGGCCAGAGAGCTGCTCGGGCGGGGAGAACCCAGGGCTGTTAATCAGCGTGTTCTGAGTGTCGCCCTCACTGGATTGCAGCTTGGTGTTGCTGGCGTCTTTGATTGCGCCGAAGTCGATCAGAACTAGCCTGCCGTCCGGGTCAGCGTCTACAGACGCAGGCGCGGGGGTCGGTGTCAGTACAGAGGAGGCCGACAGACGACGGGAGGTGACCGATGCCAGAACCATTGTCTCCGCCTGTGAGGGGGGCATCACCAGGTTTTGGTTGGTGCGGCGCATTAGGTTGGCAGGTTTGATATCTCGGTGGATGACGCCTTGCCGATGGATGTAGCCTAATACGGGCAACAACTCCTCAAGGATCTGTCGGATCTGTACTTCCTTGAAGGGACCATTGCGCTTGAGTTCTTGGGCTAATGTTTGGCCTTCGACGTACTCCTGGACCAGATAAAACTGTCCCTGCTCTACGAAGTAGGCAAAGAGCTGGGGAATTTGAGAAGCGACTGGACTGCTTTTGCGTCCTAGCCGTTCTAAAGCAGCAGCTTCGCGCTCAAATAAGCGACAGGCAACCTCGAAGACTCTGGGGGCTCGCCTTGCCGAACGCAATTGCTTAATGACGCATTTGGGTTGAGAAGGTAGGTCTTCATCTCGGGCCAAGAAGGTAATGCCAAACCCGCCTCGTCCCAAGCGGGAAAGTGCCCGATAGCGGCCTTTGAGCAGCAAGGGCGAACCGCAGGTTTGACAGTAATCCTGGGCTTCTAAGTTCTGGGGTGAAGGGCACTCGGGGGCCAGACAGTAACTCACGGCGCGCGGGGCTCCTGCTCGATTAATACTAGTAGGCCGTAACGACCAGGGCTTATGAATTAGAGTTCACTCTCTAATTTTTTGTTACCCGTGATTTCCCGGGTTTTAGTCAGAGTTTGGATGTAATCTTCTTGAGGGTTTAGTGTTTTTTCTGTAAACCCTCCGGCTGCACCCTAAATCAATTCCCGAGAGTAGAATCTCACACCGCTTTCCGCTATTTTATCCGTAATTTCTCGGGTTGAGTTGTAGATTGGCTGGCTGGAGATGCTGATCGCTGCACCCTAAAGGTTCAATTTGTGACATCGGAGCTACGAACACTGCGGTAGGATAACCGCATCCAGTCGGTCTCACTAGAGTGGGAAGCGCTAACCTTGCTGGTACGCTTGCTTGTCCAGGAATGTCCCTTTTGCGGCTACCGGGTGTTCTTCCACCACGGTCAGTTGATCGTCTGCTCTATCCATACTGGCATTGCTACCCGTAGCCCCTGCCCCAACTGTCGCCGCGTCTTGGACCCGGAGCAGTGGCTAATTGTAGATCCACTGACTCAGGATGCTGTCCCGGAAGACCTTGAGGCGGGTAGTCCAGAGCCCAAATGTTAGGCTCAATCTAAAGCTGCCAGTTTGTGAAGTTCATGTTGACGCCGCTGAGACGTACCAAAATCGAAGAAGTTTGCCCATTGGTGCCAACGGGAGACCAGTATCAGTATTACTGGGGGACGCCGCAGGATGTGTTGCGGCGAGTGGCTGTGTCGTGCCTGGGGGTGGTCGGTTTCTGGATTTTGTCTTTTGGCCTGGGCTCGCTGATGTTTTTGCTCAGCATGATCTCGTTTCTCTACTGGCTGTGGGGGCCGATCTACTGGGCTGCGCAGCGCAATCGTCGGTTTCGGGCACCGCAGTATGCGGCGTTCTGGCAGGGCGAGGTGGTGAGAGTTTGGGGCACGGAGGAGATTGTCGAGAAGCGAGAGAAGGTAAATGACCGGGGGCGGCTAGTGGTTAGCCATGAGCGCAAGCCGTTTCTGAATTTGGAGATTGGCGATAAGGATGGCTTTTGGACAACGGCGCTGAAGGTGCCATTTAAGCCGGAACATCGACAGATTAGTCGTCGTCAAGCTGTTTGCTGTTTGCTGATGTCGGATGAGCCAGAGTTCGAGCGGATTAATCGTATTTCTGATGCTTATCTGCCCGATGTTGATGTTTGGGTGAGCGATTATCCTTATCTGCGACGCGATGTTTTTGGCGATATTTATCGCTACTTAACTGTACGTAGTCAGCCGATTATTGATTTAGAAATGGAATAGGAAAAGCTCTTTAGCTTATAAGGCTTTGATTGATGTATCGGCATCTAGATGCAAGCGTAGGCTAGACATTGGCTGCTTCTAGATTTTGCTCAACCGTAATTGCGGTGTCGATTTGGGCGCGATGGGCTTCGTAAAAGGCTAAGGCAGCGTTCACTTGTGCTTCGGTCAGGCTGTATTCCGCAGCAATTTGGTTGGCAGGTAATCCCCATTGTTGAGCAGCAACGACTAGGGTCTGTACACGAACTCTTGTGCCGCGCAGGTCTGGAGTTAAGAGGCCACTGGCACCCTGGCGCTGTGTAATTTCAGGAAAGGCTGGATCGTCAAGCTGCTGGCTGAGGTTGCCGATTTTTTCGGTGATGGCCCTAAGGATAAACTGCTCTAGTGAAATACCCTGTTGTGCTGCCCACTTTTCGGCTTCTTGCTGGAGTTGGGGGGGTAAGTTCATGGCAATGTCAGACCGATAGTTTTCTGGCTGTTCAAGTTGGATGCTGTGTTGTAGAGCGGAGGGTTGAATAGTGACTAAGGCTGTAGGTTTGTCTTGTTTTGGGTCCTATTGTATTTCTGGGTTGATTTTGGCTGGGTGTGACTCGATTAGGGGTTGGGGGCTGAGTTGTTGAGGCAATTCGGTTGAGTGCGGTGGTGGGGCGGTGGCTTGTAGGCGTAGTTGGTAGTGGCGTTGTCGCCAGAGAGTGCGCCAGTGGTCGAGGGTGGTTTGGGGGTAGGTGAAGCGTTGGCAGTCTTGTTTGATGACTTGGCCGAGCCAGGTGAGGATGCGCAGGTCGGCGCAGGCCTGGATGGTTTTGGCGCAGGCTTCGGCCCAGTCGCTAAAGACGCGATAGCTGAGGAATTGGCCGCCTCGGTTGGCACGATGCACAAAGAGCTGATGCGGCCAGTGTTCGATGCGGTAAATCATCCAGTCGGGGATGCCTAAATACTGGGCGATTTTGCTCCAGGAAATGTAAATCTGCGGCTGTAACACCTGGGTCAGGTGCATTGCGGATGTCTCCAAATATTTGTAGGGGAGGGAGAGGGGTAATTCGTCTAATGAATTACCCCAAACTGTCCAGCTAAAGAACCAAGCACAGAGCGAGCAGTTCAGCCTACCTGCGCCTGCCTCGGTTCGTGAAACACGGGTGCTACACTCTCCTCAGCCTCCAACCGTTTAGGCGATTGGGGGTCAGCTACCTAGGGCTGTGTCCATCAGTTCCTAGGTAGCGTTCATCAACTGAACTGAGATTGAAACCTACAGTAGTTGGCGTGGTTTCGCAAGAGGCAAACGCAGAATTTTGTTGTCTCTAATCAATTCCTTCCCCCCACACTTTTGATCTTTCGCCACACCCAACGGTAGGGGCGAGGTTTTCTCGCCCTTACAAACACCCACCGCCTTTTATCGAGGTTCATTCCCCATGCAAACCGCCTCAAACTCCAGGTTGCACAACTCGAATTGCTCAAACTTTTGCTCTTAGCTTTGCAATTGATGCTGAGGTTTTCGGCTCAACTCGCCTCAACGCTTGCTCCACACATATCGCTGGCAGGTCTCTTTGGCTCCTCGCGCAACTTCATCCTTGGGTTCGCGCATAACCGGGTGGTTGCGCAGGCGATTGCAATCAATTCGCAGCCCAGCTTGCCAAGTGCCGCCCTGCCACAGGCGGAGGGTCTTGTCATTGCTGCCACTAACAATAGACTGTCCATCAGGACTAAAGGCCACAGACCTGACAGCCTCCTGATGCCCCTGGAAGGGCTGGCCTATCTGCTTGCCCTGTCGGTCCCACAGTCGGAGGGTGTTGTCATCACTGCCACTAAGGATGGACTGTCCATCGGGACTAAAGGCCACAGACCTAACCCAATCCTGATGCCCTTGGAAGGGCTGCCCTATCTGCTTGCCCTGTCGGTCCCAGAGGCGAATGGTCCTGTTGGAACTGCCACTAACAATGGTCTGCCCATCGGGACTAAAGGCCACAGACAAGACAGAACCCTGATGCCCTTGGAAGGGCTGCCCTATCTGCTTACCCTGTCGGTTCCAGAGGCGGAGGGTGTTGTCATCACTGCCACTAACAATGGTCCGTCCATCGGGACTAAAGGCCACAGACCTGACCCAACCCTGATGCCCTTGGAAGGGCTGCCCTATCTGCTTACCCTGTCGGTTCCAGAGGCGGAGGGTGTTGTCATCACTGCCAATAACAATGGTCTGTCCATCGGGACTAAAGGCCACAGAATTGACATCATCCCCATGCCCCTGGAAGGGCTGGCCTAGTGGCTTGCCCTGTCGGTCCCAGAGGCGGAAGGTGTTGTCAAAACTGCCACTAACAATGGTCTGCCCATCGGGGCTAAAGGCCACAGACGAGACAGCCTCCTGATGCCCTTGGAAGGGCTGCCCTATCTGCTTGCCCTGTCGGTCCCACAGTCGCAGGGTGCTATCCCAACCACCACTAACAATGGACTGTCCATCAGGATTAAAGGCCACAGACCAGACAGAACCCTGATGCCCTTGAAAGGGCTGCCCTAGTTGGTTACCCTGTCGGTCCCACAGTCGGATGGTGCTGTCGTTACCACTACTAACAATAGTCTGTCCATCAGGACTAAAGGTTACAGAAAAAACCCAGCTCCAATGCCCTTGGAATGGGTGACCCAACGGCTTGCCCTGCTGGTCCCACAGTCGGATGGTCTTGTCAACACTGCCACTAACAATGGACTGCCCATCGGGACTAAAGGCCACAGACCTGACAGCCTTCTGGTGCCCCCGGAAGGGCTGCCCTAGTTGGTTGCCCTGTCGGTCCCACAGTCGGATGGTCTTGTCACTGCTGCCACTAACGATGGTCTGTCCATCGGGACTAAAGGCCACAGACCTGACCCAACCCTGATGCCCTTGGAAGGGCTGCCCTAGTTGGTTGCCCTGTCGGTCCCACAGTCGGATGGTCTTGTCACTGCTGCCACTAACGATGGTCTGTCCATCGGGACTAAAGGCCACAGACCAGACAGCCTCCTGATGCCCCCGGAAGGGCTGCCCTAGTTGGTTGCCCTGTCGGTCCCACAGTCGGATGGTCTTGTCACTGCTGCCACTAACGATGGTCTGTCCATCGGGACTAAAGGCCACAGAATTGATATCATCCCCATGCCCCTGGAAGGGCTGGCCTAGGGGTTTACCCTGCCGGTCCCACAGTCGGATAGTCTTGTCTCCACCGCCGCTAACAATGGTCTGCCCGTCGGGACCGAAGGCGACTGACATGACTAAAGGATCCTGATGACCTCGAAAGAGATTTTTTTCCCTGGATGCTTCGACGGCATTAAGCAGGCTGGATTGGATCGGGGGGAGAACCTTCTGAAATTCCGCTAAACTTCGCCCTGCGGCTTGAATTGCCAGCAGGGTACCATTCACGGGCTGGGTATTGAGCAGGATGCTGGCCAAGGTTCCTTGCTCCTGCAACTGGGCTTCCAGGCGTTGCTCCTCGGCTCGTTGGCGCTCTCGGTTGGCTGCTTGCTCATTGCGCTGAGCAATTCCAGCCTGCTTCTGTGCCGCTTGCCGTTGCTGGTTGGCTTCTCGCGCATTCTGTTGCGCAATCCCGGTCTGCTTTTGGGCTTCCTGGCGCTGTTGATCCGCTGCCAGTTGCAAGTCCAGGGCTTTCTTGGTTTGCTGTTGTGCAATCCGAGCTTGCTTCTGGGCTTCCTGACGTTGACGGTTGACTTCCTCTAACCGCCTATTAGCAATCTGGGTCTGCTGTTGCGCAATCACAGCTTGCGTTTGAGCCATCTGACGCTGCTGAAGCGCATACCCCGCCAACCCCGCCATCACCAACGACAGCAACAACAAACCCACAATCACCGGCAGCGCAGGCTTAATCCGGTCCCACCAAGTCCCCGGCAAATTCTCCCGAACCCACTGGCCATCAAACGCCGTGCGATAAATGCGATTGCGCACATGCAGCACTGCATTATCGGCCCGACAAACCACCCCCGACAGCTTGAGGTGCGACTTAACCAGCGATTGCTCCTCATCCAACACCGGGCGCTTACCCCGGCGAATCTCGCCATAAGTCGTCAACACACCAACCGGATCCCGCGCTCGCTTGGTCAGCATGTCCCGCACAAACTGCAAGTTATTGTCTTGCTCGCTCTGCGCTCCAAAAAAAGTGCGGCTCACCAAACCGTCAACCGCCGCCTCAGTCCAGGTCCCCCCGGCCCCCCAATGCTGGGGGGAACCGGAGTTTTTTACCTTCCCCCAGACCGAGCGGCCAATGGATACCAAGCCTCTCGCTCCACCTGAAACTGGGCGATTAGCCACACCCTCCCTCCGTTCTCCCCCCAGCATTGGGGGCCGGGGGGGCCTGCCTCTGCCACCACTCGACACAGCCGTTGCGTGAGATAGGGGTGGCCATTCGTCCACTTCAGCACCCAATCCAGCACCCGCTTGGCCTCCGTCTCCGCCAGCCCCAACCCCGCCGCTAGAGGCAGCGCCTCCTCAAAGCTAAAATCGGTTAGATCCACCCGTTGCCCAACGTTGAAGGGCGTGCGCCAAGGGTCGCGTATTAAGTCGCTGGGGGTTGCTACGCCAATCAGCACAAACGAGAGCCGCTTAAGGACTAGATTCTGCGCTCGTGCCACGTAGAGATAGCGAATAGCGGTGAAAAAATCGTCCGTGAAGTCAAGACTGAGGGTGCTGTCAATCTCATCAACAAAGACTACTACCCGCTCCTCAACCTCAGCCAGCAACACCTCCTCAAAAAATAGTGTTAAGCGTTGGGAAACACTCAGATGTCTTCGCTCCCGCCACCAAGCCAACACATCAGCCTTGAAACGGAGCTGTCGTTTCAGCCGCATCGCGAAATTGAGGTACCACTGTTCCGGTGTAATCTGCCCTCCCGAATTCTGAAGGTCCACAATCACCGAGCGAATGCCCTCCTTGGCCAACTGCTCCGCAGTGCGCACCATCAAGCTCGACTTCCCCATCTGACGAGCCGTGAGGATATAGGCAAACGCCCCTTCCCGGCACAGCTTCAGCAGCTCCTCATCCGCCTGACGCGGAATATAAATGCCACTGCCCGCCTGCACCGTACCGCCAACTGTGTAGATACTCGCTCGGGTCATCTGCCTCTCCTCAACCCCTACTCTCCGAGGGCCAGCACACTAGCGTTCACCCTGCCCAATCCAGCTCCGAGCCTCACGAATGAAGCTCCTGATCCTCTTTAAAGAGCCTCCAAACCTCGCGCATGAAGCTCAGAGCCTCGTGAATGAAGCTCCAAGCCTCATTAATGAACCTCAGAACCTCATTAATGAACCTCAGAACCTCATTAATGAGGCTTTGATCCTCTCTAGAGAGCCTCAGAACCTCGTGAATGAGCCTCGGAACCCCATTAATGCAACTCCAAGCCTCGTGAATGAAGCTCAGAACCTCATTAATGCAGCTCAGAGGCTCATTAATGAGGTGGAGACCCCTCCCCCAGCCCCTCCCCCGCGGGGAGAGGGGGGCCGGAGGTTGGTTTTTGATTTGGGTTTGTGTGGGGAAACGGGGAGTTAGATCCTTATCTCCCCTTCCTCCCCGCTCGCGGGTCGCGGGGGATGGGGGTCCTCCTCCCGCCTGAGCTGAGTCCTCGCGCGACGGAGATCCACTACCCACGCAGATGCTCCCGGAAATACTCTGCGTACAACTGACAGCGCGGCACGGTTCGCTGGTTCTGGCGACGTACTAAGCCAGCCCCGCGCAGCCGGAAGAACACGCGCTCATCAGGGCAGGTCTGGTTACGGATCACCTGAAGCAAGCCCTGTACTAGCTCCCTTCTTTCGTGCAGACGGAACAGGTGATAGCTCAGGTGATCGCCAAGTGGTCCCCGGTCGGCTGTGGCATTGGTGAACAGATCTGCCACCGTTATTTGTTGACTAGCTACCAAGTACAGAGCCCGCCGCACTAGATAGGGATGCCCGCCCAACAGCGTCATCAATTGCCGCTCCTGTTCCAGGTTCAGAGGTTGTCCATGCCGCAGATTAAGGTCAGCCACCTGCGCCAACGTGAAATCCTCCAGTTCAATCACCTGACCTACATTGAAGGGCGACTGATTCAAGTTCTCGATCAACTGATAAGGCTCAGTCGAAGTCACCAGCACCAGATCCAATCGCTTCCAAATCGGAGTAATGGCGCGGTTGTTGTGCCAGCTCCGCAACATGCCAAAAAAGTCGGTGTGGAAGTCTGTATCAAGTACAGACTCCACCTCATCCATCGCCAGCACCAATGGGCTAGCCAGCTCCTCCAGCAAGTAACACTCCAGATAGTCGGTGCAGCACTGACTATGGCCCAACCCCGAAGCCCAATACTCCTCTATCCGGTTGGTAAGTCTCAGCTTCCTAGTTAGCCAAGTGGAGAAGCGGCGAAAAAATAGGCCCGCATCTGCCAGTGCCGCCTGGTCAAACAGTTGAAAATCCAGGAAAGCCACGCGCTTACCCGCCTCAACCGCCGCCCCAATCGTGCGAATCAGCAGCGAACTCTTGCCCATCTGCCGAGGGCCTTTGATCGTGATCGTCACGCCCTGCTGCGCAATCGTCTCCAGCGCCAACGGATCCGCAGACGGACGCGCCACATAGAAAGCCGATTCAGGATCCATCGTCCCCTCCGGCAGCTCCAGCGACACCGGCTGAGCTGAGGGCAAGGGACGCGCCAGGTCTGGTTGGCCTTCTGGGGGCTGGCCTTCTGGGGGCTCGCCTTCTGGAAGCTGAGCGGCGCGGCTGTTCAGTTCCCCAACTGCCAAGCCTGCCCCAGCAATCGCCCGCTGCAATTCTGCAATCAGTCGTGGTGTATCCTGCTCATCCTTCCAGAAAGCCCAGTTGATGCTGTTCAAATAAGCGCTCAGCGGATAAACCAACGGCTCCGTATAGGCCAAGCGCACCGGCAAAATTCCCGGCTTGCCCGTTTGCTTGCTGAGATGATGGGCTTTCTCAATCTCCGCCACCACCATCTCACTAGTCACTGACTGCGCCGAGATGAACGTAATTAGATAATCCGAGCGTTGGATCTCCGCTTCAATGCGTTCTGCCCAGCGTGTGCCCACAGTCATCGTCTGGTCAATAAAGACCTCATGGTCCTGACCCAGCGCCTGATAAACCGCCAACGCCACCGACTGATCCGGCTCAGAGCGTCGATAACTAATAAAGATCTGCGCCCGTTCCCCAGTTGCCAATTCCTGAGCCCAGCGTCGATTGGTTGCCGACAGTATAGACGCTAGACCTCCGGTTGGACGGTACCCGGCTGGGGTGATTCTGAGGTGATTCTATTGCTTGACTAGTGCTTAACCGGAATCTGCACTATTGAGTTCAGTAGTTCAGTGCCGCGCCTGAATCAGCCTTGCTCACAGGCGCTGCGTTCTAGTGCCAAGTTACACTGTGGTATTGCCTGTTAGTCCTTGAGTCATGTCCGATCGGCCTCAACCAGAAGATCAGTCCGCTCTCGATAAAATCCGCGCCACTCGCCTGGAGAAGGCCAAACAACTGCGAGAACTGGGCCAGAATCCCTACGCTTACCGTTGGCAGTGCAGCCACACGCTCCAGGTCTTGCAGGATAAG